>CAZXPU010000003.1:71488-95527 GCA_964642905.1 uncultured Prosthecobacter sp.
CCTTCTTGCCCTTGTCATCGACTTTCTCGAACTCCTCGAAGGCCTTCGCAATGACGGCCAGCGCCATGCGGTCGAGACCGGCGGAGGGTTCGATGACGTGCGGCACGTAGCTGCCTTTGAACAGGCGCTCGAACCAGGCACGCACATCGGCCTCGGGCATCGGCTCGCCCTTGGTCTTCGCCTTCTCGGCGGCGAGACGCTTCTGAATGAGGGCCTCCTTCTGCTCATCGCTGAGCTTGGCAGCGGCGTTTTTGAGCTCCTCGTCGAAGATCTCCTGCGACTTCGTGCTGTGCTTCTGGTGCTGGGACAGGTCGAAATCGCCACGGGCGGCGATGCCTTCCAGCTCCTCGGTGCCGAAGGGGAACTCGCAGAGGATGTCCACGCAGGCGCGGGCGTAGTGGGCCAGGTCCTCGGGGGTCTGCCAGTAGTATTCAAGCACGCCGCCAAGGCCGATGCCCTCGTAGAACTTCGTGCGTTCAGCCACCCAGTAACGGTGCCACATCTGCCAGCCCCAGTTCGGCTGCGGCTCGCTCAGGTCGGCGCCTTCATGCCACTTCGCCACCTCGCCGCTGATGATCTCGACGGCCTCGTCGGGCTTGATGAAAAACTCGAGTTCCATCTGCTCGAACTCGCGGCTGCGGAAGGTGAAGTTCTTCGGCGTGACTTCGTTGCGGAAGGCCTTGCCGATCTGGCCGATGCCAAAAGGCACCTTCACGCGGCTGGAATCGAAAACGTTCTTGAACTGGGCAAAGATCGCCTGGGCGGTCTCCGGACGCAGGTAGGTCACGTCCGCCTCGGTCGCCGTTGGGCCGAGGTAGGTCTTGAGCATGAGGTTGAAGGGCCGGGCCTCGCCGAGCATGCCGCCGGTTTCCGGGTGGAAATCGACGCTGCCGTTGACGGCGTCGATCTTCTCCTCGTTGAGCAGCTCCATTTCCTCAGGCTTGCCGGCAGATTCACCGGCGTTCTGGGCGATCAGGCTGCGGACACGCTTGCGGAAGCTTTCGATGTGCTCGCCGTTCTTGAGCAGCGCGGTGATCGGACGGTCCCAGCGCCAGCCGTTCGGGGCCTGGGCACCGGTGTATTTCAGCACGGTGCCGGACTGGGGTTCGACGTGGTCGGCACGGACACGCTTGTTGGTCAGCGAGCACTCGCGCATGAGGTCGGCAAAGGTGTCCACGTGGCCGCTGGCCTTCCAGATGGACGGGTTCATGAGGATGCAGGCGTCGAGGCCGAGCACGTCCTCGCGTTCGCGGGTCATCGTGTTCCACCAGGCGGTGCGCAGGTTGCGCTTCAGTTCGGCGCCAAGCGGGCCGTAGTCCCAGATGCCGCCGCAGCCGCCGTAGATCTCGCTGCTTTGAAAGATGAAGCCGCGGCGCTTGCAGAGGGAGACGATTTTCTCCATGAGCGCGGTCTGGTTTTTGGCGTCGGTGGACATGAGTACTGGATGGGAACGGAGGGTTTGGGAGATGCCGAAAGGCTGGAATGCCCCCGGCGAAGGGGCGCGAAGGGAGCCGCAGAGGCGCGGTTCCGCAAGGGGGAAGATGGGAAGGGAATTGGCTGGCCGGGACTGGCGTGGCCCAACTCGGTCAGGTGTTGGATACTGGATTCACAAGATGGGCAGGATTCACCGGATGGGAACCGTCTGCCTGTCCGGAGCATCAGCCCTTCGGTTTCAGGAACAGCACCTCGGCCCTCTCGATCCAGCCTTTGCGCAGGTCCATGCGAAACCAGCCGTCGCTGTTCTTCCGGTTGATCCGGCAGCCGCTGCGCGGCCCGGGCACCTTGAGATCATGCTGCGTCCAGGTGCGGCCCTTGTCCGAGGACCAGATGATGCCGTTCTGATAGGTCGAGGCGGGGGCGCAGTGGGTGGCGATGAAGATGCCGTCCTGGTAAAGCATGTTGGCGGACTCAAACATCGGATTGAACAGCAGCGTGTGCTTCGAGGTGTCCGTGAAGTCGGCGGGTGCGCAGCTGAAAATGCCGCGGTCATGGCGGTTGGCGAGGGCGGGGCCGTTGGCGTCGGCGATCCAGTACATCCGGCCGTCGATGAAGTTCATGCCGCCGGCCTTGAAGCGCGAGTTGGAGTCCACCGAGATGACGTGCTTCCAGTCCCAGGCATCGGCCTTCGCATCATAGGTGCCGCGCAGCCAGTGGACCTCCTTGCCATGCCCCCGGTCGATGTCGCCGGTGCAGGCGTAAAAGGCGTTCTCCGCCGGATGGTAGGTCACGTTGTGGATGTGACGGGCGATCAGCTTGTTGGTTGGGTCGCCCAGAAGCGGTGCCTCCGGCGGCGCATCCTTCTGCTGGAATTTCGGGTTCTGACCGAAGCCATAGGCCAGCTTCACGGTCTCCCCATTGTCGGTGGAATAGTAGATGTTCACCGGCACCGCGCCGCCCAGGACGTTGCAGTAGTTGCCCCAGACGAGCATCTCACGTCCACCCACCTCAAAGCAGTGCTCGCCGTCGAGTGAATGAAAGTACCACCCCGGATTTTTCGGATCGACCGGCTTGTGCGGCCGGTAATCGGTGCCGTCCGGGCGCTTCACGATGATCTCGCGGTGGGACTTCAGGTTGTCGGTGCTGAGGAAGAGCCGCTCGCGAGTGGCAAACAGCACGCTGCCGTTTTTCAGCAGCACGCTGAACGTGATGTCCTGGGCTTCGGCAAAGTCCGCCAGATGCGGCCAGGTCTTCCCGCAGTCCTCGGAGAGCATGATCTTCGTTCCCAGGAAGGCGAAGGCGCGGTTGTCCCGCTGCGTGTCCACATAGGGCTCGTCCGCCGACGGGATGCGGTAGATGAAATGCTCCGTCTCACCGGTGATGGCTTCGGCGGACAGGACGCAGGCGGGCAGAAGCAGCCCGGTGGCGAGGAGGAGGTTGCGGAGGATTTTCATGATCAGGGCTGGCTGAGAAGGAAGGTGAGAAGGTCACGCAGCTCGGCGTCGGTGAGCGCGGCCACCAGGCCGGGCGGCATGAGGGAGGTGCGCAGCTCGGTGCGCCTGACGATGTCGGCCTCGGGGAAGGACTTCTCCTTGCCCGTGAGGTCGCGGAAGACATCGGAGCTGGAGGAGCGCAGCAGGATGCCGGTGAAGGTGGTGCCATCCTTGAGCTCGACCAGCGAGGGATAGAACTGCGGCGCCACCTCGCGGTGCGGCTCCAGGATGGAACGCAGGATGGCAGCTCGGTCGCCCTGCTGGGCCACCAGGGTGAGGTCGGGACCGACGACGTTGCCACGGCCGCTGTGGCGATGGCAGGTGGAGCAGAGGGCGACCTTCGTGTTGAGGAAAATGCGTCGGCCCTTGTCGTGATCAGGTTTGCCGGGAAGAGCATCGAGCCGCTTCAGCCAGGCCTCGGTCTGGTCAAAGGGCGGGCGGTCCGCCACCGGCGTGAAGCCGTCCGTGAAGCGCAGGGCGCGCTTCGCCTCATCACGGATGAGGGCGTTGTCATGCTTCGCGAGCTTCTGCAGCAGGGCAGCGTCATCCGTGCCCAGGATGGCCTCGGCACGGAGTTGCGGGCCGCGTTTCTCGTCCGCGGCGATGTCGGCGCTGGCGCGGCGTGCGGCAAGGGTGCGCACGGCTTCAAGCTGCAGCACCTCGTCACCGCTGGCGGCAAACTCCCGCAGCATCTCAGTCGTCAGGGCCTTGTGCGTCGGCGGCGCGAGACGGAGTGCATAACCTTTGATGCGGTCAGGCGTGCCAGGGTGGGTGATGCGGCCGACCAGCACCTCGGGGTTGGTCACGCCGGCGCCCGGCTCGCCGCGAAGGGTGTTCCAGGTGGCGAGCACGGCTTCAAAAAGCCTGAAATCGAGCTTTGGATCCGAAAGCATGGCCTCGACCTGAGGCTGGAATTCCGTGAGCACCGCGTCAGCGGTCCAGCGCAGGCATTCAAAACGCATTTCTGGTTCGGCATCGTCCAGGAAGGCGCGCACCCAGCGGGCGTCATTGAGATCGGCGCGGCGCATCGCCACAAAGGCCCAGACACGGTCCTGCGGCGGCAGGGCCTTCAGGGTTTCAACCGTCAGACCGGAACGGGAAAGGGCGGTGAGGGCGGCGTCGGCAAGGTATCGGTCCGTCCCGTGCGCCAGTTTCAGCAGCTCGGCCGTGCTCCGTTTTTCAGCGCCTTCACGCAGCTTCGTCGCCAGCACCGACTCCGCTGTCGCAGGCTGCTTTTCGACGATCCAGGGCTGCTTGCTGATTTCGAGCTTCCACAACCTGCCACGGCCGTGGATCGGGTAGGAGCTGAACACCCAGTCCGTGAGGTAAAACGCGCCGTCAGGCCCCTGCGCCATGCAGACAGGGCGGAAGAAGTCGCCGCCCTTCACCAGCGGCAGGCGCTCGGAGGTGTAGCCCGCACCCTGTCTCTGAAGCGGGAAGTAGTCGATGCTGTGGTCGCTCCAGCTCGGGATCATCACGCCGCCGCCAAGCTCGACCACGGCGCAGGGGCCCTCACCGCAGGGATGCACCATGCCCAGCGTGCCGCGCAGCTCGCCGTTCCAGGCGACAAAGGGATGCACGGGCGCGCTGCCATAGACCCACTGGAAACCGTAGTCGGCACCTTCCACAACGTTGAGCAGGCGGCAGGGCGGCCGGCTGCCCGGGTCGTTTTCCGCCGCAAAGATCTCGCCGTCGGCGCGGACCATCAGGCCGAAGGGATTCCAGAAACCGCGGGCGATGCGGCGCAGGCCCTTGCCATCGGCGGAACAGCGGAACACGCCGCCCTCGCCACGTCCGCTCACCTTCGCGCCATCCGTGCCGGTGAGGATCCAGTCCTTGCCAAAGTTCTCGCCTAACGAAAAGACCAGTCCGCCGTCCGGATGCCAGGCCATGCCGCTGAGGCCGTTGTGCGGATAGTCGGCCACAGAGTCGAGCGTGGCCAGGTTCTCCTCGGTGTCTCCCCTGCCGTCGCCGTCGCTGTCCTTCACGCGCAGCACGCGGTCGCGTTCCGCGAGGTAGATCCAGCCGTCCGGGCCGACCTCGACATGCATCGTGGCGTCGGTCTTGTTGTAGAAGACCCGCCGGTTTTTGCCGTCTGCGTCAAAGACGAGGATCTCGTCATGCTGCGGCCCGACATAACCTTCCGGACGAAAGTGCGTGTGGCAGGCGGCGAGCCAGATGCGGCCCTGGGCATCGACATCGATGCCGGTCGGCGTGACCAGGTCGGGATGCTCGGCCAGCAGCGTCATCTTCACGCCCGGCTGCAGCGTTTCAATCTGAGGCGGCAGGTCCTTCGGAACGTCCGGCGCCTTCGGAGGCGGTCCGGACTGGGCAAGGGCGGCGACGGGAAGGGCAAGCAGCAGGCGCAGGTTCATGGCGAGCGTAAACCTACGCCCTTCACCACGACGCCCTGTCGCCACGGCTGAACGAAAAGCACATCAATAGCCGAGCCAGGGCCCGAGCCAGCGCTCCATCTCCTCGACGGTCTTGCCTTTGCGCTTCGCGTAGTCCTCGACCTGGTCCTTGCCGAGCACGCTGATGCCGAAGTAGTGGGCCTCGGGATGGGCGAAGTAGAGGCCGCTGACGGCGGCGCCAGGGTGCATGGCCATGCTTTCGGTGAGCTCGACTCCGGTCTTGGCGGTGGCGTCGAGCAGGGCGAAAAGGATGGGCTTCTCAGTGTGGTCGGGCTGCGCGGGATAACCGGGCGCGGGACGGATGCCACGGTAGTTTTCCTTGATGAGGTCGGCGTTGGCGAAGTCGCCGGGCTTTTCGTAGCCCCAGGCAAAGCGGGCCTGCTGATGCAGGTATTCGGCGAAGGCCTCGGCGAGTCGGTCGGCGACGGCCTTGGTCAAAATGCCGTGGTAGGGATCGTGCGCGGCCTCGAACTCCTTCGCGAACTCGTCGCCGCCATGAATGCCGACGCAGAAGCCGCCAATGGAGTCAACACGACCGCTGTCCTTCGGCGCGACGTAGTCGCTGAGGGCGAAGTTGGGCTTGTCCTTCTTGATGACCTGCTGGCGCAGGGTGTGGAAGGTGGTCTTGATCTTGCCGTTTTCGTAAACCTCGATGTCGTCACCGACGCTGTTGGCCGGGAAGAGGCCGAAGACGCCTCTCGCGGTGAAGCGCTTCTCCGCGATGATGCGGTCGAGCAGGGCGTTGGCATCATGGTAGAGCTTCAAGGCCTCGACTTCGGCCTTGGCCTTCATTTCGGGATCCTCGTGCGCGGAGGAGAAACGCTTCTCGGCGGCGATCCAGCGTCCGCGCAGCTCCCAGGAGTGGAAGAAGGGCGACCAGTCGATGAAGTCACGCAGCGTGGCGATGAGTTCGGGGCCTTCGTAGACCTTCGTGCCGGTGAAGCTCGGCGTGGCGATGTCCTGCGTGCTCCAGTCGAACTTCTGACCTTTCTCGCGGGAGTTGGCGAGGCTGAGCAGCTCGCGGTCCTTCTTGCGGCCATACTCCTCACGGAGCTTCGCATGGCGCTCCTCGTTCTTCTTCACGAAGTCGGCGCTTTGATCCTCGGAAAGCAGGGCCGTGGTCACCGGCACGCTGCGTGAGGCGTCGAGCACGTGAACGATGCTGCCGCTGTACTTCGGCGCGATCTTGATGGCGGTGTGAGCAGGGCTGGTGGTGGCGCCACCGATGAGCAGCGGCTGCTTGAAGCCCAGGCGCTCCATTTCAGACGCCACGTGCACCATTTCATCGAGAGACGGCGTAATGAGGCCGCTGAGGCCGATGACATCGGCGCCGACCTCGACGGCCTTGTCGAGAATTTTCTGGCAGGGCACCATGACGCCCATGTCGGTGACCTCGAAGCCGTTGCAGGCCAGGACGATGCCGACGATGTTCTTGCCGATGTCATGCACATCGCCCTTCACGGTGGCGAGCACGATCTTGCCGGCGCTGCGCTGCGCCGGGTTGGCGAGCTTCTCCTCCTCCATGTAGGGCTGAAGATACGCGACGCTCTGCTTCATGACGCGGGCGCTCTTGACGACCTGCGGCAGGAACATCTTGCCCGCGCCGAAGAGGTCGCCGACGACGCTCATGCCGTCCATGAGCGGCCCTTCGATGACGCTGAGCGGCTTGCCGAGCTTGGCCAGCGCCTCGGCGGTGTCCTCGTTGATGAAGTCGGTGATGCCCTTGAGCAGCGCGTGCTCAAGGCGCTTCTCGACAGGCGCCTCGCGCCAGCTGAGATCAATCTCCGTCTTCTTCGCGCCGCCGGCCTGGCCCTTGAACTGCTCCGCGTAATCCACGAGGATCTCGGTGGCGTCCGGACGACGATTCAAAATCACGTCTTCGACCTTCACGAGCATCTCCGGCGGGATCTCCTCATACACCTCGAGCATGCCGGCGTTGACGATGCCCATGTCCATGCCCGCCTTGATGGCGTGATACAGGAACACGCTGTGCATGGCCTCGCGCACCTTGTTGTTGCCGCGGAAGCTGAAGCTGATGTTGCTGACGCCGCCGCTGACCTTCGCGTGAGGGAGGTTCTGCTTGATCCAGCGCGTGGCCTCGATGAAATCGACGGCGTAGTTGTTGTGCTCGTCGATGCCGGTGGCGACGGTGAGGATGTTCGGATCGAAGATGATGTCCTCGGGCGGGAAGCCGACCTCGTCGACGAGGATGCGATAGGCGCGCTCGCAGATGCGGATCTTGTCGGCGTAGGTCGCGGCCTGACCCTGCTCATCGAAGGCCATCACCACGGTCGCTGCTCCGTACTGTTTGATCTTGCGGGCGTATTCCTTGAACTTTTCCTCGCCCTCCTTGAGCGAGATGGAGTTCACGATGCCCTTGCCCTGCAGGCACTTCAGGCCGGATTCGATGATCTCCCACTTTGAGGAATCGACCATGAAGGGCACCTTGTTCACCTCCGGCTCGGTCTGCAGGAGCGTCAGGAACTTCGTCATCATGGCGACGCCGTCGATGAGGCCCTCGTCCATGCAGACGTCGATGACGTTCGCGCCGCTCTCGACCTGCTGACGCGCGATGGCGACGGCCTCCTCGAGCTTGTTCTCCTTGATCAGCTTCGCGAACTTCGGCGAGCCGGCCACGTTCGTGCGCTCGCCGATCATGAGGTAGTTCGAGCCCGGGCTGAGCACGTAGGGCTGCGAGCCGCTGAGACGCATCGTGTGCGGATCGGCGGGCACCTCGCGCGGCGCGAGGCCCTCCACGGCCTTCGCGATGGCGGCGATGTGCTCCGGCGTGTTGCCGCAGCAGCCGCCGGCGATGTTCACGAAGCCGCTGCCGCCAAAGTCCTTCGCATAGCCGGCCATGTCGGGCGGCAGAAGGTCGAAGCCGGTGGGTGCCAGCGGGTTGGGCATGCCGGCGTTTGGATAGGCGGAGACGAAGCAGTCCGCCTTCGCCGCAAGCTCGGCGAGGAATGGGCGCATCTTGTCCGGGCCTAACGAACAGTTCAGACCGATGGAGAGCGGCTTCACATGCCGCATGGCGTTCAGGTAGGCCTCGGTGACCTGGCCGGAGATCATCGTCTCACCGCCGGGTCCCACGGCGGCGCTGATCTGCACCGGCAGCTCGACCTGGTCCTCCTCAAGCACCTCACGGATGGCCACCAGCGCGGTCTTCGCATTCAGCGAGTCGAAGATCGTCTCCACCAGCAGCGTGTCGACACCGCCGGCGATGAGGGCGCGCACCTGGTGCTTGTACGCCTGCTTCACCTGGTCAAAGGTGACGTAGCGGAAGCTCAGGTCGCTCAGGTCCGGAAACTGCGAAAGCGACACCGTGAGCGGGCCGATGGCCCCGGCGACGTAGCGCTTCCGGCCGGTCTGCTCCGCCACAATGTCCGCCCATTTGCGGCACTGCCTGGCGGACTCGAAGTTGATCTCCCAGGCAAGGTCGTTGAGGAACGTGTCCTCGATGATGCCCTGGAAGAACTCCGGGTTCTTCTTGCCTTCACGGAAGAACTCCGCCTGGGCGATGCTGGTGGCGGAGAAGGTGTTGGTTTCGATGATGTCCGCCCCGGCCTCGAGGAAACGCTTGTGGATGTCCTCAATGATGTCGGGACGGGTGATCGAGAGGATGTCGCCGTTGTTGAGGATGTCCTTTTCATTGTCGCGGAAGCGCTCACCGCGGGCGGAGGCTTCATCGAGCATGCCCTTGGCTTTGTACTGGCGAATGGTCGTCCCCATCGCTCCATCGATGACCAGGATGCGCTGACGCATGGCGGCTTCGAGTTCAGGGCGGCAATTGGGGCGTGCGGACATGGCGAAAACTAGCGCCGGACATGGAGAGGTCAACCCCTCGCATCAACGCATCATGATTTGTGGATATGTGTCTAACTTCCCCAAACAGGCACGCTTCTTCCAAGTTGACCACCCAGGTTCGCCATCCACAGATGTTCGCATGTCCGCCTGCCGTCTTTTTCTCGTTGGCCTGCTTCTGCCGTTGCTGTCTTCCTGCACCGGGTTCGAGATCAAGCCGCTGCTTGGCCAGACTCTCCAGATTCCCACGGCTGACTTCGGTCCGGAAAACCTCTCCGCCCCGCTGCTGGGCACGAATGCCGGCCGGAAGACGGCGGTGGTTTACCTGGGATTGTCACAGAAGCAGCTCGAAGCGCGCTATCCATCGGCGCAATACTGCCATGTTCCCGTGGTGAAGGGCATCCGGCATCTGAACCGCAACGTCGCGGAACTTCCCCATGATCCGGCTCATGCAGAGCTTCGGAGCCGGTTGATCGCCACGCGCAGCCGACTGATGGATTACTACGACACCCGTCGCATCGCCTTCAACTCGGTGCCGCCTTACACGGGCCGGGGCTTCATGGCGCGGAGAATGATGATGCCGGCGATAGGCACGACCCGCTGAGGCCGGTTGATGTCACCAGTTGGCGGCGATTCCAGAGCCCTTGGCGCGCTGAAGCCCCCAGTACATCATGGTGCGGGCGTCGTCCCAGATGTACTTCGTTTTGGTGCCAAGCTGAACGAGGATAACGTTCCTGCCGCGACTGCTGGCGGTGGAGATAAGGCAGCGGCCGCTGGCGTTGGTGTAGCCGGTCTTCATGCCATTGCACTCGGGCATGACGCCCAGGAGTTCGTTGGTGCTTTTGAGGGTGACCGTGCGGCCGTCCCGGCGGGTGAAGGTGTAGTATTTCCGCCGCACGGCATCACGAATGACGGGGTTGCGGTAGGCCGCCATGGCGATGCGAGCCATGTCGCGGGCCGTGGAATGCTGTCCGCCAACGGTCAGGCCATGCGGATTGCGGAAGCTGCTGTTGGAGCATCCCAGGGAGCGGGCCTTGGCGGTCATCTTGGCGGCGAAGGCGCTGATGCTGCCGGCGTTGTCCCGTGCCAGCACATTGGCGACATCATTGCAGCTCTTGATGAGGAAGGCGTAGAGAAGATGGCGCCGCGTGTAGGTGTCGCCAGGGCGCAGACCGAGCACTGTCGGCTCCACCCGGACATCGGAAGCCTGGACAGTGACCTTTTTGTCCAGATTGCCGGCGTCCATCACGACGAGAGCCGTGAGGATTTTCTGCGTGCTGGCCACCGCGCGGGGCGTCTCCGACGCACGTCCGGCCAGATGGCGACCAGTGTTGGCGTCGATCAGCAGGTAGGATGACGCGCGAATCGGAGGGCCTGAGGCCACCGCCAGCGTGGGCTCCACATCCATGGCAAACCCCTCGTCATAAGCTGCCGGCACTGCTCCGGGATAACCGGTCATCGTCCCAAGGCTCATGTCTCCGGAAGCGGTCCGGCGCGGTTCGGAAACAGCGCAGGAGACCAGGGAAAGGACTACCGTCAGCAGGGCAAGGGACGCTGGGAACCGGGACAGCATGAGAGATCGTAAGGGAGGGGGAACGCAGCTTTGATGCCGGATTCCATCGCTTCAAGTAGGCCAGAACGTCGCATGGTGTCAACCCAGGCCGCCTCTGGCTGAAAAAAGAAGGACCGAAGCTGCCGTGACCCCGCCTTCAGGAGTGGAGATTGGCCACGATGCGCAGGCCGTGAAGGGTCAGGTCGGGGTCCACGGGAATGCTTTCCTGGATGCCCGACATGATCCACCCGGCATCCCCACCGGTCGCGACGACATGCACCTGCAATCCGGCGGGCATCTCCTTTTTGAGGGCATCCAGGATGCCCTGGACCATGCCCCGGTAGCCGATGGCCGCCCCGGCCTGGATCGCGCCGACCGTGGACTTGCCAATGGCGCTGGCGGGTTCACAAAGCTCGACCTGGGGCAGCAGGGCCGTCCGTTCATGCAGGTAATCGGTCATCAGCCTCAACCCCGGGGCGATCACCCCCCCGATGTAATGACGGTCGGCAGACAGGATGTCGAAAGTCACCGCCGTGCCGAAGTCGATGACGATGCCGGGAGCCCCGTGAAGATGAGCCAGAGCAACGGCATTGGCCAGGCGGTCCTGACCGATGGTCTCCGGCTGCGGATAGCGGACCCCGATCCCCATGGGGGTGTCGTGGCGCAATTCCAGGAGGTCGGGAAACACCTCCCGCCAGACCGGCACCACGGCTGGAACCACGCTGGCAATGACCGCCCGGCGAAATTGCCAGCCGGAAACCACCTGCCGAACAGCCTCGGGAGTCACCCCGACGGAGGGCAGATCCCGGCGGTCGATCAGGCGCTCGGACGTGGACAGACCGAGCTTGGTACGGCCGTTGCCCACGTCGATCAGGAGAAAATCGGCGGTCATGGGGGCGTTTATGGAGGCGGGTGGGGGTGGCGGCAAGACCGGAAAAACAGGTTGCGAAACCCCGGATCACCTCCACTATGCGCGCCCCTTACCCGGTTCGGCCCCTCCAGGGAACCGCGAGGCGAAGGGATTATCCTGACTGTCACCATGAGCAACATCATCTCCAAAATCGAAGCCGAGCAGGTCAAAAAGGACGTGGCGTCCTTCAATGTCGGCGATACCGTCAAAGTTCACACCCGAGTCATCGAAGGTGACAAGGAACGAATCCAGATTTTCGCAGGCATCGTCATCGCCCGCAAAGGCAGCAGCCTGAACGAGGCCTTCACCGTTCGCAAGATCTCCTACGGCGAAGGTGTTGAGCGTGTTTTCCCCCTCCACAGCCCGAAAGTGGCCAAGATCGAGGTCACCAAGCCCGGACGCGTCCGCCGCGCCCGCCTGCATTACCTCCGCGGTCGTCAGGGCAAGGAAGCCATGACCGTGAAGGAAGTCAGCCACAACGAGGCTTGATGCGACAGATTTCCGACGGCGGCAAGGCTCCGAAAGCCGGCTGTGGTTGGTTTGTTGACGTTCAAAGCACCTCCGCGAAGCAACTCGCGGGGGTGTTTTGTTTTCAGGCCCGGGCTTAAAACACCGCAAGATTCGCCATAAAAAGCAGCGTCAGAGCGTCGTACATTCCCTCCTCCATCCTGCCCCCTACCAGACATGAAGCATCTCCCAGCCCTGTTCCTCCTCCTGTCTGCCCACGCAGCATCCGCCCAGGAAACCAAACCTGCCGCAGCTCCTGCGCCCGCCCCAGCTCCAGCCGCCGCCAGCAAGCCTGCTCCAGCCCAACCTGCGGCCAAGGCAGCGGCACCCGCTCCTGCTCCTGCCAAACCCTCCCCAGCCCCTGCAGCGGCCCCGAAGCCTGCCCCGGCTGCCGCCAAACCGGCAACACCTGCCCCGGCTGCCGCTGCCACTCCGGCCAAGACCGTCGCCAAGCCTGAAACCAAGCCGGCTCCTGCTCCCACCCCAGCACCGGCCAAACCTGCCACCCCGGCACCCGCCGCCGCCAAAACCGAGCCCGCCAAACCTGCCGCTCCTCCCCCGCCGCCCAAACCCGTGGCCGTCTTCAAGGACAAGGCCCTCGAGGCCGCCGTGCGCAAACAGGTCTTCGCCAAACGCGACAACCAGGAGGTCATCACCGCCGAGGACGTCGCCACCGTCTCCATCATCGAAGGCAAGGGCGCCGGCATCACCGACCTGAGCGGCCTGGAAAAATGCACCGCTCTCGCCTCCCTGACCCTGTCCAACAACAAGATCACCAGCCTCGCCGCGCTCAAGGGTCTGGAGCGACTTCAGTTCCTGGACGTCGCCAACAACCAGATCAGCGACATCTCGCCGCTCGCCACCTGCAAGATGCTTCAATACATCGAGCTCACCAACAACAAGGTCGCCGACGTCGCTCCTCTCGGCGGCATCAGCTCGTTGAACTCCCTCTACCTCGCCGGCAATCAGATCTCAGACGTCAGCGCCCTCTTCAAGCTGCCCAAGATCTGGACCCTTTACCTCGATGGCAACAAGGTTTCCAAGCTCGACGGCATCGGCCAGCTCAAGTGGCTCTCCATGCTTTCGTTGAAGGGCAACCAGATCAGCGACCTCACCCCCATCGAGGCCCTCACCGACCTGCAGTTCCTCTTCCTCGACAAGAACCCGGTGGCCGACCTCGCGCCGCTGCACCGTGCCTGGAAGAAGGACAACGACGGTCCCCGCGAATGGGCCCCCTACTGCCAGATCTTCCTCACCGACTGCCCGCTCAATGACGCCTCGAAAAAGCTCGTCGAGGAAATGAAGAAGGCCGGCGCACGAATCACCCCCTGATTCAGACGGCTCAGTCAACCTGACGAAACTCCGCATTCCCTAGAAGGGCCTGGCAGAACGCAGCCAGGCCCTTTTCGTGATCACCCGCATCGTCCAGAAATTTCCGCACCATCCGCCTCTCCGGCTCGTCAGGCGAACGGTTGAAGCAGAGCTGGAAGGCCTCCTGAACCGGATCGCGCGCCTTTTGAACCCGCCGCGCCAGGGCCCTTGCCTGCTCCTGCACAAACGGCCCGTTCATCACATACAGCGCCTGCAGAGGCACGTTCGTCACATCCCTGCGCCCGGTGACCAGACTCGGGTTCGCCACATCAAACTGCTCCAGGACATCCGGCAGATGATCCCGGATCACCGGCAGATAAACCGACCTGTGCCTTGAGCCGTCCAGGTCCGGCGGCAGCTTCGCATTGAAGCTGAGCAACGACACGGACTGTCCGTCCAGTTCAGCGACCAGCGAGCCCGGTCGACGTGAAAGGTCCATCAGCCCTGAGATTGAAAGCATGGCATCCCGGATCGCCTCCGCATCCAGCCTGCGGCGGCCTGCGTGGCTCAGCAGACGGTTGTCAGGATCCACCTTGGAAACCCGTCCAGGCTCCTTCAGCCCAGCCTGGCGATAAGTCTCCGACATCACGATTTCCTTGATCATCCTCTTCACCGACCAGCCGCCTTCCATGAAGCGCAGCGCCAGGTGGTCGAGCAGTTCCGGATGGCTCGGCGCCTCGCCGGTCGCGCCAAAGTCGTCCACCGTGCGGACCAGGCCCGTGCCGAACAAATGATGCCAAATCCGGTTCACCATCACCCGCGCCGTCAGCGGGTTGTCACGATCCGTCAGCCAGCGCGCCAGCTCCACGCGCCCGCTCTGGGTTTTCGGAACCTGCACCGCGCAATCCCAGACCTTCGGAAAACCACGTGGCACCGTGCCGCGCGGATGACTGATCTCGCCTCGTTCATAAAGCGGCGAGTCCATGACCTCGCCATCCTTCGCCCCCATGCACAGCGGCAGCGGACGCCCCCGGTCATCCACGGCCTCCAGCGCCCCTTCAACGCCGCCCCGTGTCCAGAGGATGCGCAGCGCGTTGGAGAGCAGCCGGTGCGCCTCATCACTGATGTCGCGCCCCTCGGCCCGGGCCCTGGCGATGTATTCCTGCTGCGCCTTCTCATCCGCGTTCAGCTTCGCCAGATCGGCCTTCAACTGCCTGACCCGCTCCTCTGTCAGCGACTTCCCGACAACCACCTGCCCCGGCAGGTCAGGCAGGCGGAGGAGGTGCCCGTGGTTGTTGTTTTCAGAATCGATCCAGTTCCCGTAAAACGTCTGCGTGCTTTTGAAGATGCCCGCCAGCCCGTAATAATCCTCCATCGTGAAGGGGTCGGTCTTGTGGTCATGGCAGCGCGCGCAGGCGATGCTGCTGGCGAGCACGGCACGCGTCACCGCATCCAGCTGCTCATCCGCCACGTCGGCGGCAAACTGCGCCTTGTTCTGTTCATTGAGCCCCTTGGCCCCGATCGCCAGAAAGCCCGTCGCAGTCAGCAGCCGGGCGCGTTCCGCCGCATCCTTCGCAGGCAGCAGGTCACCCGCCACCTGTTCCGTGATGAAGCGGTCATAAGGCATGTCCGCGTTCACCGCATCGATCACATAGTCGCGATATCGCCAGGCATGAGGAAAGGCGAGGTTGGACTCGCGTCCGTTGGATTCGGCGTAACGCGCCACATCCAGCCAGTGCCTTCCCCAGCGCACGCCAAACTCACGCGAGGCCAGCAGCGCATCCACCCTGGACTCCAGGTCCGCGACCTTAAAAGCGGCCGCCTGCTCAGGCGTGGGCGGCAGGCCGATGAGATCAAAGTGCAGCCGGCGCAGAAGGAGGACCGGCGCGGCTTCGGGCGCAGGCTCAAGCCCATGCTCCTTCAGCTTCTCACGAATCATCCCGTCAATGCCCGCCGCAGACCGGGAGGGCATCACCGGCTTCCGGTGGCTCCAGAAGCTTCGCCCCGCCGCACCAGAACGGCCGGCACCCGCCTTCCCTGCCTCACGCGGATCCAAGGCCCCTGCCTTGATCCAGGTCTCCAGGTCGGCAATCACCGCCGCGGGCAGCCTCGGCTTCTTCGGCGGCATCTCCAGGTCCTGCTCATGCTTCACCGCCGCCAGCAGCAGGCTGCCGCCGGGATCACCAGGCACCACCGCAGGCCCGGTGTCTCCGCCCTTCCTCAGCCCCTCCCGGCTGTCCAGCCACAGGCCGCCCTTCGACTTCCCAGACTCGGCCGAGTGGCATTCATAACAATGTTTGATCAAAACAGGGCGCACCTTCGCCTCGAAGAAGGCCTTGCCGTCATCGGCCGCCACGCCGGCGGGCAGGGCCAGCAGCACGGCAAGAATACGTCGGTTCACGGTCATGACGCCCGGCAGTGTCCCTCAGGCGACCAGGGGAGTCAAGACATCGCCATGCACGTCGGTCAGGCGGAAGTCACGCCCGGCGTAGCGGTAGGTCAGCTCCTCGTGGTTGATGCCTAACAAATGAAGCATCGTCGCATGCAGGTCGTGCACGCTCACCGGGTCCTGCTGCGCCGCAAAGCCGAACTCGTCCGTGGCGCCGTGCACCGTGCCGCCCTTCACGCCGCCGCCCGCCATCCACACGCTGAAGCCGTAGTGGTTGTGATCGCGGCCAAGCTTCGACTGCGCGCCGCTCATCTCCACGGTCGGCGTGCGCCCGAACTCACCGCCCCACAGCACGAGCGTCTCCTCCAGCATGCCCCGCTGCTTCAGGTCCGTCAGCAGCGCCGCGATCGGCTGGTCGATCTCCGCCGACAGCTTCCGGTGGTTCTTCTCGATGTTGTCATGGTTGTCCCACGGCTGACCCGCCCCGTGCCAGAGCTGCACCATGCGCACACCACGCTCCAACAGCCGGCGGGCGATGAGCGTCTGCCGGCCATGCACGCCCTCGCCATACATCCTTCGCACGTGCTCGGGCTCCTTCGACACGTCAAACGCGTCCGCCGCCTCCATCTGCATGCGGAACGCCAGCTCAAAGCTCTGAATCCGCGCCTCCAGCCTTGGATCCGCGCGCCCGGCCAGATGCGCCGCATTGATCCGCCGCAGCAGCTCCAGCTGACGCAGCTGCACCCGCTCATCCGCATGAGGGCTGCGGATGTTCTCGATCAGGCGCTCCACCGACTCATGCTTCGAATCGACATACGTTCCCTGGTAGGCCCCGGGCAGGAACGCCGCCTGCCAGTTCTCCGCCCCCTTGATCGGCAGGCCGCCCGGACACATCGCAATGAAGCCTGGAAGGTTCGCATTCTCGCTGCCCAGCCCGTAGGTCAGCCAGGCCCCGAGGCTGGGACGCGGCTGGATCGAGTCGCCGCAGTTCATCAGCATCAGCGACGGCTCATGGTTGGGCACCTGCGCCTGCATCGAACGGATCACCGCGATGTCGTCGATGTGCGCCGCCGTCTTCTCAAACAGCTCGCTCACCTCGATGCCGCTCTGTCCGTGCCGCCTGAACTTGAACGGCGAGGGAAACGCCGCCCCGGTCTTGCGCTCGGTGATGCGATGGCCCGGCACCGGCCGGCCGGCATAACGTTCCAGCGCCGGCTTGGGGTCAAAGGTGTCCACATGCGAAGGGCCGCCGTTGAGGAAGAAGTGGATCACGCGCTTCGCCTTCGGCGCATGATGCGGCCGCGCTCCCGGCGCCGCCGGCACGTCGCCCAGCCCGAGCATGGCCAGGCCCATGCCGGATCGGCGGAGGAGGTCGCGGCGGCTCAGGACGGCTTGCATGACAAACCCAGTACGCACCTCGGGGGCCTGGCCTTTGCGAAACGTCCGATTTCACGCCCGGCGGTTTCTGCTTGGCGGCAATGCTCCGGCGCGCTCATCATCCCGGCCCATGCCGCAGCCCCACATCGCCATCATCGACTGGCGCACCGCCCCGCAGGGCGACGCCGAGTCCGCCATTGAAAAACACATCATAGGTCAGGCCGCCCGGGTGACACGGCACCTCTGCGACACCGATGCGGACATCGACGACGAGCTCGCGTCCGCCGACGCCGTCATCATCTGGCACAACATGCCGCTCTCCGTCCGCGGCATCGAGCGCCTGAAAAGATGCCGCGCCATCATCCGCAACGGCGTCGGCTTTGACAGCGTTGACATCCAGGCCGCGCGTGAACGCGGCATCGCCGTCTGCAACGTGCCCGACTACGGCACCGAGGAGGTGGCCGACCATGCCATCGCCCTGGCCCTCGCACTCTGCCGCCAGATCCTGCCCCTCGATGCCGAAGCGAAAACCCTGGGGTGGAACATCCGCGTCACCCCGAGGCTGCGCCGCCTGAGCACGCTCACCTTTGGCATTGTCGGCCTCGGACGCATCGGCACCGCCACAGCCCTGCGCGCCAAGGCCCTCGGCTTCAAGGTCGTGTTTTTCGACCCTTACCTTCCCAACGGCGCGGACAAGGCGGTGGGCGTCAAACGCGCGAGATCGCTCGACGAGCTGCTTATTCAGACCGATGTGCTCTCCCTGCACTGTCCGCTGAACGAGGAGACGCACCACCTCATTGCCGAACGCGAGCTGGCGCTGCTGAAGCCGGGCGCGTTTGTCGTCAACACCGCCCGCGGGGCCGTCATCCGGAAGTCCGCCATCCTTCAGGCTCTGCGCGAGGGCCGCCTTGCCGGCGCCGGGCTGGACGTCATCGAGGACGAACCCCTGCGCACCCCGGAGGAGGCGGCGACGCCGAACCTGATCGCCACCTGCCACGCCGCCTTCTGCAGCGTCGAGTCCAAGGCCGAGATGCGAGGCACCTCCGCCCGCATCGCCCTGGCCGCCGTCACCGGCCAGCCGCTGGAAAATGTCGTCAACGGTGTCAGCCGGCCTGTGAATGGATGAAATGTGGCGGGACCTTCCTGCGAAATGCTTGGTTAGACTTATGAATCGCCGCGACACCCTCGCCCTCACGCTTGCCGGCCTCGGCCTGGCCTCGCGCGCCCGGGCCGCCCTTCCCTATATGCAGACCGTGAACAAGATCCTCCAGACCCAGGTGGACAACGGCACGCTTCACTCCGCCGTGCTGCATGTCCAGCGCGGCGAAGAGGTGACCCTGCAGGCCTTTGGCAGGGCGGATGCCGGCTCCATGTTCCTGCTCGGCTCCATCACCAAACCCCTGACGGCCGCCGCCGTCATGATCCTGGCCGACCGGGGCGCGCTGAAGCTTTCGGATCCCGCCGTGAAGCACCTGCCCGAGTTCAGCGAAGGAGCCCGCAGGGACATCACCCTCGAACAGCTTCTGACCCACACCTCCGGCCTGCCCGACCAGCTGGAGGACAACAACGCCCTGCGCGCCCGCCACGCCCCGCTTTCGGAGTTTGTGAAGGGCGCGGCACGCACGCCCCTGCTCTTCAAACCCGGCACGAAGTATCATTATCAAAGCATGGGCATCCTGCTCGCGGCGGAGATTGTGGAGCGCGTGTCAGGCACGACCCTGCCGAAGTTTCTCCAGCAGCACCTTTTCTCGCCGCTCGGCATGTCGCGCTCCGTGCTCGGCCTGGGCTCGCATGCGAAGTCGGAGATGGTGGCGATGCAGACGGAGCACGCCGCCCCCGAGGCCGGAGCGGGCGACCCGTCCGCACGAAACTGGGACTGGAACAGCGACTACTGGCGGAACCTCGCCGCTCCCTGGGGCGGGGCGCACAGCTCGGCGGCGGACGTCGCCGCCTTCCTGCGCAGCTTCCTGCATCCCGACGGCCGGGTCCTGCGCGAGGAAACCGCCAGGCTGATGGTCCGGGACCACACCCCAGGCCTTGAGTCGCACCGTGGCATCGGGTTCATGAGCGGCCCCATCGGACTTGGCAAAGGTTGTTCGGCAGGCGCCTTCGGCCACAGCGGCTCCACCGGGACGCTGGCCTGGGCCGATCCCGCCACGGACACCAGCTTCGTGCTGCTCACCTCCCTGCCCAAGAATGTGTCCGGGGCATTGCTGCTTTATCCCGTCTCGGACCAGGTGTCAGCCGCCTAACCGTGTTTGAAAACCGCCATGCGGCCGGGCGCCGCATGCCGGCCATCTCGCTCCGCGAGATGCGCTCGACGTCTGGCAGGCTCGGCCCTTCACCCTCCCCCTACGGCCCGCCCCTGGACCCGCCCATATCAAGAATTGACCGGCTCCTTCAAGATTCACGGGGTCCGCTGCGTAGGTTTGGGGTCATGATCCCTCGCAGCCTCTGCCTACTCGCCCTGTTCTCCACCTCCGCCCTCGTCGCGCAGCAGGTCACCCTGCCGCTGCCGCGCCTGCTGACGATGATGCCGATGGGCGGACAGGCCGGACAGCAGGTCCAGGTGACGATCACGGGGGAGAACATCGAGGATGTCTCCGGGCTCAGCTTCTCCACGCCGAAGATCAGCGCCAAACCCGTCGCCGGTGTGGCCAACCAATTTCTCGTCAGCATCGCCGCCGACCTGCCGGCCGGTGTTTATGACGCCCGTGTGATGTCGCGTCTTGGCATCTCCTCCGCCCGCGCCTTTTCCGTGAACCGGCTGCCCGAGGTGCTGCGCACGAAGCCGAACAACACGCTCGAGACCGCCCTGCCCCTCGCCGTCGGCTCCATCTGCAACGCCACGATGACGAAGCGCGCCGTGGACTACTACTCCTTCCAGGGTGTGAAGGGCCAGGCCATGGCCGTGGACTGCGCGGCGGTCGGCATCGACTCACGCCTCACCCCCGTGCTCGTGCTGGCCGACGCCAAGGGCGCCGACCTGAAGGTGAACCGCACCGGTGGCATGATCGACTTCACCCCTCCTGCCGACGGCACCTACATCATCAAGGTGAGCGACCTTACCTACCAGGGCGGCGAACGGCATTTCTATCGCCTCGCGATTCAGAAGGGTCCTGCGGAGCCGCAGCCGCAGACCCGGATGGTCAGCGCCATGTCCTGGCCGCCGGAGGGCCTGGCCGCCAGGGCCGCCGCCAGCGAGGCCGAGCCTAACAACAAGGAGGCTCAGAAGATCAGCCTGCCCTGCGACATCGCCGGAGCCTTCTTCCCCGCCGCCGACGTGGACACCTACGAGTTCGCCGCCAAGAAGGGCGAGACCTGGTGGGTGGAGGTGGCCAGCGAGCGCCTCGGCCTCAACACCGATCCCTTCGTGCTCGTGCAGCAGGTCAAGGACGGCAAGTTCACCGACGTGGCCGAGCTCTATGACATCGCGCCGCCGATGAAGGTCACCAGCAACGGCTACTCCTACGACGGCCCGCCCTATGACGCCGGCTCTCCTGACGTGCTTGGCAAGTTCGAGGCGAAGGAGGACGGCACCTACCGCCTCCAGGTGCGCGACCTCTTCGGCGGCACACGCAGCAACCCGCACAACCTCTACCGCCTCATCGTCCGCCAGGCCTCGCCGGATTTCTCCCTGGCCGCCTGGGCCGTTCACATGACCCTGCGCAACGGCGACCGCGCCGCGCTCTCCAAGCCAATGGCCCTGCGCCAGGGGGAGGCACGCGCCTTTGAGGTCGTCGTTCAGCGCCGCGACGGCTTTGACGGCGAGATCGACATCAAGATGGAAAACCTGCCCCCCGGGGTCAGCGCCGCCGGCCTGAAGATCGGCAAGGGCAAGACCTACGGCCATCTCATCCTCACCGCCGATGACAAGGCCGTGCGCGGCTTCTCACTGGCCAGGCTCAGCGGCACGGCCGTCATCAACGGCAAGGAGATCAGCCGCCCCGTTCATCTGGCGAGCATGGAATGGCCGGTGAAGGACGCGAAGGGCGAGATCCCCTCCCCCCGCCTCATGGCCGACGTGCCCGTGTCCGTGACCGATTCCGAACAGGCGCCGCTGACAATCGCCGCCGCCGAGGACAAGGTTTACGAGGCCGTGTCCGGCACAACTTTGAAGATCCCGCTCAAGCTGACCTGGCGTAACGAATTCAACGGCACGTCCATCAAGGTGAAGGCCTACGGCGAAGGCTTCAGCGCCCTCAAGGAGTTCGACATCCCCCTCAAGGCCACCTCGCATGAGCTGGTGCTCGACCTCGCCGCGCTCAAGATTGCGCCGGGCGACCACACCTTCGCCCTGCAGAGCCTCGGCATCTGCAAGTACAGCTACAACCCCGCCGCCGTGCCGCTCGCCGAAGCCGAGCAGAAGAAGGCCCAGGCGCTGCTCGCCGCCGCAGCCGCCGATGCGAAGAAGATCGCCGCCACCGACGCCGAGGCCGCGAAGAAGGCTGCGGAAAAGCAGAAGGCCGCCGAGGCCGCCATGACCGCCGCCACCAGTCGCATGAAGTCCGTCAGCGCCACCGCGAGCCCGACCGACACCGTGGAGATCCTGATCTCCAAACCCATCCGCGTGCACGTCAAGCCCGCCGCCCCGACCACGGCCGCGAAGTGAAATCAGCCCACCGCCTGCTCAGCCTTCAGCAGCACAAGTCACCCCCTGGTGCCAGGTGCCCTGGATGAGGGTGAGGCGCGGGGTTTCGGGCAGCCCCAGGCGCCCCTGTTCAACGCTGGCGACGAGCGTGTCGATGATGACTCCGGCGATGATGTCCTCACGCTGCCAGATGCCGGAGTTGCTGCCGTGTGGATTGACTCCCTGGTAGGCCAGTCCCAGGTCACCGGGGATCCGGCGGCCGATGCCTTCCAACATCTCCTTCATGCCACGCACCTGGGAGATCACGGCGTCAACCCGATGCTGCCGCAGCCAGCGAGCCGTGGCGGTCGCCGAGGCGGGGCCAAGGTCGGGAAGCAGGCAGGGGGGAATCCTGGGGACTCCCGGGTTCAGCAGTGAAAAGCGTGCCTCCGCCGTGCACAGGCTGTAGCTGGTGGCCGCCTCGATGGCCTGTGTCGTGCAGATGCCGATGCGGCGGTATCCACGACGAACCAGCGCGGTGAATACCTGCACGCAGTTCGCCACATCGTCGGCATCGACACTGTCGAGCGCCGGGGTGATCTGGCTGGAGCCATTGTGGATGAAGGCAAAATGCCTCCAGTTCAACCGCCAGTCAGGCAGATGAAAGGCCGCCTTGAACTGCTGGATGACGATGCCCCGAATGCCCTGGGCCCGCAGCCTGCGCTCCAGTTTTGGCGCGTCTGACGGCCGCACATGATCAAAGCGCTCCAGCTTGTAACCGAGCTCCTCGGCACGACGCACGGCGGAGAGCCAGTAAAGCTCATGCGGGGCCTTTTCCGCCGCCTGGGAGAGGTCGTGGTCGGTGATCCAGGCCAGCGTGCCCTGATGGGCGCGCGCCCTGCCGGCACGAACAAGGCTCATCAGCTCCGCCAGCCGGGGATCGCGCCTGTAACCAAGCCTGGCCGCGGCCTTCAGAACACTGTGGCGCACGGCTTCGGTGATGCGCGGGTCGTTGCGCAGCGCGCGGGAGACGGTCGCGTGGGAGATGCCGAGGTGGGCGGCCACATCACGTTGGGTGCAGGACGGCTTGCGGTTCATGAACGACGCGCAGAATGCCCGGGGCAGCCGGTCATGCAACTGGTGCATGACTTTAAGCTCCTACCCAGGCCCGAAGCGGTCATGATCTCCCTCCCTCAATCCGACCATGAACAAGCTCGTTCTCTGCGCCCTGCTCGCAGCCCTCAGCATCGCCTCGACGCTTTCCGCCGCCGTGCCGCGTGACTTTGCCGTGGATCTGAAGGCAACGATCTCCGACGTCGCCCCGCACATCATCCTCAACTGGACCCAGCGGGTGCAGAGCAGCATCACCGCCCAGAGGATCCACCGCCGTCTCAAGGGCGAGACGACCTGGGTGAAGCTGGCGGACCTGACGACGACGCAGACGAGCCACACCGACAGCACGGCGCTGCCTAACGTGGAGTATGAATACTGGATGGAACGCACCTTCACCGGGCTGACGCCGGGCACGGCCATGGGCTACCTGAGCGCCGGGGTGAAGGTGGCCGAGGTGCATGCACGGGGAACGCTGCTGCTGGTGGTCGATGACACGATGGTGACGGCGCTGGCCCCGGAGATCGACCAGCTGAAGCTCGACCTCGCCGGCGACGGCTGGACGGTCCAGCAGATCACGGCCCTGAGAAGCGGCACGGCGGCCGGAGTCAAGGCGCTCATCACCGCCGCCTACAACGCCGATCCAACAAACGTGAAGTCCGTCTTCCTCCTGGGTCATGTGCCGGTGCCCTACTCGGGCAACCAGGCTCCGGACGGTCATGGCGACCATGTTGGCGCCTGGCCGGCCGACGGCTACTACGGCGAGATGAACGGCACCTGGACGGACACCTCCGTGAACAACACCTCAGCGTCCAGGGCGCAGAACGACAACATCCCCGGCGACGGCAAGTTTGACCAGGTCAACTTTCCCAGCCTGGTCGAACTTCAGGTTGGGCGCGTGGACCTGCACACCCTGAACCGCTCGCCCGCCACCGGCGTGACCGAGGCGTCCAGGCTGAGGCGCTACCTGCGCCGCGCCCATGACTTCAGGCACAAGCAGGGCGCGTATGCCGCCATTCCGAGGCGGACGCTGATCCGTGACGGCTTCGGGCACGCCTTCACCTCCGAACCCTTTGCCGTCACGGCCTGGATGGGGGCCTTCGCCTGCGTCGGCCAGCCGCCGGATGGAACGATTGACGAGGCTCCGAGCGGGCAGTGGTTTTCC
>CAZXPU010000004.1:0-86577 GCA_964642905.1 uncultured Prosthecobacter sp.
TGCCGGTGGACAGGTCCATGACGGTGTCCGCGCCCCACTTGGTGGCCCAGCGCATTTTTTCGACCTCTTCCTCGATCGAGGAAGCGACGGCGCTGTTGCCGATGTTGGCGTTGATCTTCACCAGGAAATTGCGGCCGATGATCATCGGCTCAAGCTCGGGGTGGTTGATGTTCGCGGGGATGATGGCGCGGCCTGCGGCGACTTCCGAACGGACGAACTCGGGGGTGATTTCGTTCGGGATTCTTTGAGGAAAGCGGCGGAAGATCGCTGGAGTTTCAAGTTTCTGAGTTTCAGGTGTCAAGTTGCCCGAGCCTTCGTGCTGCTTGAGCAGGTCGTTGCGGACAATGTCGTCCTTGAGGTCGGACACTTGATACTTGGAACCTGAAACTTGATAACGCTTCAGATTCTCCCGGATGGCGATGAACTCCATCTCGGGGGTGATGATGCCGGCGCGGGCGTATTGAAGCTGGGTGACGACCTTGCCAGGCTTGGCGCGCAGGGGATGGCGCTGGGCGTTGATGGGGGCCTTGAGGGGGCTGAGCAGGCCTTCGCGCTTGGCGGCGGCGTATTCGGCGTGGTTGGCGGTCAGGTAACCGTTGTCGCGGGGCTCGACCGTGCGGCCCTGGTATTCCTCGACGTCGTTGCGGGAAAGGATCCAGGCCTTGCGCAGGGCGGGCAGGCCTTCCTCGACGGTGCCCTTGTAGGCGGGGTCGCCCCAGGGGCCGGAGGTGTCATACACACGGACGGGTTCGTTGACCTCGGTGCGGCCATTGAAGCTCTTCGTCGGGCTGAGGGCGATCTCGCGCATCGGCACGCGGACGTCGGCATGGATCTGGCCCTCGACGTAGACGCGGCTGGAGGCGGGCAGTTGCTCGGAGGAATGGGGCTCGAAGGAGGTCTTGGGGTCGGCGATCATGGGGGAGAGGGGAAGTTGAGGCTTGCGGGGCAAGCGTTGACGGTTGTTGACGATGGTTGACGGTAGAGGCCAGAAGGGGGGCGTTGGCGGTGGAGGCCGGAAGGAGTTGGCGATCGTTGGCAGTGGTTTGCAGTGGATGCCGGAGGATCGGGCGGGGAGAGAAGGTGAGATTCAGGGTGGGGGGCGCTGAGCGCTTGGCCTGAGATTCCTCCGAGCGAGCTCCCTTCGGCGGCATGACCCGCATCAGGTTCGGAGGGTTCGGATCGAGGAAGATCCGTCTCAGTCCCTGCGGTGGGACGCCCCTGTCGTGACCCCGGGAGTTTGGGGAGGAGGGCGGGGGAGGTCAATGGGGAAAGAAATCCGAAACCTGAAATCCGAAACTTGGAACCTGGAACCTGGAACCTGGAACTCGAAACCTGGAACTCGAAACCTGGAACCCTTCCTCCCCCTTCGTTGGCTCAGAAGTGTTTCCAAACCAGGGGCATCGCGGGCAGAAGGACGGCGATGTCGGCGAGCAGGCGGTAGGTGTCGCGGGTGAGGTGGGGGCGGAAGCGGTCGAGCAGCCAGAGCAGGAGGAAGCCTGTCGAGCAGGAGGCGGCGAGGGTTTTCATGGACAGGGCGAGGTCGCCTTTGTCAGCGAGCAGCCAGGCGCTGAAGGCCACCCCGGCTCCGGCGGCGAGCCAGCGGTGATGGGCACTGGGGGAGGAGATGCCGGTGAGGTTGGCGATGAAGAGGCAGGTCAGCAGGCTGAACTCGACAAAGCCGCCGACCGGGTCCGTGCCGTCGCGGATGAAGCGTGTCCAGGTGGTGACGCCCATGGCGAAGAGGATGCCGCCTGTCACATCCTTGTGCAGGGAGGAGCGCAGGCGCTGCTGAAAGGGGCGGCTCATCAGCAGAAAGAGCAGCGTCAGGATCAGGCCGGCGAGGCAGTAGCGGACACCGTTGCTGATGGGGGAGGTCAGGATGAAACCCGCCGCGCCGGAGCCCAGGAGCGGCAGCACGCCGCGGAAGAAAACCTGGCTGCCGTGACCGGCAAAGATGCCCAGGTAAAGGAAGATGGCCGCTGCCAGGGTCAGGCCGGTCCACAGGAGGCTTTCCGGCACGATGAAAATCGCCAGCCAGCCAGTGAGCACAGCGCCGAGGACCAGGCCTGTCAGGCGCAGGCCATGGGCGGGGCTGCGGAGAAAGGCCCCAGTGGTTAGGCAGTCGTGCCTCGCCTTGGCGTGATCATCGAGCAGACGGTCGAGCGCATAAACCATCCAGACACAGAGACCGAGGCCGGAGAGCACGCCGGGCATCACATTCAGCCGGTTCAGGCCTGCGAGCCCCAGGGCCCAGGCCGTGGCGATGAGCACGGGTTCGAGGTGCAGGGCGCGCAGACGCAGCCAGGCAGGCGGGCGGGAGCTGGGCGGTGCGGGGAGGGAGGGCATCGGGCAGGCGTGAGAAGAGAACGGAAATCGAGGTTTGGCAACCCGTGGCGCCATCACACGAATATTGCATCTCATCACCACGCCCCGATGGATTCCCGGCCTGCCATCGTAAACACTGTGCCCCGCCATGCGCCTTCCCGCCGCCACCCTGCTTCTTGCCACGCTTCCCGCGTTTGCCGCCGAACCGAATGTCAAACCGGACGACGTCGCCGGCAACGAGGCGGTGAAGAAGATCATGGAGACGCGCCCGGGTCGTGGCGTGATGCGCGATGACACGCCGCCGACGCCGCCGCAGGAGGCGCTGAAGAAGTTCAAGCTGCGCAGCGATGTCGCGATGGATCTCATGGCCAGCGAACCCGAGGTCGAGCAGCCGCTGTATGGCTCCTGGGACAGCAAGGGCCGTTTTTACGTCACGCAGTACCGTCAGTATCAGTTCCCGGCCGGGCTGAAGATCATCAGCTATGACCAGCATCTGCGGGCCAAGTTTGACAAGGTGCCGCTGCCGCCGCCTCGGGGTGAAAAGGGCGCGGACAAGATCACCGTGTTCGAGGACACCGACGGCGACGGCTTTTTCGACAAGCATGAGGACGTCATCACCGGCCTGAACATCGCCAGCGCCGCCCTGCATGGCATGGGTCGTCTTTGGGTGCTGAATCCGCCCTACCTGCTGAGCTACGCGGACGCCGACTTTGATGCGAAGCCCGACAACGACACTCCGGAAGTGGAGCTGAGCGGTTTCGGTCTTGAGGACACCCACAGCGTCGCCACCAACCTGCAGTGGGGCATGGACGGCTGGCTGTATGGTGCCAACGGCAGCACCACGACCGGCAACGTCTCCAGCGCCAGCACCAAGAACGTCAAATGGGAAGGGCAGTGCATCTGGCGTTTTCATCCGAAGAAGAAGACCTTCGAGATTTACGCCGAGGGTGGCGGCAACACCTTCAGCCTCGACATCGACAGCAAGGGCAGGATTTTCTCAGGCACCAACGGCGCCACGCGTGGCATGCATTACGAGCAGGGCAGCTATGGCATCAAGGGCTGGGGCAAGCACGGTCCGCTGACCAATCCTTATGCCTTTGGCTGGTTCGAGCACATGCGTCATGAAGGCGACAACAAGCGCTTTCCCCAGGCCCTCGCCATCTATGAGGGCGGCCTGCTCGGCAGCGCCTATGAGGGCCGGATCATCGCGCCGAACGCCCTGCAGAACCTGGTTTATGTCAGCCAGCTGCTTCCCGATGGCTCCACCTTCCGGACGAAGGACGAGGAGAACCTCATGAGCACGTCCGACCGCTGGTTCCGTCCCGTGTGGGCGGGCGTTGGACCCGATGGCGGCTTCTACATGGCCGACTGGTATGACACGCGCCTCAGCCACGTCAGCCCGGTCGATGACTGGCACAAGACCAGCGGACGCATCTACCGCGTCCGCCCTGCCAGCGGTGGGCCGAAGCTGAAGCCCTTCGATCTGAGCAAGGCCAGCGGCGAGGAGCTGCTCGGCTACCTGGCTCATCCTAACGAATGGTTTCGCAAGCAGGCCGTGCATGAGATCGCCTGGCGCAACCTGACCGAGCTTGTGCCTGCGCTCAAGGCCCTGCCCATGACCCTGGACACGCTTTGGGCGCTGGACGCGCTGGGAGCGGTCGAGACACCACCGCTCGATTCCAAGGATCCTTATCTTCGCCGCTGGGCCGTTAAGATGATCGGCGAGGGGCATGCCGGCGGTGCGGAGGCCCTGGCTCGACTTGCCCGGGAGGAAAAGCATCCCGAGGTGCGCGCGCAGATTCTGGCCAGCGCCAAAAGGCTGCCGGCGAAAGTGGCGCTGCCCCTGCTCTGGAGCGGTGAGGCCGAGGATGAAAGCGGTCACCTGCCGCTGCTGGCCTGGTGGGCGCTGGAGTCGAAGGCCGAGAAGGAACGCGGGGCCGTGTTTGCCTATTTGAAGTCGGACGAGGCCTTTTTGAAGACCCCGCTTTTCCGCGAGCATCTCGCCGAGAAGCTGGCGAAACGCTATGCTCTTGCCGGAGGCGAGGACAACCTGAACTCCTGCGCCGAGCTGCTGACGCTCAGCACCGATGAAAGCCTGCGCGGCAAATTCATCGCAGGCATCGCCTCGGCCTTTGAAGGCGCCGAGATGCCGAAGCTGCCGGACGCCCTGCAGAAGGCGCTCAACGATTACATCGCCAAGCAGAGCGGCGGCGACCTGACGCTGGCGCTGCGCAGCGGCAATGCCGAGGCCTTGAAGAAGGCGGTGCAGCTTCTGGAGGACAAGAAGGCCTCCAGCACCGCCCGCATCGCGATTGCGAAGACCCTGGCCGAGCTGGGCAGGCAGGAAGCCGTGATGCCCATGGTGAACATCCTGAAGGCCAGCAATCCCGCCGGGCTGAAGCGCGGCATCCTGCAGGCGGCGGCGCGGTTTGACGACAAGCGCATCCCCGAGGCCCTGCTGCTTGGCTACGAAACGCAGATCGCCGGCGACAAGGCCCTGCGTGAGGACGCGCTGCGGGTGATGGCCGGGCGCAAGGAGTGGGCGCAGATCCTGGTGAACTTCGTCAATGAATGGAAGGTGCCCGCCAAGCATTTCAGCGTCGACATCGTGCGCCAGCTCAGCCTGCACAAGGATGCGGAGATCGACGCCGCCATCGAGAAGCACTGGAAGGGCCTGCTGGCCACCGGGCCGACCCCTGAAAAGAAGAAGGAGGCCGAGCGCATCAAGGCGGTGATCAAGACGGGGCTGGGCGATGCCGCGAAGGGCAGGCTTCAGTTCACGGCGCGTTGCGCCATCTGCCACACCCTGTTTGGCGAAGGCGGCAAGATCGGTCCGGACCTCACCGGCTATGACCGCAGCAACGCTGACTTCTGGCTCGACAACCTGTTCATGCCCAGCATGGAGATCCGCGAGGGCTTTGGCGCCTACATCGTCAGGACCAAGGGCGGTCAGATCCTCAGCGGACTCATGGACGCCCAGGACGCCAGCGGCATTGTCATCAAGGACATGGCGGGCAACAAGACGGCGGTGAAACAGGCCGACATCGAGAAGCTGGAGGCCTCGCCGGTCTCCCTCATGCCCGAAGGCCTGACCGCCGGCATGAGCGAGGCCGATCTGAAGGACTTTTTTGCCTACCTGATGAAGCCGTGAAGAGGGGGAGGGTGGAGGCCGAAGTTTCGGGTTTCGAGTTTCAGGCTCCAATGGCTAAGGTTCAATGACCGAGCTCCAATGACCGAGCTCCAATGACCCATGAATGCTCAAAGACTCAATGACGCATGGGGAAGGCGTGTGGCTGTTCTGGGGGAGGGGGCTTTTCGTGGCCTTGAGGTTTGAATTTTGGGACTTCCTTGGTCATTGGCTTTTGGTCCTTGGTCATTCATTTGCTGCCGCCTGCCTCGACTTCAAATCTTCTGAGATGCGGGCCTCTTGGGTGTGATTTCGGGTTCCGAAGGCCAAGGTTCAATGACCGAGCTCCAATGACCGAGCTCCAATGACCAGGGAATGGCCCAATGACTCAATGACGCATGGGAAAGGCGTGTGGCTGTTCTGGGGGAGTGGCCTTTTCGTCGCCTTGAGATTTGAACCTTGGAACTTCCCTGGTCATTGGCTCCAGGTCCTTGGTCCTTCATTTCCCGCCGCCTGCCTCGTGTCAGGCCTTCTCTGCGGGTGCTCTCTGGGGCTTGAATCCCTTCTTGCCTCGCAGGCAATCCCGGCCATGCATCCACCCCCCTTATGACCCGCCAAGAAAACATTGATACCTTCTTCCGCAACGGACGCACCGTCATCCTGCCCGTCGATCACGGCTGTGCGATCCCGGTGCCGGGACTGGAAAACCCGTTCGAGATGATTGAGCGCGTCAGCCCCTACGTGGATGGTTATGTCATCAATCTCGGGGTGGCCATGAGGGCGGCGGATTCGATGGCCGGCAAGGGTCTCTGCCTGCGCACGGACGTCTACAACACCCGCATCACCGGCGAAGGCGCCGCCTCCATCAATGTCTATGGCGTCGAGGAGGCCGAGATGGTCGGCGCGAACGCGGTGATGAACATGCTTTACCCAGGCGGCCCCAACGAACGCATCAACTACCAGGAGGTCGCCGACCTGATCCGCACCAGCTTTGACCTCGACATCCCGACGATCATCGAGGCCCTGCCGGTCGGTCTGGGCCAGAGCCAGCATTACACGCTGGAGAAGATCCAGTTTGCCGCCCGCCTCGCCGCCGAACTGGGCGCGGATGTCGTGAAGGTGCCGTATCCGATCGACGCCAAGCCGGGCGACTTCCGCCGTGTCACCGAGTCCTGCTTCGTGCCCGTCGTGGTGCTGGGCGGTGCCGCGATGAACGACGACGCCAGCCTTTTGAAGATGGTGGAGGACGCCATGGACGCCGGTGCGGCCGGCATCGCCATCGGACGCAACGTCTGGCAGCACAAGAGCCCGCCCACCATCGCCCGCAGCCTGGCGGCGATTGTGCATGAGGAGGCCTCCGCTCTCGAGGCGCTCGCCCTGCTGAAAGAACCCCTTCGCTGAACCTGTTTTCGTCAGCCCCATGATGATGAAACGCCCCGTCCTCGCCGGTCTGCTGGCCCTTGCCAGCCTGACTCACGCCGCTGAAACCAAGTCGTTCACGATCAACGCCGACGACTGGGCCGAGGGTGAGCTGCCCAAGGAAGTGTTCGTGGTCGAGGGCAAGATCCAGGTGGCGGCCAAGGACGGCAACAAGGCCATCGTCATCGATCCGGGCACGGAGCTGACCGACGCCTGCGCGCAGGTGGCGGTGTCGGCCGCGGGAGAATCCAGCATTCAAGCCCGCGTGTTTGCGAGCAAGCGGGCGCGCAGTGTGCCGAAGTTTGGCGTCAGCGTGCACGGCATGAGCGGCTACCGCCTGCTGGTGAACGCCGCCAAGAAGCAGCTGGAGCTGGTGAAATCGGATGTCGTGGCCGCCAGCGTGCCATTCACCTGGACCAGCGATGCCTGGTTGAAGCTGAAGCTCGAAGTGAAGCGCGGTGCTGGGGAGGCCTGGCAGATTTCCGGCAAGGCCTGGGCTGCCGATGGAGCCGAACCCGCCGAGGCCATGGTCAAAGCCGAGGACAAGGGCCTGAAAGGGCAGGGCAAAGCCGGAGTCTGGGGCACGCCTTATTCCCAGACCCCGATCTATTTTGATGACATCCAGGTGTCTGTCGAAGTGGCGCCTGCGCCTTGAGGGTGCGGGTGTGAATGCGCACAGGGTTGGGGCTGGTTTCTCGCGTCCCTTCAGGACGCGCTGAAGGTGGGCGTGAGGTGTGGGGGACGTGGTCCTGGGGTTTTCACTCGCTAGGCTCGTTTCACCCCAGGCTCATCTCTTTCGAGCCTATGGCTCGAGGGGAACGGAGGTGTGGCTTTATCCCAGGGGGGCTTGCGACAACGGAGCTTTCGAGCCTGCGGCGCGGGCAAACGGAGGGGGCAGATGGGTGGCCTAACGAAAACTGGTTCTGGAGGGTGGCAGGGTTGGGGTTGCGAACCTCAGGCCCAGGAAGCATCGGCCCCGGCGCAGCGGGGCCCTACCAGAAGGCTCGAAGGCGTTGCCGAGGTTTTAATGCGGGGTAATCTCGGGTTCCCCCTGCTTTTCATGTCTGACGCCCCACCACGGATCACCCGCTGCCCGGTTCTTCACCAGGATCGGTTCATCGTGGTCGTGAACAAGCCGGCCGGGGTGCTCTCCCATCCGAATCCGGGCAGGTCGGATGCGGGCAGTGTTGCGGCTTTTGAGGGTCGGTATGATGCGGACAAGCGTTGCTTTGACGGGCCTGCGGGGCGGGTGTGGCTGATTCACCGGCTGGACCAGGATACTTCCGGCGCCCTGCTGGCGGCCCTGGATGAAAAAACGGCGGAGCGCTGCCGGGCCTTGTTTGAGGAGGGGGCGATCCAGAAACGCTATCTGGCGATCGTGCGCGGTTCGCCACCGCCGCGGGGCGTGTGGCTGGACCATCTGACCACGGCCAAATCGGCCGGCGCGGTGCGGAGCCAGGTGCTGAAAGGCCGGCCGCCTAACGCCGAGTTGCGTTATGAGCTGCGCAGTCACAGCGAGGAGCATCGGCTGAGCGTGATCGACATCCAGCTGATCACGGGCCGGACGCATCAGATTCGCGTCCAGGCCACCTCGCGGCAACACCCCCTGGCGGGCGACGATGTGTATGGCGACTTTGCGATGAACCGACGGCTGAAGACCTCCCTGGACTTGAAGAGGCTGGCGCTGCACGCGCACCGGCTGGAGTTCAAGCACCCGGCGTCCGGTCTGCGAACCGTTCTGGAGGCCCCGGTGCCAGAGGATCTGGCCGCATGCATGGAGAAACTGGGTGTGGGGAGGGAAACCTGAAACCTGAAACCTGAAACTCGAAACTCGAAACTCGAAACTCGAAACTCGAAACTCGAGATCAGGTCCGCGCAGCACTTTAGGGTCTTGGCCATTGGGTCATTCCTTGCTCATTGCCTTTTGGGCCTTGGTCATTCCGCCGACTCATTCCGCCGACTCATTCCTCGCCTCTCCGCCCTTTCCCTGGCGTCTTGTTCCAGATTCAGCCCTTGAGGCAGCCTTGACCAGGCAGCGCATCCATCTAATCTCCGCGCCCGTTTTCTTCCCCCCAACAAACATTCATCCCCTGAAAATCCCATGAGCACACCGACCACCCATGAGTTCCAGGCCGAAGTGAAGCAGGTTCTGGACATCGTCATCCACAGCCTCTACACCGACCGCGAAATCTTCATCCGCGAGCTGGTGTCGAATGCGGCCGACGCGCTGGAAAAAATGCGCCACACGCAGCTTACGGAGAAGGAGATCTTCCAGGCGGACAAGCCCCTGGAGATCAGCATCACCTCCGACGAGACCGCCGGCACGCTGACGATCGCCGACTCCGGCATCGGCATGACGCGGGCCGAGCTCGTTGAAAACCTTGGCACCATCGCCCATTCCGGATCCAAGGCCTTCGCGTCCGCCCTCAAGAACGCCGGCAAGGGCGGGGACGCCACGCTCATCGGCCAGTTCGGCGTCGGCTTCTACTCGGCGTTCATGGTGGCCGAGGAGGTGAAGGTTTACACCCATTCCTGGCGCGGCGAAGGCGAGCACCTCGTCTGGTCGAGCACAGGCGTGGGCACCTACACGATTGAGGACGCGCCCGACCAGGACCGCGGCTGCCGCATCGTCATCCGGCTGAAGGAGGACGCCCGGGATTTTGCCAGGCCGGGAACGATCCGCAGCGTGCTGGGCAAGTACTCCAACTTCGTCGGCTTCCCGATCACGCTGAACGGCGAGCGCGTGAACACGGTGGAGGCCATCTGGCTGAAGAACAAGGACGAGGTGACCGAGGAGCAGTATGAAGCCTTCTACAAGTTCACCGCCAAGGCCTTCGACACGCCGGTCTACCGCCTGCACTTCCAGGCCGACGCGCCGCTGGTCATCAATTCGCTGCTGTTCCTGCCGGAGCAGAACATGGAGGCCTTTGGCATGGGGCAGATGGAGCCGGGCGTGGCCCTTTACTGCAAGAAGGTGCTGATCGACCCGCATCCGCCGAAGCTGCTGCCGGACTGGATGCGCTTCGTCAAAGGCGTGATCGACTCCGAGGACCTGCCGCTGAACATCTCGCGCGAGTCGATGCAGGACAGCGCGCTGGTGCGCAAGCTGGGCGAGGTGGTGGGCAAGCGCCTGCTGAAGTTCCTCGACAAGGAGGCCCAGGACGACGCGAAGAAGTTCCAGGAGTTCTACGTGAAGTTCAGCCGCTTCTTCAAGGAGGGCGTGGCCACCGATCATGCCAACCGCGACGCGATCGCCAAGCTGCTGCGCTTTGAATCCAGCCTGACGGAGACGGGCGAGCTGGTCGGTCTGGGCGACTATGTGAAGCGCATGAAGGAGGACCAGAAGGCCATCTATTACCAGGTGGCACCGAGCCGCGCCGCCATCGAGGGCGGTCCGTATCTGGAGGCCTTCAAGTCGAAGGGCTGCGAAGTGCTGTTCCTCTATGAAAGCATTGATGAGTACGTCGTTTCGACGCTGCCTGAGTTTGAGGGCAGGAAGCTGCAGGCCGTGAACAGCCCGGACGTGGACTTGGGCGAGCTTGCGTCGGAAGGCGAATCGCTGAGCGACGACGACACCCAGGCCCTGGCCGGGTGGCTGAAGGAATCGCTGGGTGATGGCGTCGAAGAAGTGCGGGCGGGCAAACGCCTGGTCAGCGCGCCGGCCCTGGCCATCACGCCTGAAGGCGAGATGACGCCGCAGCTGCGTCAGATGATGAAGGCCCTGAAGCCGAGCGAGGTGGAGGCGCCGAAGGTCATCCTGGAGATCAACCCGCGTCACGAACTGGTGAAGAAGGTGAATCACCTGCGCCAGAATGATGCGGACCTGGCGAAGCTGCTGAGCGAGCAGATTCTCGACAACGCGCTGCTGAGCGCCGGATTGCTGGACGACCCGCAGCGGGTGGTCACGCGCACCGAGAAGATCATGGCGCGGATTGCCGGGTAGGAAGGCGGAAAGTCGGAAACTCGAAACTCGAAACTTGAAGCCTGAGCCACTGCGCCCTGAAACCTGAAACCTGAAACCTGAAACCTGAAACCTGAAATCCGAAGCTCGAAATCCGAACAGGGCTGCCGGGCTTCGGATTTTCGTTTTCTGGCTGTTGGCGGCGGGGAGATCGGAGCGTAGGTTTCCGGATGCGCTTTTGGGGGAAGATTTTGTTGGGCCTGACCAGCCTCGGGATGTCCTTGGCCGGGGCGAGTGCCGCCCGTGCGGACGAAGCCGGGGAGGGATATTTTGCCATTCATGTGGTGGATGAGGCGACGCTGCGCGGGGTGCCGCTGGTGACGCTGACCACGACCAACCACATCGCCTGCACGACCGACAGCGCCGGCTGGATCGCCTTTCAGGAGCCGGGGCTGATGGATCGGGAGGTGTTTTTCCATGTCAGTTCGCCGGGCTACGCGATCGGCAAAGATGGTTTTGGTTACGCCGGGGTGCGCCTGAAGCCGAAGGCCGGGGCCGTGGCGGAGGTGAGGGTCATGCGGCAGAACATCGCCGAGAGGCTGTATCGTGTGACCGGGCAGGGGATTTACCGGGACTCGGAGCTTCTCGGCAAGGCCGCTCCGCTGCCGAGGCCTAACTTCAATCATGTCATGGGCCAGGACAGCGTGCAGGCCCTGCCCTGGAAGGGGCGGGTGTTCTGGCTGTGGGGGGACACCAACAAGGCGGCCTATCCCCTGGGCAACTTTCATTCCACCTGCGCCTGGTCGGACCTGGAGAAGCAGGGCGGGCTGAAGCCTTCCGAGGGCGTGCACCTTGAGTATCTTCTCGATGACGCCGGCGAGCTGCGCCGGATGATGCCCACGAAGGAGCCGGGCGTGGTGTGGATCTTCGGGCTGATGATCGTCCCGGATGAGCAGGGCCGGGAGCGCCTGGTGGGGCACTTTGCCCGCTTCAAGTCGCTGGACCAGAGGCTTGAGCACGGCGTCTGTGAGTTTGATGAGGCCCAGGGGGTCTTCGTGCCCGTCCAGGTGCTCGGGGAGGAGTATGAATGGCAGCACCCCCAGGGCAACGCCGTGCGGGTCAAGGCCGACGGCCGGGACGACTATTATTTCTGCCAGGAATTTGCCCTGACCCGGGTGCCGGCCACCTATGCCGACGCCCTGAATCCGGCCAGCTATGAGGCCCTGGCCTGGTCGGAGGCGGCGGAGGAGTATGTCTGGCAGAAGGCCGAGGCGCCGGTGACCTGGAAGCTTGAAAACGAACGCGTGAAGGCGGGCCGGATGCCGGCTTCCAAGGCCCTTTTGCAGGTCAAGGATGCGCTCACTGGCAAGGATGTGAATATCCACCGGTCAAGCGTCGCCTGGAACCCGCACCGGAAGACCTGGATCATGATCGGCACCCAGCAGCAGGGGGAGGCGTCGAACCTGGGTGAGGTGTGGTATGCCGAGGCGGCGGAGCCGTTCGGGCCGTGGCGGCAGGCGGTGAAGGTGGCGAGCCATCCGAAGTATTCCTTCTACAACCCCAGGCATCATGCCTTCATGGATGAAGAAGGGGGGCGGGTGATCTATTTTGAGGGCACCTACACCGAGAGTTTCAGCGGAAATCCCGTGCCGACGCCGAGGTATGACTACAATCAGGTCATGTACCGTCTGGACCTGGGGGATTCGAGGCTGGCGCCCGCCCGCAAAAACGAGGCGGGTTCCTGAGGTGAAGAGGTCGAAGAAAAGACTTGGGCCCGTTCGCAAAACCTGATAATTCTGCCAATTCCACGGTAATTTCCCCCCCTCTTTTGATGCCCCTGAAGCGTTTTCTGTCTGCTCCTCACGCGAACAAGTCCCGGCTGCTGGCCCTGGCGGCGGCGGCCTGTGTGTTGAATGGCGAAGTTGTGGCGGCGGAAAATGAAACCGTGAGCCTGGCGGAGCGGGAGATTCAGCGTCGTGCCAGCCTTTTGAGCGACCAGGCGGCGAAGATTTCCGAGGCCGAGGTGATGCTGGCGAAGGGGCAGGCTGAAGAGGCCATGAAAGCCTATGAGGCCGCCTATCTGGCCGTGCCGGACCTGCCCATGGCGCGGCCGCTGCGGGAGGCCGCCCTGGATGGTTTTTTTCATGCGGGCCTGAGGCGTGCGGGTGAGCTGATCAATGGTGCGGATTATGCCGGGGCCGGAAAGATTCTGGATCGTCTGGAGCCCCTGGTTTCGTCTGAGGCCAAGCAGAAGATCCGTCAGCTGCGTGCCAAGATGGAGGATCCGGATCGTCATCCTCCGGCCCTGACGCCCAAGCACATCAGCAATGTTGAGCAGGTGCAGAAGTTCCTGGTGAAGGCGGCCTCCGAGCATGAGACCGGGCAGTATGACAAAGCCCTGCAGAGCTACGAGGACGTCCTGAGGATCGACCCCACCAACTCGACGGCGCGTCGGGGCATGGAGACCGTGGAGCGTGAGCGCGCGCGCTATCTGCAAAGCGCCGCCGATCATCAGCGGTCACGCATGCTGAACGAGGTCGCCAGCCTGTGGGAGAACAAGCCGGTTTCCAAGCAGGTGCAGGCCATGGCTGCGGATGCTTCGCTGGCCAACGCCTCCCTGTTGTCCGTCCGCGACCGCAAGGAGACGCTGGCGCGCAAGCTGCGTGAGGTCAAAATTGAGCGCATTGACTTCACGGGAGCGTCTCTGGAGGAGGTGATCGAGTATCTTCGGGTGCGTTCGCGGGATGCGGACCCCGAAGGCAAGGGGATTGACTTCGTCCTGAGCCTCGCGTCTGGCGCTCCTTCCCGGCAGATTTCCCTCAACCTGGTGGATGTGCCGGTGGAGGAAGTCCTGAGATATGCCACGGAAATCGCGGGGGTGACCTTCCGGGTCGAGGAGTTTGCCGTGCGCATCGTGCCGCTGACGGACACCAACGAAACCCTGATTTCCAAGACCTACCGGGTGCCGCCGGACTTCATCAGCGCCGCGCCGATGGACGCCGCCGCCGCACCTGCACCCGCGGATCCCTTTGCCGCGCAGGGGGCGGCCGCCGCGCCTTCCGGCCTGTTGCGCCGACTGAGCGCACGGGAGTTTCTGGAGAGCCGCGGCATTGCCTTTCCTGAAGGGAGCGGTGCCAGCTTCAATCCAGCGGCGAACATGCTGATCGTCCGGACGACGGCGAAAAACCTGGAGCTGGTGGACGCCCTGGTGGATCAGAGCCTGAACAGCTCGCCCAAGATGGCGGTGATTGATGTGAAGGTGGTGGAGATCAACAACACCAAGCTCGACGAGCTCGGCTTTGACTGGCTGTTGGGCGGCTTCATCGCCTCGAAGGTTGAGCTGGGCGGAGGCACGGTCGGGAATCAGCAGCCCGTGGGCTTTGCGTTGAATGAGTTCCCCGCCAATCCGCTTCTGAACAAGGGCAGCATGGGGCCGCTGACGGCCGGTTTGCGCAGTTCGGCGGACCTCAACGAGAACCGCACGATTGACGATGTGCTGTTCGGCTCGACAACGAGTGAAGCCACCCGTTCCCCCGGGGTGATTTCCCTGGCGGGCGTGCTGACGGACCCTCAGTTTCAGGTCGTGATCCGTGGAATGGACCAGCGCGGCGGTGTCGACCTGGTCTCCAAGCCGTCCATCATCACCAAGAGCGGACAGCCGGCCTCCGTCGAGATCGTCCGTGAAATGATTTATCCCACGGAGTTCGACCCGCCGCAGATTCCAACGAACGTGGGCTCGAACGTGATCTTCATTGGGGCCGGTCCGCCTCCGCCGCTGACCATTCCGCCGATTCCTGTGACGCCCACGACCCCGACCGCCTTCGAGACGCGGCGTGTGGGCATGGTGTTGAACGTGGAACCGGTGATCAGTGATGACGCCCGTTCGGTCGACCTGACCCTGACGCCTGAATTCACGGAGTTCGTCGGTTTCGTCAATTATGGCAGCCCGATCTTCAACGTGACGCGCACTGCGGCGGCTCCGGGGGTGGACTTCGTGGGCAAGCAGGAGCTGACGCCCAACACGATTCTTCAGCCGATCTTTTCCACCAAGAAGGTGACGACGGCGGTGAAGGTCTATGACGGGGCGACGATCGTGCTGGGCGGGGTGATTTCGGACAACACCATCATGATCGACGACAAGATTCCCGTGCTTGGGGATGTTCCGTTGGTGGGTCGTTTGTTTCAGGGCAAGGTGAAGCAGAAGCGCAGCAAGAACATGCTGATGTTTGTTTCCGTCAAAGTGGTGGATCCTTCCGGCAACCGCGTGAATCGCCAATGACCGGAGTCTGCTGAGAGGCGGGGCTGGCTGCGGCGTTCTTGAGGTCTGTCATGAAACGCCATTTTCTGCGCCTGTGCCTGCTGCTCTTTGTGGTGGAATTCGACGGTGCTTCCTCTGCCGCAGCGGCCACTTCCGGACGCCCCAACATCCTGTTCATCCTCAGTGACGATCAGTCCTACAAGACTCTGTCCTGTCATCCTGAGGCGCTGCCGGGCGCGAAAACGCCCCACATCGACGCCCTGGCGAAGTCTGGCGTGAGGTTTTCCCATGCCTACATGGGGGCCTGGTGCATGCCGTCGAGGGCGACCCTGCTGACGGGCAGGCATCCGCATGGAATCGAGTCGATGCGGATGACGGGGAAGTATCCCGCCAGCGAATACGATCCGGATCAATGTCCCTTCTGGCCGGCGGTGTTTCGATCCCAGGGCTATCAGACCGCCCACATTGGCAAATGGCACACGGGAACCGACGCCGGATTTGGCCGGGACTGGGACCACCAGATTGTCTGGAACCGTCCGAAACATCCTGACAATGCAGGAAGCTATTATGACGACCAGCTCCTGAGCTTCCAAGGGGGCGAGGCGCGGGTGGAGAAGGGCTATTCGACGGATCGTTACACCGACTGGGCCTGTGATTACATTCGTGGTGAACGGCGGGTGGTCGGCAAACCCTGGTATCTCTGGCTGTGCTACGGCGCGGTTCACGGTCCCACCACACCGGCCGGCCGCCATCTGGGAACCCATCAGCAGGACGAGGTCAGGATTCCGGAGGACATTGTCGGGCCGCGGCCGGGAAAACCCGAGTATCTTCAGGCCACGCAGTCGTGGGTCCGCACGGCGGACGGGCGTATCGTGGCCGGCAAGGAGGGAGGCAAGCCGGGGCGCAAGGCCAGGACGTATGAGGATTCGATCCATCAGCTGCTGGAATGTGTGCGCGCTCTGGATGAGGGCGTGGGCCGGGTCATGGCGGCGCTCAAGGAAAGCGGGCAGCTGGAAAACACCCTCGTGGTGTTCACGGCGGATCAGGGATTTGCCATGGGCGAGCACGGTCTCCGGACCAAGCTTGCCCCTTACGATGCCAGCTACCGCAGCCCTCTCATCCTCTCCCGGCCCGGCACCCTTCCTGAGAACAAGGTCTGCGCCCGCCCGGTGAACGGCACCGACCTGGTCGCGACCTTCAGCGCCGTCGCCGGCATTCCCATTCCATGGGAGACGCACGGACGCGATCTGACACCGCTTTTGCGTGACCCCGAAGGGGCCTCCTGGGAGCATCCCTGTTTCTTTGAAGGCACTGGCGATCACTTTGGCAGCGACGTCACGCGCGTGGTCACGAAGACGCCGGACAAGGCGGAGCACCATCACGTCCCCTGGTATGCCGCGATCAACGACGGGCGTTTCAAGTATGTGCGGTATTTGAAGCCAGGGCTGCCCGAGGAGCTTTACGATCTGCAAAAGGATCCGGAAGAGCTCACCAACCTGGCGACGGACGCCGCGCATCAGGCGGATCTGACCCGGCTCAGGCAGATGACAGTGGGCGAACTGCGCCGGACCCAGGCGGGGTATTCCGACGCCCTGCCTGCGGTCGTGCCGCTTCGGTGACGGAAGGTCATGAGGGGCAGGTCATTGCGCCCCGGGTGAGGAAAGCATTGTCCAGCCATGCATGGCTCGCTAATTCGTGGAGCCGATGTCCCTGCCTAACCCCGTTCATGTTGTGTGCGCCATCCTCGAGCGGGATGGCCTGGTGCTTGTGGCCGAGAGACCCAAAGGAAAAAGGCTGGCAGGTTTTTGGGAGTTTCCCGGCGGTAAAATCGAACCCGGGGAGACGGCGGAAGCGGCCTTGCACCGGGAGTTGCAAGAGGAGCTGGGCTGCGAGGTGGAGGTGCTGGCTTCAGGGCCGCCGGTGTTGCACGATTACGAATGGGGGCGCATCCAGCTGCATCCGTTTCGCTGTCGTCTTCAGCAGGGCAGTCCTGATCCGGTGGCCCATGAGCACTCGGCCTTGAAGTGGGTGGGATGCCGCGAGCTGGCGCAGGTCCGGCTTGCGCCTGCGGACATCCCCATCCTGGCATGGTTGCTGCATGAGGAAGCAGGCAGTTTTTTGAAATAATGCGTTTCTAAGGGTCTCTTAAACTTAAATTTTCATAAATAAATTTGATTTCAGTAGATTGGTGGGCGTAATTATTTTGAATTACGATAAAATCCATGCGTGCACCAACGGCCCATATTAGTCCCGAAATGGCATTCGCCAGCTTCGACATGATCAGCTTTGGCATGATTGAGGTGCCGCCGCACCCGTTGCGCTTTGGTTTTCAGGTGGACATTGTTCCGCAGGAAGCTCCGCCGCACACGATGTTCGGGTTGATTTGCCGGCAGAAAAATCGGGAGGGGCGGAGCATCACGGCGGGATTTGCCGTGCATCTGGATCTGCAGACGGGTGAAGTCTGGGACCTGATCAATGGCAGCGGGCTGCTGGGCACCATTCCGGATCACGAGGCCTTTTTGGAATCTTTTTCGGATGAGGAGCCCTTGTTGCTGAGCTGGGAGGTGGAGCATCTTGGCACGGCCTTGATTCCCAAGCTGCACATTGGGGGTGAGGAGTGGCTTTATCCGGCGATTGGCGTGAGGGAGAGCATGACGATGGAAACCATCGCGGGCGCGGCGGGGGATCGTGGCAGCACGATCCAGGCCTTCCTGCATCCGGCGGTCTGGCGCGAGGCCCTTCAGTAAAGTTTGTTCAGGCCGGCGCTGGCGTCGGTGCAGGTGAGGGGTTGCAATTTCGACCGCCCCTGATTAACAGCCGGGATGCTCAAGTCACCTGAAAGCCGCATTCTTGTCACCGGCGGGGCCGGATTCATCGGCAGCGCCGTCGTCTGGGAGCTCAACCGCCGGGGCTGCGAAAACATCGTGGTCAGCGACAAGCTGTGCACGGACGAAAAGTGGCGGAACCTGGTGCCGCTGAAGTTTCACGACTACATCGACGGCGGCGACCTGGAGCGGCGGGTGCGTGCGGAGCCGGAGTCGCTGGGCCGTTTTGACGTCATCTTTCACCTGGGCGCCTGCTCGGCAACCACGGAGAAGGACGCGGACTACCTGATGCGGAACAACTATGAGTTCACCCGGATCCTTGCCGAGTGGGCGCTGGCCAGCGGCACCCGGTTTGTCTATGCCTCCTCCGCAGCCACCTACGGGGACGGCAGCCTGGGGATGGACGACACGATGACCGACCTGCACCGGCTGCGTCCGCTGAACATGTACGGATATTCGAAGCACCTGTTTGATCTGCACGCCCAGCGCACCGGCATTCTGCGCCGTGTGGTCGGCATGAAGTATTTCAACGTCTACGGCCCCAACGAGGATCACAAGGCCGACATGCGCAGCGTCGTGCACAAGGCCTACGGGCAGATCCTGCAGACCGGGAAGGTGCAGCTGTTCAAGTCCGACCGGCCTGAATACAAGGATGGCGAGCAGATGCGTGACTTCCTGTATGTGAAGGACGCCGTGAAGATGACGCTGCATCTGGCCGGTGAGCCGCTGGCCGGAGGGCTTTACAACCTGGGCTCCGGGCAGGCGCACACCTGGGTGCAGCTGGTGAAAGCCATTTTTGCGGCGCTGGGCCGTGATCCTGTCATCGACTTTGTGCCGATGCCGGAGCATCTGAAGGCCAAGTATCAATACTACACCTGCGCCGACATCGCCAAGCTGCGGAAGACAGGCTATGAGGAGCCGCTTTACACGCTGGAGGATGCCGTTCGCGACTACGTCCAGGGTTACCTGACCGGCGACAGGCGGCTGGGGGATGAGGCGGTCTGACTTTCGTGGCGCTCGGACGAGGGGGCTGAAGACAGGCTCATGCTCTCCAGTCTTGCGTGCGGCTGGGGCAGACTCTATACCTGCCGAAGATCCCTGAATGCACATCGCCGACATCCTCAGCCAGCAGCGCCCGACGCTGTCCTTTGAATTCTTCCCGCCCAAGTCCGCCGAGGCATCGGAAGCGCTTTTTCAGACCATCGGCGAGCTGGAGGCGTACAAGCCCTCGTTTGTCAGCGTCACCTATGGGGCTGGCGGCAGCACGCGTGAGCTGACGCATGACCTGGTCGTCCGCATCAAGAAGACCACCACGCTGGATCCGGTGCCGCATCTCACTTGCGTGTGCCACAGCGAGGCGGACATCGCCTCCATCCTCGAGCGTTATGCCGAGGCGGGCGTGAGCAATATCCTCGCCCTGGGCGGGGACCCGCCGCGCAACCTGGAGGGCTATGACCGCAGGAACGACGCCTTCCAGCATGCCGCCGACCTGGTGAGGTTCATCCGCAAGTTCAACGACAGCGGCGCGCACCCTGACAAGCGTGGGTTTGGCATCGGCGTCGCCGGTTTTCCCGAGGGGCATCCCTCCACGCCCAACCGCGTGGCGGAGATGGATTACCTGAAGGCCAAGTGTGACGAAGGGGCGGACTACATCTGCACGCAGCTTTTCTTCGACAACCACGACTTCCTGGACTTCCGCGACCGCTGCCGTCTGGCGGGCATCACGATCCCGATCATCGCGGGCATCATGCCGATCACCAGCGCCGGTGGCATGAAGCGCATGGCGGAGCTGGCGGCGGGGGCGCGTTATCCGGCCAAGCTGCTGCGTGCGATCCAGCGTGCCGGCGCGGATGAGGCCGCCGTGCAGCGTGTCGGAGTGCACTATGCCACCGAGCAGTGCCGCGACCTGCTGGAAAACGGCGTGGATGGCATTCACTTCTACACCTTGAACAAGTCGCAGGCGACGCGTGAGATCTATGCCAGCCTGGGCATCCGCGACTCGGCCGCCGTACGTCCCGCATGAGCGCCATGGACAAGCAGCCCCTGATCGCAGCCATTGAGGCTGGTGGAACCAAGTTTGTGTGCGGCATCGGCCGGGGGCCGCATGAAATCCTGGAAACACATCGCATTGAAACCACGACGCCGGAGGAGACCCTGGAGGGCGTGTCGCGCTGGCTGTCGAAAGCCAAGGCCGAGCATGGTCCCTTCGAGGCCATCGGGGTGGGCAGCTTTGGCCCGGTGGATCTGGATCCGAAGAGCGAAATGTATGGTTCCATCACGACGACGCCCAAGCCAGGCTGGCAGCACACGGACGTGGTCAACCGGCTGAAGAACCGTTTCCGGGTTCCGGTGGGTTTTGACACGGACGTCAATGCGGCGGTGCTTGGCGAGTATCTCTGGGGTGCCGGACAGGGCATTGATCCGCTGGTTTACATCACCGTCGGCACCGGCGTGGGAGGCGGAGTGCTGGTCAACGGCGGCCTGCTGCATGGCGCCTTGCATCCGGAGATCGGCCACCTCGCCGTGCCGCCGCCCGTGAACAGCCTGGCGATTCAGCGCGAGTGCCAGTGCCCATTCCACAAGAGCTGTGTCGAGGGTTATGTCTGCGGCCCCGCCATCGCCCGCCGCTGGGGCGTGCGAGCGGACACGCTGCCGCTGGAGCATCCGGCCTGGGAGGAGATTGCCGACGTCATGGCGCATGCCCTGATGAATCTGACGCTCACCCTTTCCCCTCGCCGCATCATCCTGGGCGGTGGAGTGATGGAGCAGCCTCAGCTCATTCCGCTGATCCGCGGCCGGCTGATGCATCACCTGAACGGCTACCTGCTCATTCCTCAGACCGGCAGGGACATCGACAGCTACATTGTGTCACCCGGGCTTGGAGGTCGCTCCGGTCTGCTGGGTTCGCTGGCTCTGGGCCGCATGGCCCTGGATGCCTCACGCTGAGTGCTTTTTGGATTTCAACCGGCCTGCGTCGACGCGTGCAGCTGGTTGAGCATGGCCACGCAGCCGCAGGCTCCGGCCCATTCGCCGGCGGAGGCCAGGGCGAGCCTGACCCGATGCCCGCCCGGCCGCCATTCAAATTCATCCATGAAGGCCTGCAGCGGTCGCATCAACTCCTCGCCGGCGCCTGAGGCGATGCCGCCGCCGAGGATGACGAGTTCCGGGTCCAGGACATTGATGAGGGAGGTGATGCCGACGGCGAGGCTGCGCACGGATTCCAGCCAGAGGCGGCGTGCCTGCCCGTCACCGGCGGCAGCGGCGGCGACCAGCGCGTGGGTGTCGGCGTAGCGTCCGCCACAGCGTTCATGCAGGGTCTTGTTGCCCAGGAAGGATTCCAGGCTGCCGGGGGTGTTGAAGATGTCCTTCGGCGATTGGGCGTCGATGCTGATGTGTCCCAGATGCCCGCCGCGTCCGGTGAAGCCCTTGAGCAGGCGTCCGCCGCTGAGCACGGCACCGCCGACGCCCGTGCCCAGGGTGATCATGAAGACGTCCTGGCAGCCCCTGGCCGAACCAATCCAGACCTCGCCCAACAGGGCGGCGTGGGCATCGTTGATGACATGGGCGTCGCGATTCAGGAAGGCGGGCCAGTCGAATTTTTCGAGCCCCTGCATGCGGCCCGGCATCCAGTCGATGCAGCGTCCTTGAGGATGGGCAAGTCCCGGTGCGGAAAGACCGACGGGAAGCCTGGTGACACCTGCCTGTGCCTCCAGTTCCCGCACGATTTCGCGGACGCTGTGAGCAAAGGCAGGCACGCCTTCCATGAACTCTCCGTCGCGGGTCGGCCGGGAGAGGCTGGTGAGGCGTTCCGCCGAGTCACGGTCAACCAGGACCGCCTTGATGTGGGTGCCGCCCAGGTCGATGCCGATCGCCAGCCTGGAGGTGTCGTGTGCGGAGGTCATGGCACCCTTCATAAGAAAGGAGGCAGGGCTTGGCAAGGGCGTCGCCATGCCGGCTGATGCGCCGGATTTTCCACTCGCAAGCCGGTTCGGCCCGTGCCTGAATCCAGCGCTCATGTCCCGGGTCCTGTCCATGTTCATTGTTGGGGTGACGGTCGTTTTTTTCGGCTGTTTCTTCGTGTTTCCTATCTGGACGGCGGTTCGTGCGGCCTTTGAGACGCCGGACCGGCGTTTCACCCTGGAGTTCATCGGCGAGGTGTTCCTCAATCCGTTGTACCGGGAGGGCCTGGTGAACTCCTTCGTGATTGCGGCCTGGACGACGCTGGGCTGCCTGCTGGTGTCGCTGCCGCTCGCATTGCTGTTTGTTCGGCATGAGTTCCCCGGCAGGACGCTGCTCAACAGCCTGGTGCTGACACCGATGGTGCTGCCGCCGTTCGTCGGGGCGATCGGCATCAAGGCCATGCTGGGGCAGCAGGGGGCGCTGAACAGCCTGCTGATGAACCTGGGCCTGATGAGCCGGCAGCACCCGGTGGACTGGTTTGCGGAGGGGCAGCTGCCGGGCATCGTGATCATGGAGGTGCTGCACCTGTATCCGATCCTGTATCTCAATGTGGCGGCGACGCTGGCCAACCTGGATCCGGCGCTTGAGGAGGCCGCCGCAAGCCTCGGCTGCCCGCCCTGGCGGAGGTTCTGGAGGGTGACGCTGCCGCTGGTGATGCCGGGTGTCTTCGCCGGAGGGACCATTGTTTTCATCTGGGCCTTCACGGAGCTGGGCGTGCCGCTGGTGTTCGACTTCGAGCGCGTCACCGCGGTGCAGATCTTCCGTTCGCTGAACGACCTCAGCGGCAACCCCTTTCCTTACGCGCTGGTGGTGGTGATGCTGGGTTTCAGCACGCTGACCTATGTCTTGAGCAAAACCTTGTTCGGCCGTTCGAACGCCCTCGGCGGAGGGCGGGCGACGACCGCCAGCGAGGTGAGCCGGCTGCCCCGGGTGAAGGGCTGGCTGGCCGCTCTGCTGTTTGGCGGCGTGACCTTCCTGGCGGTGCTGCCGCACCTGGGCGTGGTGCTGCTCAGCCTTTCCCGCGACTGGTATGGCACGGTGCTGCCCCAGGAGCTGACGCTGGAGCATTACCGCGGCGCGCTGGGTCATGAGCTGACGCTGAGCTCCATTGCCAACAGCCTCAAGTATTCCGGGCTGGCGCTGGTGCTGGCCCTGGTGCTCGGCACCGGTGTGGCCTATGTCAGCGTCAGGACAAGGTTCTGGGGCAGGCATGCCCTGGATCTGATGGCCATGCTGCCTCTGGCGGTGCCGGGCATTGTTGTGGCCTTTGGCTATCTGGCCATGACCCGGCCGGGGCAGCCTTTCGACTGGCTCATCCTGGGCGAGGATCCGCTGCTGCTGCTGGTGATTGCCTATGCCGTGCGCCGCCTGCCGTATGTCGTGCGCTCGGCAAGCGCCGGGTTTCAGCAGGTCAGCCCGGTGCTGGAGGAGGCGGCGCAGAACCTTGGCGCCTCGCCGGAACGCGCCCTGTGGCGTGTCACGCTGCCGCTGGTGCTGCCGAACCTGGTGGCGGGCGGGCTGCTGGCCTTTGCCTTTGCCATGCTGGAGGTGAGCGACTCCATGGTGCTGGCGCAGCAGGCCGCGCATTTCCCGGTCACCAAGGCCATCTACAGCCTCATGCTGGCGCTGGGCGGCGGTCCCCAGCTTGCCGCCGCCCTGGGGGTGTGGGCGATGCTGTTCCTGACGGTCACGATCGCCGGGGCGGGTGTGCTCCTCGGCAGGAAACTGGGCGCGCTTTTTCGTTAGGCCGCCCGTTGTTTACTTTTTCAGCCGCTGCCGCATGGCTTCAAAGAGGCAGACGCCGGTGGCGACGGAGACGTTGAGGCAGGGGACCCTGCTGCCGCGGCCCATGGGGATGCGGGCGAGGAAGTCGCAGAGCTCGCCGGTGAGACGGCGCATGCCCTCGCCCTCGGCCCCCATGACGATGGCGATGGGGCCCTTGAGGTCGATGTCGTAAAGGGACTGGCTGGTTTCATCGGCGGTGCCGACGATCCAGATGCCGAGGTCCTTGAGCTTTTCCATGACGCGCGCCAGGTTGGTGACACGGACGAGGGGCACGTTGTGGGCGCCGCCGCAGGAGACGCGCAGGACGGTTTCGGTGATCGGCGCCGACTTGTCCTTGGGCATGATGACGCAGGTGCAGCCGGCGGCGTCGGCGGTGCGCAGGCAGGCGCCGAGGTTGTGGGGATCCTGGATGCAGTCGAGGATGAGCACAAGCGGGTCAGGCTTGTCGGCCAGCAGGGCGGCCAGGTCGCCCTCGTCATGAACATGCGGCATGTTCGCCGTGGGGGAGACATGGCGGTTCTGACGAGCTTGGGGCGGCGGCTTGGGCATGCTTGGAAATGCCTGCGGACGGGCCGCGGGCAAGGGAAAAGATGGGGGCTGTGCCAGGTCGAGGGGCAGCACGGGAACCCTGGGCTGAATTTGAGCCTTGTTGGAGGCGCTGAAGCCGGGGTATCCTGATCGGGTGCTTTTTCACAGGCGCGTGATTTCATGAAAACGTCACTCCTTCCCGCCGCCGGTCTTGCCTGGTTCCTTTCAAGCTGTGCCAGCGGTCCGCCAGCGGGGGACAAACCGCCGCAGATCGCCGGACAGACGGTGCCGGCTGAGAACATCGTGCTCGATTTCACCCGGCGCTTCAACCTGGTCTGCCGTGACGGCTCCGACAGCCTGCGGGTGTCCAATTGTCGTATTCTTGGTTATACCGGCGAAGCCGTGCGGGATGCTTCGGGAGCGGTCTCCAGCAAGTATGCCGGGCATTTCGGTCGCTGGCTGGTCGTGGAGCTTGCCGACGGGCGGCGCGCCTGCCTGCAGCCGGGCAGCATCACCTATCTGGAGGAGGCGGCACGATAGGGAGGGCGATTGATCCGCATGACAAGGCTTCAGCAATTTTTCATGACGGTGCTGCCCAGGAGCTGGGCGGAGGATCTGCGTGCGGAGTCGGAGTCCTGGAAAATTCGCTGTCTGGGATGCGGGGCCTCGAAGTCGGTCTGGGAGGCTGGCGGCGTGCGCTGGAAGGCGAAGTCCCGGGGCAAACGAACGCTGGTTCGCTGCTCCCATTGTGGTGGATTGCAGATGGCGGCCGTGGAGCGTGTGGAGGATGAGCCGAGGGCTCAGGGGGCCGGGTGAAGCCTGGCTTTTTGAGCGGCCTCCAGGGTGTAGCGACCCTCGGTGACCTGCATGTCCGGAATCTCCCGGTGCTGCTCGAAAAAGGCCTGGGCGGGCAGCAGTTCATCCTTCCAGAAAGCGTGCCAGGGATGGTCAGTCCATGCGGCCAGGCGGGCGGTGGTGAGCCTGAACGGGAAGCAGTGCACCGGGATGGCGGGCTGGCCCGCCGCAAGCGCGGTCTCGACGAGAAGATAGATCTCCTCGATGGCGGGGTCATTCATGGCCAGGCAGCCAATGCTGACGTCGCGGCCGTGAATCATGATGAAGCTGCCGGTGCGCTGGTGCTGCAGGTCGAGAGTGTTGGGATAACCTACATTGAGGGCGAGGTGGTAGCGGCTGGCGGGATTGAGCTGACGGGAGGTGATGTTGTAAAAGCCTTCAGGCACCTGACGGTCGCCCTCGCGTTCCTTGGGGCCCGCCCGGCCTGAGGCTGCCGCGACCGGGTAGGTGCGCCAGAGCTCCCAGCCCTGTCCGCCTTTCAGCCACAGCTCCAGTTCACGCTCCTCCTTGTAAGCCCGCAGATAAACGGCGGAGCCCAGGGTGAATCCGCGTTGCTGAAGGAGCGTCGCCAGCAGGGGCCGGACACGCTGATGCACCTCCGTGAGCCGCTGCTCCGCCTGCCAGGTGTCCCAGGTTTCAGGCGCGGGCGGGGCGGGATAGGGGAGTTCGAGCTTGGGAGTCGGCATCATCCAGGAGGACAGGTCGGGAAGCGGCAGGCAGAAATCCTTCACGCTTGTGGTTCGGCGGCTGAACTGAAACACCAGGCTGAGCACGAGGGCGGCCAGGGTCAGGAAGATCAGGCGTCGCTTCATGAGGCGGCTCAGCTTCCGGCGAAGGAGCGGAGGAAACGGCCGAAGAACTCCGCTCCGGCCTCAAGATCGGCGCAGCGGATGAACTCGTCCTTGGTGTGGGCCTGGGCGATGCTGCCGGGGCCGATGGCAATGGAGGGCGTGCCAGCGGCGGCCAGGAAGGCGGCGTCGCAGAACCAGGGCGCGCCGGTGAGGCTGGCACCGCAGTCGATCAGGCGCTGCACCAGCGGGTTCGCCGGATCCGTGTCGAGCGGCAGGGTTTCCGGCAGGGGTTCGAGGCTGGCTGCGGGATCGATGCCGTGAACAAACTGGGTCAGGGCGGCCAGGGCACCGCCGTTGCGGTTCAGGCCGGGCGTGGTGCGCATGTCCACCCTCAGCGTGCAGTGGTCGGCGACGATGTTGCTGCGGGTGCCGCCTTTGATCATGCCGAGGTTGATGGTGCTGGCGCCGAGCCATTCATCGGTGCCGCCGATTTCAACCAGGCGCTGGCGGAAGGTCGTGTCGAGGCCCTGGACGATGGCGGCCATCTTGACGATGGCATTGACACCTCGCTCCGGCGTGGCGCCGTGCACCGCGACGCCATGCGTGTGGATGTCGGCCCAAAGGCAGCCCTTGTGTCGGAAGACGGTTTTCAACTCCGTGGGTTCGCCGACGATGGCCAGCTCATAAGGGCCGTGGTTTTTCGCGAAGTGCTGGGAGCCGAGCTGGGCGCTTTCCTCGGACATGAAGCCGGCGAAATGCACCTCCACGGACAGTCCGGGGATCAGGGCACGGGCCTCATGCAGCGCCCAGAGCATCGAGGCCATCGAGCCCTTGGTGTCGCTGGCGCCGCGGCCCCAGACGCAGCCGTCGCGGACCTCGCCGCCGAAGGGATCGATGGTCATGCCGCCGACGCTGACGGTATCGGTGTGCGGGCCGAAGACGATGCGCGGCTTTTGGCGGCCATCCGCCGAGGGCAGGGTGGGGAAGCGACCGATGACGTTTGGCCGGCCGTGTTCCACTTCATCAAGGAAGACCTCCGCCCCTGAGGCACGGAGGAACTCGCCGACAAACTCCGCGCAGGCATGCTCACCGACATGGGGTGTTCCGGGATCGCCGTCAGGGTTGACTGAAGGGATGCGAACGAGGGCCTGGCAGAGTTCGATGACGTTCGCGGGAAGGGCTGGCATAAGGCGAGAAAGCCACAACCGTCGCGGCAGCGCAAGCGCGCTTGCGTCACGGAATCTGTCCGAGGGCCTCCGAGACATTCTCCACGCTCAGAAGCTCCGGCAGCACCACGGGGTCGGCCTTGCCGGGAACATAAAGCACGTTCACGGGAACGGCGGCCTTGCCCAGCTGGGAGAGCGCCTCGGTGATGCGCGGGTCCTCGTTGGTCCAGTCCGCCTTGAGCAGCGTCACCTTTTTGCCCGCGATCAGCTTCTGCAGGGCGGCGTCCTTGTAAATGCGCTTGTTGACCTGGCAGGTGAAGCACCACTTGGCGGTGTAGTCGATGTAGACTGGCGTTTTGGCGGCGCGCAGCTGCTCGAGTTTTTCCGGCGACCAGGCCTCCCAGGTCAGGCCTCCCTCGACATGGCTGCCGTCGCTGACTGCGCCTTTTTCCACCTTCGGCCAGCCATAGGTCAGGCCGCCGACGATGCAGATCAGGGTGAGGACAAGGGCGATGAGGCGGGTGCGGGGTTTCTTGTGCGGCAGGTACCAGCGGCCGTAGATCCAGCAGCCCATGGCGATCAGGACCAGGCCGAACATGAGGAAGAGCATGGGTTGTCCCTCGACCATGCCGGTCAGCACCCAGAGCAGGAAGGCCACCGTGCCGAAGAGCAGGAAGGAGAGGCCCTGCTTGAAGCTTTCCATCCAGGCTCCGGGGCGAGGCAGGGCGGACACCAGCTGTGGGAACACGGCCAGGACCAGGAAGGGGCTGGCGAGGCCTAGGCCGATCATGGAGAACATCAGCAGCGCCTGGGCGGCGGGCAGGGTCACGGTATAACCGAGGGCGGAACCCAGGAAGGGGGCGGAGCAGGGCGTGGCCACGACCACGGCGAGCAGGCCTGAGAAGAAGGAGCCGCCGAGGCCGTGCCGCGCCTGGAGATCCTGGCCGACGCCGACGGCGGACGCACCGATTTCAAACACACCCGCCATGCTGAGGGAGAAGATCAGGAAGAAGGCGCAGAGGCCGAAGACAAAGGAGGGGGACTGGAGCTGGAAGCCCCAGGCCTTGCCCAGTGTGATGACGAGGGCGCCGAGCGCCCAGAAGCAGACAAGCACGCCAAGGGTGTAGGCCAGGCCGTGCATGAGCACCTGGCGCTTGTCGCCGCCAGCCTGCTGGACCACGCTCAGCACCTTGATGCCGAGCACGGGGAAGACGCAGGGCATGACATTGAGGATCAGGCCGCCGATGAAGGCGAAGAGCAGGTAGCCCGCGAAAGAACGCTCCGGTTTCGGGGCGGTTTTGCCGACGGATCTGGCAGCGGTGGCCGCTGCGGGAGGCGCAGCCGTGGCCGAACCAAAAACAGCGGCATTCGCGGGATCGGTCTCGGCCTTGTCCGCCAGCCTAACCGTCAGTTTCGCCTCGGGTTTGGCTGGCATGCAGTTGGAGGGATTGCAGACCAGGGCGTCGACCTTGACGATCAGTTCGACGGATTCACCGGCCCTGGCGGAGGCCGGCGGGAGGATCCTGGCGGGCAGGTGCACCGTGCCGTCGTAGCCCTGGGATTTTTTGCCATCCGTGGACTCGACTTCATGCGTGGGCGGCCAGGGCAGATCCTCGACGGACCAGCCTTCCGGAAGCGTCCACTTAAGGCGGGTCGGCTTGCCGATGACCTCCGGGGGCAGCTCCCTGCCGTAGGTATGCCAGTGGGGCTGGTGCACGAGTTTGACGGCGACCTGGAAAGGCTGGCCGGGGGCGGCGGTCTTGACTTCAGCGATGAGGCTGGCGGCGACCTTGGGGCCCGGCGCATCAAGGTCGACCTGGGCCTGGGCGGCCGGAATCAGGGTGAAGAGGAGGAATAGGGAGGTCAGGACGCGGTTCATGAGGATGCCTTAGTAAGAGAAACGTTCCTGGCATTCATTCCCAACGGCAAAAAGTAACCATCTGGTTGGCTGGGGTTGGCGGGCATGGTGGAGCTTGAACGGCGGCCCGGCCTGCGCCAGTCATGGAACATGGCCTTCCGACACACCCTGACCGATCGCGTCCAGTTCGCCGACACGGACATGGCGGGCATCGTGCATTTCTCGAACTTCTTCCGCTACATGGAGCGGGTCGAGCATGATTTCTTCCGAGCCCAGGGCATGTCGATCTGGGACGGGCACAATGAAGTGGCGGATGTCGAGAAGGTGGGCTGGCCGCGTGTTCACGCCTCGTGCGACTACAAGGCGCCGCTGCGTTTTGAGGAGGAGTTCACGATGGAGCTGCTGGTGGAGGAGGTGCGCAGGAAAACCATTCGCTACATCATCCGCTTCTGGAAGCAGGACGGCGTGCTGGCTGCGGAAGGGGTGATCGTGGCGGCCTGCGTGCAGCGCGACAAGGCGACGGGCAGGATGAAGGCGGTGGACATTCCGGCGCGCATCCTGGCGAAAGTTGAGGCGGCACCGCAGGATGCGCTGTCGCTGCCCTCCATCTGAACCGACCCAACAAAAAGCGCCACGGAGTGAACCGTGGCGCTGAAGGGGAGAGACTCGTGGTCAGGCGGCTCAGTTGGAGCGGCCGAGGTAGGAGTTGTCCTCGGTCTTGACGCTGATCTTGTCGCCGGGGCCGATGAACAGGGGGACCTGGACGATGAGGCCGGTTTCGAGGGTGGCGGACTTGTAGACGTTGTTGGCGGAGTCGCCCTTCACGCCCTCAGGGGCTTCCGTGACGGTCATGACGACGGAGGCGGGAAGTTCAATGCCGATGGCGAGGCCGTCGGCGAACTGGACGGTGTATTTCTGGCCTTCGATGAGGTAGTCCTTGGCGTCGGTCATGGTGGACTCGCTGAGGATGACGTCCTCAAAGGTTTCCGGGTGCATGAAGTGGTAGCCGTCACCGTCCTTGTAGCTAAATTCATGCGGCTGGCGCTCCAGGTTGACGGATTCCAGGGATTCGTTGGAGGTCATGCGCAGGTTGTAGACCTTGCCGGTGCTGAGTGTGCGGATGGACATCTGCACGTAGGAGGCCATGCGCGGGGGCGTCTTCAGTTCGAAGGCGGAGACGAGGCAGACTTCATTGTTGTAGCGCACGGCGTGGCCTTTGCGCAGGTTGATGACGGGGGTGGATGCCATAGGAGCGGGCGTGTTTAGGCGGTTGTGAGGGGAAAGCAAGGGACAATCCTCCCCGGGAACCTGCACAAGCGGGCTCTCCAGGGCGGATCGACAGGTGTTTCCGGCGCCGGATCAGGCCCCCACCAGCATGCGGGCGGGGTTTTCGATGCAGTCCTTGATGCGGATCAGGAAGGTCACGGCCTCCTTGCCGTCGACGACACGGTGGTCGTAGCTGAGGGCGAGGTACATTATGGGGCGGATCTCGACCTTGCCATCAATGGCGACCGGGCGCTGCTGGATGCTGTGCATGCCCAGGATGGCGCTTTGCGGCGGGTTGATGATGGGGGTGCTGAGCAGGGAGCCGTAGACGCCGCCGTTGGAGATGGTGAAGACGCCACCGGTGAGGTCGGACAGCTCGATCTTGCCGTCCTTGGCCTTCGCGGCGTAGGCGAGGATGTTCTTTTCGATGTCCGCGAAGCTTTTCTGGTCGGCGTCGCGGATGACCGGGACGATCAGGCCACGTTCGGTGCCGACGGCGACGCCGATGTCATAGAAGTGCTGCTGGATGATCTCGTCACCCTCAACGCGGACGTTGATCTGGGGGACGGCCTTGAGCGCCTCGACGACGGCCTTCACGAAGAAGGACATGAAGCCGAGCTTCACGCCGTGGCTCTTGACGAAGCTGTCCTGGAGCTTGGAGCGCATGGCCATGATGCCGCTCATGTCACACTCGTTGAAGGTGGTGAGGATGGCGGCGGTCTGCTGGGCGCTGACGAGCTGGTCGGCGATCTTCTTGCGCAGGGGCGTCATCTTCTTGCGCGTGATGCGGCCTTCGGGTGCTTGGGCGGCCTTCGGAGCTGGCGCCGGCTTGGGCGCGGGGGCGGCGGCAGGAGCGGGTTTGGGCGTTTCTGCGGCGGGTGCGGCCGGGGCGGGCTTGGCGGCTTCGGCAGCCGGGGCTGGAGCCGGTGCGGGTGCGGCAGCCGGGGCTGCAGCGGCGGCGCCTTCGGCGATCTGGCCGACGACGGCGCCGATGACGACATCATCCCCTTCGTGGGCGGAGATGGCGGTGAGAACACCGGCGGTTTCAGCGGTGACTTCGGCGGCGACCTTGTCGGTTTCCAGGGTCAGCAGGACGTCGCCGACCTTGACGGCGTCGCCGGTCTTGAAGTGCCATTTGGAGATTTGACCTCCGGCGACGGATTCGCCGAGTGCGGGGATTTTGATGTCAGCCATGATCGAGGGGGGCTTTATGAAGGTTGAACAAAGATTGCAGGATGAACAGGAGCGGGGCTGGTCCCGGACTAGACGCTGAAGGCGTCCTCGACCAGTTTCTCCTGCTCGTGGACGTGGATGGCCTTGGAGCCCGCGGCCGGGCTGCTGGAGCGTTCGCGGCCGGCGTAGCGGAGCTTGTGGTTGGAAAGCTCCTCGAGGCGTGGGCGGATGTAGTAGAAGGCGCCCATGTTGCGGGGCTCCTCCTGGCACCAGATCCACTTTTTCTGGGCGCGGGGGTACTTGGCGACGATGCCCTTGAGCATCTCGTAATTGAGCGGGTAGAGCTGCTCGACGCGGATGATGGCGGCGTTCTTGATCTTGTTCTTCTCGCGGAAGTCGAGGAGGTCGTAGTAAACCTTGCCGGAGCAGAAGATGAGGCGGGTGACGCGCTCGGGGCTGATGGTGAGATGCTCGTCGTCGAGGACCTCCCGGAAATGGGTGCCTGCGGCCATGTCATCGAGCTTCGAAACGCAGCGCGGGTGACGCAGGAGGCTCTTCGGCGTCATGACGACGAGAGGTTTGCGGGTGCCACGTTTCACCTGACGGCGCAGTGCGTGGTAGTACTGGGCGGGCGTGGAGAAGTTGCAGACCTGCATGTTGCCGCCGGCGCAGAGCTGGAGGAAACGCTCCAGACGTGCGCTGGAGTGCTCGGGGCCCTGGCCTTCATAGCCGTGGGGGAGGAGCAGGGTGACATGGCTGGGGCGCTGCCACTTGGATTCGGCGGAGGCGATGAACTGATCGATGATCACCTGGGCGCCGTTGACGAAGTCGCCGAACTGGGCCTCCCAGCAGATGAGGAGGTTTGGGGCGAGAAGGGAGTAGCCGTAGTCGAAGCCAAGCACGGCGGCCTCGGAAAGCAGGGAGTTGTAGACGCAGAACTTGGCCTGCCCCTCCTCAAGGTTGTTGAGCGGGATGTGGCGCTCACGGCTTTCAGTGTCGTAGAAGACGCTGTGGCGGTGGCTGAAGGTGCCGCGGCGGACGTCCTGTCCGGAGAGGCGGACGCCGTTGCCTTCCGTGAGCAGGGTGCCGAAGGCAAGCGCCTCGGCGGTGGCCCAGTCGATGCCTTCGCCGGTTTCGATGGCCTTGCCGCGGGCGGCGAGGAATCGGCGGGCGATGGTGGGATGCAGGTGGAAGCCTTCCGGGGCTTCCAGAAGCTTTTTGCCAATGACGGTGAGCTTGTCGCGGTCGACGCCGGTTTCGACGACGTTGTAGTCGTAGGCGGCCTGCGGCTGGGCGGTGGAGCCTTCGAAGGGGTTGCCTCCGGACTTGTCCTCCTTGTGGGCGAGGTCGTTCACGCCCTGTTCAAGCTCATCCTCAAGCTCCTTCTGGAGGGCGCCGGCGCCTGCTTCATCCAGCACGCCGGACTCGATGAGCTGCTGGCGGAAGAGGGCGGCGGTCGAGGGGTGGGAGCCGATGGTGCGCGCCATGTTCGGCTGGGTGAACGCGGGCTCGTCGGTCTCGTTGTGGCCGTAGCGGCGGTAACAAACGATGTCGATGAAGACGTCACGGCCGAACTTCTGGCGGAAGTCCAGGGCGAGGCGCGCGGCGGCGGCGACTTCGAGAGGGCAGTCGCCGTTCACGTGGAGGACGGGGGCGTCGATGAGCTTGCCGACATCCGTGCAGTAGGTGGTGGAGCGGGCGTCGGCGGGCAGGGTGGTGAACCCGATCTGGTTGTTCACCACGATGTGGATGGTTCCGCCGGTGCGGTAGCCCGGGAGCTGGGAGAGGTTGAGGACCTCGGCGACGATGCCCTGGCCGGCGACGGCGGCGTCGCCGTGGATGAGGATGGGCAGCACCTGCCTGCGTTCGGCGGTGTCTCCGAGGAAGCGCTGACGGGCGCGGGTCATGCCTTCGACGACGGGATCGACGGCCTCGAGGTGGCTGGGGTTGGGGGCGAGCATGATGCCCACCTTGTTGCCGTCGCGGGTTTCGCGGACGGTTTCAAAGCCGAGGTGGTACTTGACGTCTCCATCACCGCCGACGGTGTCGGGGACGTAGTTTTCGCTGAACTCGTAGAAGAGCATTTCCAGCGGCTTGCGGAGGAAGTTGGCGAGCACGCTGAGGCGGCCGCGGTGGGCCATGCCCATGACGATTTCCTTGCCACCATGGCCGGGCAGGTTTTCGAGGATGGTCTCGAGGGCGACGAGCATGGATTCGCCGCCTTCGACGGAGAAGCGTTTCTGGCCGACGAAGCGGCGGTGAAGGAAGCGTTCGAAGCTCTCGGCCTCGAGAAGCCAGCGCAGGGCGTCGACCTGGGCGTCCTTGTCCGGGGTGGGTTCGAAGGTGCGGTTTTCGATGCGCTCGAGCAGCCAGTTGCGAACTTCCGGCGTGTGGATGTGCATGAACTCAAAACCGCTTCTGCCACAGTAGATGCGACGGAGTTCGGCGAGGAAGGTGCGCAGCTTCATGGCCTGGCCACCGCGGAACATGTGGGTCTGAACCTCGCGGTCGAGGTCGGCCTCGGTGAAGCCGAGGGCCTCGAGGCTGAGCTCGGGGGCCGATGGGCCGGACTGGCTGAGGGGGTCGAGGTGGGCCTCGCGATGGCCGAGGGAGCGGAAAAGCAGCAGCGCGTTGGTGACGCGCATGCGGAAGTTCAGGGTGGCTTCGGAAAGAGTGGCTTCGGAGGAGGAGCCCGAGGCGGTTGCGCCCTTGCGTTTGGCGAGCTCGGCCATGCCGAGTTCAAAGCCTTCAAAGAATGAGGCCCAGCCTGGGTCGACGGAGGCTGGATCCTTGCTCCAGGATTGATATTGGGATTCTAACAGGTCTTGGTTCGCACGGAACGGCAGCGTTGCACTCATGGGGGGCTTTGGGGGCCTTCAGAGTGGTGGGATTCATCGCGCTTGCAACCCTGGAAAGGGCCGATTTCCATTCTGTGGTGCAGACTTGCCTGCGTGAACAGAACGCGCCAGGGATGATCAAACCGCACCTGTCATGAAATTTTCATTCCTCCCCCTGTTTTTGGTGATGCTGGTCGCCATGGTGTCCGCCGTCGAGCCGCCTGGGAACTGGATCGCCCCGGATCCGGCCGGCAGGCCGTGGAAGCATGCGGGAACGGGCCTGGTTTTTCCACCCATGCTGGGGACGCACCGGATGGCGGGGGAGTTTCGCTACAAGGAGGGCGGGGGGAGCTTCATCCGTTACGAGAGCCTGGAGGAGCGTTCCCGGGGGGACATCTTCTTTTTCACGGTGCCTGGAGGCGAGATCAGCCTTGAGGAGCAGCAGCGGCTGGTGCTTCAGGAACTGGAGAGCGTGACCCGGGATCTGGAGGCCATGACCAAGGAGGGGCGCTACAAAGGACTGCAAATGGGGGAGATCGGCAGTGGAGGCATTGATCTTTGGAAGGAGGCCGCCGTGCCGATGGTCGCGAGATCCTGCGAGCTCACGCGGGTGGCGCAGACGGACAAGGGGACGGAGGAGGCCCGGGTCAAGCAGTGGGCGGGCGTGATTTATTACAAGAACCATCTGATCACCATCCGGCAGATGCGTCCGGTCAGTGCCGAGGACGACGGTGCGGCGGCAATGCAGGCTTTTGCGCATCAGGTGACCAAGATCATCAAGGATCCGGCGCTGCGGAAGGGCGTCGCCGGATTGATCGACCGCTACATGGAGAATCCGTTGTCCGATGAAAGCGTCCAGGCTGCGGCGGCGATCCTGGCCTATTTGCAGGGCAATCCCGACCTGCCGATCAGCATTCCCGAGCATCCGGTCCAGGACTGGCTGGGGCACTGCGCGAAAGTGGCTCCGGGAACCGAGGAGCATTTGCTGAGGGCCTTCATGATCGGTTCCGCCAAGGCGGCCCTTGCCGGAGGAGATGCCAAGGCCTGCCTGAACGCCGGGGCGGGCCAGTTTGCACGCATTTACCGGGAGCTGCATGCGCGTCACCCGGCCATGACGCTGCCTCAGATTGACTCCTTCCTGGCGGCCGCCGCCGACGGGCGGGGCGGGGAGTGGCTGCTGGGCATCCGGCAGTGAGGTGACGGGTCAGCCCTTGCTTTCGTTTTCCGGCCGAGGATCGCGGGAGAGCAGTGAACGCATGGCTTCACGTGCCGGCTTGCCTTCGTGAAGGATGGCGTTGATCTCCGCCAGCAGCGGTGCGCGTACGCCGTGATGGAGAGCGGCTTCGTGGAGGCTGGCGGTGTTGGGCACGCCTTCGGCGACCATGCGGGTGCCCGCCACGATGTCAGCCAGGGTCATGCCTTCACCCAGCAGCCTGCCGACGCGGTGGTTTCGGCTGTGTTCGGAGTAGCAGGTGGTGATGAGATCGCCAACACCGGCCAGGCCGTAGCAGGTTTCGGGGCGGCCGCCCATGGCGGCGATCATGCGGACCATCTCGGCCAGGGCGCGGGTGACCAGGGCGGCGATGGCGTTGTCGCCCAGCTTCAGGCCGAGAGCGATGCCTGCGGCGATGGCATAAGGGTTCTTCATGGCGCCTGACCATTCGACGCCGACGGTGTCGTCACTGGTGTAGCTGCGGAACCAGGGCAGGGTGAAGCAGGTCTGGAGGTCGCGTGCCACGGTGGGTTCGTCACCTGCCACAACGGCTGCCGTGGCCAGCTTCTGGGCCACCTCCTCGGCGTGGTTGGGACCGGTGAGGACGGCGGCCGGCACACCTGGCAGTTCCTCCCTGAGGATTTCCGACATGCGTCGGCCGGTATGGAGCTCGATGCCCTTGGCGCAGGAGACCAGGGCGCGGGCCTGTCCGGGCAGGGAGGTGGTGGCGATGGCGGCTGCAGTTTCACGGATGCCCTTGGAGGGCACCACGAAGAGCAAGGCTTCCGCGGGGGTCAGGGCGTGGAGGTCACTGGTGACGACGATGTCCTCCGGCAGCGCCAGGGAGGGCAGGTAACGGGAGTTTCGGCGGGTCTGGCGGATTTCCTCCATCAGGGCCGGGTCGCGTCCCCAGAACTGCACCTGGAGCCCGCGCTCTTGAAGCAGGGCGGCGAGGGCGGTGCCCCAGCTGCCGGCGCCGAGGACGATGGCGGTCTTGAAAGAGGGCGGTGGCAGGCTGTTCATGCCGCTCTTTGGTTAGGGGCGGCGCGTGCGTCAAGCGGGCTTTGGCGGGATTCGACGGCACGAAAAAGGCGCGTCCTGTGAGGGCCGCGCCTGAATCGTGTTTTTTGGGAGGATTATTCTCCGTCGCTGCCGATGGCTTCCACCGGGCAGCCGGCCAGGGCCTCATCGCAGAGCTTGCGCTCCTCGTCGTTCTCGGGCTGCTTGTAGACGTAGGAATGGCCGCCGTCGTCGTCGCGCTTGAAGTTGGCGGGGGCCGTTTCACGGCAGAGGTCGCAGTCGATGCACTGATCGTCCACGTAGTAGGCGCCGGAGGCGTTGTGTGAATATTTGTTTGCTGCGTCAGCCATGTCGGGAGGGGGATGGGGTTTGAGAAGGCGCGGAGAATAGTTCCCACGCCTGGTGTTTCAATCATTTTTTCCCTTCGTTGAAGGGGGCATGAGGACCTTATTTGAAGAGCTTGGCGGAGGCCTTTAGATGGGCGGCATACTCCTCCATGCGCACTTCGACGCGTTCACGGATGGAACGTTCGCCGATGCCGTCGTGCTTGGTGGCGACGAGGGCCTTCAGCAGGTCGATCAAGGAGCGCACGTCGCTCATCATCACGTATTCGGGGGCGATTTCCTTGTTGGCGTCGAGGTTGTGGTAGTTGCCGAGGGGGATGGAGATGCCGACGGCGCGGAAGCCGGCGGCCTGGACGGCGGTGGCCTCGCAGGCACCGGCGTCAAGCAGGCAGCGCTGAACGCGGATGCCCTGTTCCTTGGCGGTGGTCATCAGTACGGAGACGCCTTCGCTGTCGAACACGGAAAGCCGGTCGCCGACGCGCACGACGGGGCCGCTGCCCATGACGGCGCCGTTGACCGGGCGGCTGGTCTCGATGGAGAGGAAGACGTCGTTTTTGCCGAAGGGCCATTTTTGCGCCAGATGCCAGGCGCCGAGGAAGCCGACTTCTTCGGCGCGGGTGAAGACGGCGTGGCAGGTGGTGCTGAGGTTGAGGGAGGCGAGCTCCCAGAAGGTGGCGATGATCACGGCGCAGCCGATGAGGTCGTCACAGGCGGTGGCCTCGACTTTTTCAAAGCTGATCTGGGTGGGGAAGTTCCAGGTGGCGATGGCGCCCGTGGCCTTGCCGCGCAGGCCGCGTTTCACGCCCTTGGCGACGGCCTCATCGGGAACACCGCCAAGGAAGTCCCATTCGCCGGACTTTTTGGAGCCTGGTTTTTTCACAAAGGCCGGGTGGTCCATGTGGGCGCCGAGCACCCAGGTGGGGCTGCTCTTGCTCTTGCCGTTCTTGTAGGTGGCCAGCAGGTTGCCAAACTTGTCGCGCTTCAGCTTGACGTTCGGGCAGCCCTTCAGCAGCGCCTCGATCTCCGCACGGACATGATATTCATGAAACGGCGCGGTGGGCGCTTTGAGAATTCGCTTGAGAATGGACGCGAGGTTGGGCACTGCCATGGGCGCACCGTAACGACTTTTTGCATTCGTCCAACTCCCAAGGTGAAGAAGCTCCGATATTTCTTTGAAACGGCCCTGGTGGCTTCCGCCGCCTGGATCCTGCCGCGTCTGCCTCGTGCGGTCATCCTGGCGCTGTCCCGGGGGGTGGGGCGCCTGGCCTGCCTGATTGATGCACGGGGAAGGCGCACGGCCCGGCAGAACCTGCGCGCGGCTTTTGGCGGTTCGCTCAGCGAGGCGGAGGTCCGGCGCATCACCCTGGGCTCCTACCAGAACTTCGCCCGCACCTTCCTGGATCTTTTTTGGGCGCAGGCGCTGACCCAGGAAAACTGGGAGCGGCATGTGAGCATCCGGCTGGATGATCCGGAGGCGGAGGCCAAGGCGCGGGCGACCGGCGCGGTCTGGGTGACGCCCCATTTCGGCAACTTTGAGTTTGTCAGCCTGGTGTGGGGATTTCGCGGGGTGCCGTTCACGGTGGTGGCGCAGGACTTCAAAAATCCGGGGCTGACCGCGATCTTCAAACGTCTGCGCGAGCATTCAGGGCACCAGGTGATCTCCCAGGAGAACGCGATGCTGAAGCTGATGAAGGCCTTGAAGCGCCAGGGCCATGCCGGGCTGCTGACCGACCTGAACATCAAGCCGGGCCGGGCGGCGACGATCATCGACTGCTTCGGCCTGAAGACCTGCGTGCCGACACTGCACGTGGAGCTGGCCCGGCGGCTGGGGCTTTCCATCCTCACCGGCGTCTGCCAGCCGGCTGCTGACGGCACCTACCAGGTGCGCATCTTTGAGGCGATCAAGCCGGGTGAAGCGGAGGATGTCCAGGTGCTGACGCAGCGTGTCTGGGATCATTTTGAAAAGGCCATCCGCGCCTATCCAGAAGGATGGCTGTGGATGTACAAGCACTGGCGCTACCTGCCCGAGATGAACCGTGACCCGTCCTACCCGGAGTATGCCAACTATCATCAGGGCTTTGCCGCGTTGATCGAGCAGCTCAGATCACGTCCAGCTCAGGCTTGAAGTCGGCGGCGTGATAGGAGCTGCGCACCAGCGGGGCGCTGGCCACGTGACGGAAGCCCTTGTTCAGGGCGATCTGCTTGTAGTTCTCGAAGGTGTCCGGGTGGATGTAGTCGATGACTGGCAGATGCTGGGGGGATGGGCGCAGATACTGGCCGAGCGTGAGCACGGTGACGTCATGCTCCAGCAGGTCGTCCATGGCCTGGAAAAGCTCCACCTCGGTTTCGCCAAGCCCGAGCATCAGGCCGCTCTTGGTGGCGGATTTGAAGCCCATTTCGTTTGCCATGGCCTTGGCGCGCTTGAGCACGTGCAGGCTGCGGTGATACTGGGCGCGGCTGCGGACGAGGGTGGTGAGCCGCTCCACCGTCTCCAGGTTGTGGTTGAAGATGTGCGGGCGGGCCTTCATGACGACCTCAAGCGCGTCGTCCTTGCCGTTGAAGTCGGGCACCAGAATTTCGATGGTGATGTGCGGCACGGCCTCGCGCACGGCCTCGATGGTCCGGGCGAAATGTTCGGCGCCGCCGTCCTTGACGTCATCGCGGGCCACGGCGGTGATGACGATGTGGTTGAGGCCCAGACGCTTGGTGGCCTCGGCCACGCGCTGAGGTTCGTCGGCCTCGAGGGCGAAGGGTTTTGCCGTCTTCACGGCGCAGAAGCCGCAGGCGCGGGTGCAGCGGTCGCCGGCGATCATGAAGGTGGCCGTGCCCTGGCTCCAGCATTCCCAGCGGTTGGGGCACTGAGCCTCCTCGCAGACCGTGTGCAGCTTGAGGTCAGAGACGAGGGCCTTGGTGCTCCAGAAGACCGGGTCGCGGGGCAGCTTTACGCGAATCCAGTCGGGCTTCTTTTCCTGGTGCAGGGCGGGGTCGATTTTGCAGGCCATAGGGGGAGGTAACGAATGGGCCATCTGGGCCGATTGACAACCCCGGATTGAACCGTTTGGGTTCTGGATGATCCGTCACACCGTCGTTTTCCGTCTCAAACATCCTGCAGGTTCCCCCGAGGAAAGCAGCTTCCTGCATGCCGCCTGCGCCCTGGATCGGATTCCCGGCGTCCGGAATTTTGAATGCCTTCGTCAGGTAAGTTCGAAAAATCCCTACACCCTGGGTTTGTCCATGGAGTTCGCTGCCCAGGCCGACTACGACTTTTACAGCGCTCATCCGGACCATGTGGCCTTTGTTCACGAACGCTGGATCCCCGAGGTGGCGGAGTTCATGGAGGTGGACTACGTGCCGTTTCAGCCCTGATCGGGCGCTAGATCACGCGGGCGGATGTCGTTACAGCGGTCATGAAATCCGCCGCACAGCCTGACTTCGTTCATCTGAAACGACGGGATTTTCTCGCTCATTCAGGCGGCGGGCTTGGCATGGCGGCGCTGGGCGGCCTGCTCTCCCGGGAAATGCCGGCGGCGCAGGAGGCCGTGGTGACCAGGCCGCATTTCGCGCCTCGGGCGAAGAATGTGATCTACCTGCACATGATCGGCGCGCCTTCGCAACTCGATCTGTATGATGACAAGCCGGTGCTGCGGAAGCATGACGGCCAGAAGTGTCCGGACGAACTGCTGAAGGGAAAGCGCTTCGCCTTCATTGGTGGAGAGATGACGCTGGCGGGGTCGGAATACCGGTTTGCCCGGCACGGTCAGAGCGGGGCGGTGATTTCCGAGCTGCTGCCCAACCTGGCGACGGTGGCGGACGATCTCTGCCTGCTGAAGGGAATGCACACCAACGAGATCAATCATGCGCCCGCGCAGATGTTCCTCCACACCGGCTTCGGGCAGGGGGGCAGGCCGAGCATGGGTTCCTGGGTGACCTACGGCCTGGGCACGGACAACCGGGATTTGCCAAGCTATGTGGTGCTGCTTTCCGGTCCTCCCGGGGGCGCGGGCACCTCGCTATGGAGCACGGGCTTCCTGCCGAGCATGTATCAGGGCGTGCCGTTTCGCGGCAGCGGCGACCCGGTGCTCTTCCTGAGCAACCCGGAGGGTCACGGCAGGCAGGACCGTCGTCGGGTGCTGGATGCGGTGAACGCGCTGAACGAGCAAAGCCTGAAGATCATCGGGGATCCGGAGATCGCGACACGCATCAGCCAGTATGAGATGGCCTACCGCATGCAGGCCAGCGTGCCCGAGCTGATGGACATTTCCGGCGAATCGGCGGCGACATTGAAGATGTATGGTGCGGAGCCGGGCCGGGCCTCCTTTGCCAGCAACTGCCTGCTGGCCCGTCGCCTGGTGGAACGCGGGGTGCGCATGGTGCAGCTGTACGATTCCGACTGGGATCATCACGGCGGGCTCGACAAGCGTCTGCGTGCCAAGGCGAGGGATGTGGACCAGCCGATGGCCGCACTGATCCGGGACCTCAAGCTGCGCGGTCTGCTGGACGAAACCCTGGTTGTCTGGGGCAGTGAGTTTGGTCGCACGCCGCTGCGCCAGGGCGTCGATGGTGACGGCGCCAAGACCAGTCCCGGGCGTGACCACCACAAGGACGCCTACACGATGTGGATGGCGGGAGGCGGGGTGAAGGCCGGCATCACCCATGGCAGAACGGACGAGCTGGGCTTCAACGTCGCGGAGGGCGCGGTGCACACCCACGACCTGAACGCGACGATCCTGCACCTGCTGGGTCTGGATCATGAACGGCTGACCTTCCGCTACCAGGGGCGTGACTACCGCCTGACGGACATCCATGGCGAGGTGGTGAGGCCCGTCCTGGCCTAACCTATTTCACGGTTAGCCAAACCTGGGAGGTGTCGTCCAGCGGGCTGGTGCCGCGCTTGTTTTCGCCTCTCAAGGGGGCGATCGCGGCCCTTGAGGCAAACGGGGCGTTCTTGCTCCAGATCTCGACCTGCACCGGCTGGCCGCCGCGCGGAGCATTGGTGGCTGCCTGCAGCTTGATCTCGATCTCCCCGGCTTTTTCAGGGACCGCCACCTCGGGTGCGGCCACGCCGGCCGGCAGGTTGGCGACACGGGCGACAAGCGGCTCCTTGAAGCTGTTGAACAGCTTGACAGTCGCCTTCAAGGAGACCGACTTGCCCGCCTCAATGACAACGGGTTTGGCGTCCGCCAGGGTGACTTCAAAACCCGGGGCGGGCGTGCTGGCCTCGATGACGTAGGCCTTGTCGGCACCGCCCTGGTGAAAGAGGTCCTCGACGACGAGATGATGCGGGCCGTCCGCGGCGGCCGTCCAGGTGACCACAGGGTCGGGGCGCTGCTCGCTTTCATCATCGGCGCTGGTCAGCAGCTTGCCATCCGGCGCCTCGACCTTCAGCAGGGCGTCGAGGGGGATGCCGATGCGTTTGGCAAACAGGCGCACCTGCATCTTCTCACCCTTCTTCATGGGGATGGCAAAACGGTCCACGTCAGCCTTGTCGGTGATCCGACCGCCGACGGCTCCTCCCGCCTGGAGGGCGGTTGCCTGCTCGCGCTTGTTGTTAGGCTCTTTTTCGACGGTCGCGGGCTTGGCGGTGACAAGCACCTGGAGGGGCTGAAGCGCGCCCTGAGGCATGACGAATGCCAGGTCGCCTTCGCGGCGCAGATCCTTGGGTTCGAGGGTGAGCCTGGCTTTTTTGGGGTCCAGATTGTGGCCCGTCAGTTCGACCTCCGTCTTGCCCGCCGCCGCCACGGCCGCAGGGTAGACCTGGGTGACCACGGGGCCGGCGCTGAGATGCAGCCGATAGACCAGGGTCGAGCCGCCGGTGAATCGCACATCCGCCGCCGGAGGATGCGCAAAGCCGGCCAGTTGGACGATGTAGCGGCCTGCCTTGGGGGCCTTGAAAACGAGCAGGGGATCGAGGTTGCGGGAGTCGCTGGCCGTGTGCAGGCGGGTGCCTTTCTCGTCCATGAGATTGGCCAGCATGTCGGCTCCGGAGCCGATGGAGTAGGCTTCCACGGCCGCCACCAGCGTCTGGCCGGCCTCGAGCTTCACGGCATAACCATCCATATCGCCGCTCTTGTCGAGCCTCGCGTTGATCGTGGTCGGGAGCTTTTCCACGGACTGGGGCCTGGCAACCTCGTCATTGGGCTCGGCCTCGGTGATTTCCGGCAGGCTGCCGATGCTGAACCAGCGGGGTTCCGAGGCGCCGTCGGCATTGGCGCAATGCACCAGGTGCAGGCCTCGGGGCGCGTCGGCGGCGAGGGTGACCTGCCATTCGCGCTTTTTGCCGTTGGGCACGAAATGCACGCCCGGGGCCGAAGTCCAGAGCCGGGCGTCGGCTTCAACCCTGCCCGAGGCCGTCAGCACGAAGCTGGATCCCGCCTGACCGCCGGCGGGGAACAGCGCCTCAAGCTTCGGCGCTTCAGCCGATGCCAGGACGGTTCCGAGGAGGATGGCTGCAAGGGGGCGCAGCTTCACGCAAACAGCTCCTTGATGGGCTTGCCACCGTTCACGAGCTGAACGGGACGTCCCGTGTTCGTGTGCAGCACCTGATGGGGATCAATGCCCAGCTTCGTGTAGAGGCTGACGGCGAAGTCCTCGGGGCAGTAGATGTTTTCCGCGGCGTAATAGCCCTTGGGGTCGGTGGCGCCCACGATCTGGCCGCCGGGGATGCCGGCGCCGGCCATGAGCACGCTCATCGCGCCCGGCCAATGGTCGCGTCCGGCGTCTTTGTTGACCTTGGGGGTGCGACCGAATTCGCCGAGGCAGATCACCAGGGTCTTGTCGAGCATGCCGCGCTGATGCAGGTCGGTGATGAGGCCGTTGAGGCCCTGGTCTAGCTTGGCGGCCTTGCCTTCCTTGAAGGTTTTGAAGATGCTGCGGTGGTCATCCCAGCCGCCCCAGTAGACGACGCTGAAGCTGACACCGACCTCGGCGAGGCGGCGCGCCAGGAGCAGGCGCTGGCCGAAGTCGTGCTCGCCATAGAGCTTGCGGACGTGCTCGGGCTCCTTGCTGACATCAAAGGCCGCCTGGGCGGTGGGTGAGGTGACGAGATCGAGGGCCTGGCCGTAGAACTGGTCAAAGCCGACCGTGGGATCTTCCGCCGCCTTGTGGGTGATGCGCTTGAGGGTGTCGAGGGATTCGCGCAGCTGGTTGCGGTGCATCGCGCGTCCCTCGCTGATGTCCTGCGGGATGGCCACATCACGGACGCGGAAGGACTTGCTGTTTGGGTCGCCGCCGATCACGAACGGCGCGTGCTGGGCGCCCAGGAAGTTGGGGCCGCCGGAGCGGGACACGCTGGGCAGGCTCATGTAACCCGGCAGGCCGCCGCGAATGCCACGCGAGTGGGAGACCATCGATCCGAAGGAGGGATGGAAGCTGACGAAGGCGCCGCAGCCGACAGGCACCGGCGTGGGTGCCCCGGTCATCATGTAATGATTGCCGCCGCCATGGTTCGGGTCCTTGTGGCAGATGGAGCGGACGACCGTGAACTTGTCGAAGCTCTTCGCCAGAAGCGGCAGGCTTTCGCTGAAATGAGTGCCGGGAACGCAGGTGGGGATCGACTTGAACTCCCCTCGGATGTCCTGGGGGGCGTCCGGCTTCGGATCAAAGGTTTCGTAATGGGAGGGGCCGCCGTCGAGCCAGACCAGGATGCAGTTGACCTGCTCGGGGCTGGCAAGGCCGCGTGCCTGGGCGGCCTGGGCGCGCATCGACATCAGTTCCGACATGCCGAAGCCGCCGATGGCGGAAAAGCCCAGCTGAAGGAAATCACGACGCGCCATTCCAGCGCAATTGGTGTGGAGGGGGGACAACACCCTCACATTACGCGTGCAGGGCAGGTACTCTTGTGCCGTGAGTCCCTACGGAGGTGACTTGGCTCAGAAGGGCAGTGTGTGACCGCCGGACACCTTGACCTGCATTTTGACATCGCTGGCGAGGATCGCCGAAGACGGTGAACGCACGGTGATCTTGAAATGCTCCCTGCCATGGGCGGCGACATCCGAGCGCAGGGAGGAGACCTCCTCGTCGATGAATGCGCCTGAGGCGTCGAAGAACTCCGCCTCGACGGTGACGCTGCTCCAGGTCCTGCCGCCTGTGTTTTCGATCAGGCCCAGGATCTCGAGGCTGCTTCCCAGGGCGCGTTTCTGAACGTCCTGGATGTGCAGGTCGCGGGTGTAATCGCCCTTGAAAAAGGTCATGCGGATCAGGGGCAGGAAGCCGAGAACCATGACGGGGATCATGAAGAGCCAGTACTTGCGCGGCCAGGTCATGCTGAGGTTGCTCATCTCGGCCCCGCAGCTGGAACATTTCATCTTGGCGATCATGAGCGGGGATGATGGCGGGTGCGTCATCCGGCTGGCAAGCCCAAAATCAACGTGCATCGGCGTGGCTTCTGCTTCATGAGGAAGCTGATCAATGTCCTTTGACCTGACACATCCAGCCTGCGCACCAGGTGTCCGACTGACGCCCGAAGGCGCCTGCTTCACGGTGTTCTCGCGGCATGCCACCGCCCTGGACCTGTGTCTTTATGATCCGGAGGACCCGACGCATGAAACCGCACGCGCCCGGATGACGCGTGGCGAGTGCGACCTCTGGCAGGTGTTTGTCCCGGGGCTCAAGGCCGGAGCGCTTTATGGCTACCGGGCTCATGGCCCCTGGATGCCGCAGAGCGCCCTGCGCTTCAATCCGAACAAGCTGATCCTGGATCCCTATGCAAGGGCGGTGCAGGGCAGTCCTGACGGCCGGGCTTCCATGCTGGGGCCGGAGGGGCCGGGCTTTTTTCCAGGGGCGCATGACAACGGTGCGGAGGCGCTCAAGTCCGTGGTCATCGATGAGGAGTACGACTGGCAGGACGACCGGCCGCCGCAAGTTCCATGGCGAGACACCGTGATCTACGAGCTGCACGTGAAGGGCTTCACGAAGCTGCATCCCGAGGTGCCGCCGGAGTTTCGCGGCACCTACGCCGGACTCGGGCATCCGTCGGTCGTTGGCTACCTGAAGGAGCTGGGGGTGACTTCGCTCCAGCTGCTGCCGGTGCACCAGCATTTGGATGACCAGTTCCTGCTTGAACGCGGCCTGACCAATTACTGGGGCTACAACACCATCGGCTTCTTCGCCCCGCACAATGAATATGCGGCGGCCCGGGATCCCCAGGCGCAGGTCCGGGAGTTCAAGGACATGGTGAAAGCCCTGCATGCGGCCGGGATCGAGGTGATCCTGGACGTGGTTTACAATCACAGCGGCGAAGGGGATGAGCGCGGACCGACGCTGCTGTTCCGCGGCCTGGACGACCGGCTTTACTACCGCCACGATTTTGACGAGCACGGCGCGAACTACATCAACATGACCGGCTGTGGAAACGCGGTGGACTCGGCCGCCACGCCGGGCCTGCGGCTGATCCTGGACAGCCTGCGCTACTGGGTGACTGAGATGCATGTGGACGGCTTCCGCTTTGACCTGGCGGTGACGGTGGCGCGCAATGAACACGATGACTTTGACCCGCACTGCCAGTTTCTCGCCGCCGTCTCGCAGGACCCCGTGCTGTCCGGAGTGAAGCTGATCGCGGAACCCTGGGACATCATGCGTTTTGACAGCTACCAGGTCGGCGCTTTCCCGGAGCCCTGGCGGGAGCTGAACGGCAAGTATCGTGACACCGTGCGTCGGTTCTGGTCCGGAGGCGAGGGCAGCACGGCGGAGTTTGCCAAGCGCTTCTGCGGCAGCCAGGACATCTACGGCGGCGCGCAAAGGCCGGCCCTGAGCAGCATCAACTTCCTGACCAGCCACGACGGCTTCACGCTGCTGGACCTGGTGAGCTACGCCAGCAAGCACAACGAGGCGAATGGCGAGGAGAACCGCGACGGCGACAACCACAACCACAGCGTGAGCTGCGGCGTCGAGGGCCCGACGCATGACGTGCGCGTCAATCAGCTTCGCGGCCGGCTGAGGCGCAGTCTCATGGCCACGCTGCTGACCTCCGTCGGCGTGCCTTTCCTCACGGCGGGGGATGAGCGCGGCCGCAGCCAGAACGGCAACAACAACGCCTACTGCCAGGACAACGCCCTGAGCTGGATGGAATGGAGCGCCTGCGATGCGGAGATGCTGGTCTTCACCCGCTCCATGATCGCGCTGCGGCGAGACCATCCCGAGTTCCGCCGTGCGGAGTTCTTTGACGGTCAGTGGAGCCCGGTCACCGGGCTGCCGGATGTCGCCTGGCTGGAGGGCAACGGCAGCCTGCTCTGCCATGATGAATGGCATGACCCGTCACGGGTGACCTTCGGGGCGCTGATCTCCGGCCACCCGCCGTTTGTCCTGATTTTCAACGGCGGGAGCCTGCCCTGCGAGTTTGTTCTGCCAGGCAATGAGGACACGCACTGGACCCTGACCTTCGACACGGGCGAATCGCCTGCGTTCCCCACGGAGCTGATGCCGACGATCCTGGGCGGTGCCGCCTTCACCGTCAACGGACACAGCCTCGTCTGCCTGCGCATCACCAGCGGCGGCATCGGACTCACGCAGGTCTGTTAGGCGGCGGCATCTCCGCCCCTTGTTGCCTCGGTTCGCTGAAGGGCTATGATGCCACCATGAAACGCCTGTCCGCCCTCCTGTCCGGTTTCTGCCTCGCCTGCACGCTTGTTTCCGGCGCCGAGACCACCAGCTACAAGGACAAGGTGGTGGTGATCCCCGTCGGTGAGGAGGATCTGATCGCCCGGGCGCGCTTTGAATTCATGTCACGGACGCTTGAACGCTGCACGGCGGAGGGCGCCGAGGCGGTGATCTTTGACCTCGACACGCCGGGCGGCCTGCTTTGGGACACGGTGGACCTGATGATGAACGACCTGCAGAAGCTGAAGCCGCGCAGCTTTGCCTTCGTGAATCCGCGCGCCCTTTCCGCCGGGGCGATGATCGCGGTGGCCACCGACGGCATCTACATGGCTCCGACGAGCAGCGCCGGGGCGGCGTCACCCGTCTATGGCAACGGTGAGGAGATGGGCGAGGCCGAGCGTGCCAAGATGAACTCGGCGACCATGAGCATGGCCCGCGCCGTCGCCAAGAAGAAGGGGCACAACCCGGCGGTGATCGAGGCGATGATCGACATGGGCAAGGAACTGAAGGTGGACGGCAGGCTGCTCGACTCGAAGAAGGAGATTCTGACCCTTGATGCCGAGCAGGCGGTGATGCTGCTGGATGGCAAGCCCCTGTTTGCCAAGGGCATCGTCAGGAGCCTGGAGGAGGTCAAAAAGGCGGAGTCGCTCAAGGGCGGGATCGTGCTTGCGAAGCCGACCTTCTTTGAGTCCATCGCCATCTGGGTAACCAAATATGCGGCCATCCTGATCCTCATCGGCGTGGCCGGTGGTTATCTGGAAATGCAGGCGCCGGGCTTCGGCCTGCCCGGCTTTGTGTCGCTGGGGGCCTTTCTGCTGTTCTTCTTCGGTCATTATGTGGCGGGCAGCCTGGTGGGGCAGGAGACGGCGGTGGCGGTGGTCGTGTTCATCATCGGCATCGCCTGCATTGCGATTGAGCTGACCGTCTTTCCCGGGACGTTGGTGCCGGGCATCATCGGCTTCCTGTGCGTGATGGCGGCGCTGGTTTACACAATGTCGGGCTGGGAGATGCCGGCTCCGGCTGGCCTGCCTTCGCCTGCGGAGGCGGTGGATCCTGCGACTGGCCTTGAGTTCAACCTTTCGACCTATGCGTTGGGCCTGCGCAATTTTGCCCTGGGCATCCTCGGTGCTGCGGCGGCGATCCTTGCCGCAGCGCGCTATCTGCCTGAAACCCGTCCGTTTCAGCGCCTGGTGCTGGATTCAGCGGCCGGCGGCACGCTGGAGAGCACGCCGGTGATGACCGCCAGCCGTGCGGTGAAGCCCGGTGATGAAGGCCTTTCCGTCAGCGCCCTGCGCCCCTACGGCACCGTGCAGTTTGGCGAGGCGCGCGTCGAGGCCATGGTCGAGGGCGGCTATCTCCAGAGCGGCACCGCGGTGCGTGTGCGGGAGGTGGCGGCAGGCCGCATCATCGTCGAGGCGGCGGCCTGAGCCGGTGATTCTAAAGTTTGTTGCGTCGGCGGTATTCCCCGGGCGTCATGCCATGTCGTCCGCGGAAAGCCTCCGCCATGTACTGGGTGTGCTTGAACCCGGACCGCTCGGCAATGGCGTCCAGGGTGAGGTCGGTCTGGGCGAGCAGCCTCTCCACATGGCTGAAGCGGATGCGGATCAGCTCCTCGCCCGGGCTGCGTCCGATCATCCGCTTCATGCGCCGCTCCAGGGAGCTTCGGGACAGGGCGGCCTCGCGGGCGACATCATCCACTCCGACTCCTTCGGACGCGCGCTGGCGGATGAAGCGCAGGGCCCTGGCGACGCGCTCGTCCTCGACGGCGACGATGTCCGAGGACTGCCGGACCACGACATCCGCCGGTGGCAGCAGGGTGATCTCGGGCGGTCTTGAGCCCCGGCGCATCCAGTCGTCGAGCATCCGTGCTGCGGCATAACCCGCTGTCTGACCACGAAGCTGGACGCTGGAGAGCGGCGGCCAGGCGGTTTCGCAGAGGGTCTTGTCGTTTTCCGCGCCGACCACCGCGAGTTGTTCGGGCACGCTGATCCCGGCCCTTCTCGCCGCGTCGAGGGCCCAGAAGCCGAGCTGGTCGTTGGTGGCAAAGAGGGCGCAGGGCTTTTCCAGAGATGCCAGCCAGTCCGCCAGCAGGCGCTGATGCCGGTCCCAGCGCGGGCGTCTGCCGCCCTGGGGGACGGTTTGAAGAAGCTCCACGTCAAAGCCATGGTCGCGCAGGGTGTCACGGTAGCTTTCCCAGCGTTCGACAAAAAAGCGCTCCGAGGTGTCGAGGCAGCAGGCGAAGCGCCGGAAGCCGCGCTCCAGAAAGTGGCGGGCCACCTTTTCCCCGACGACGCGGTTGTCCATGCCGACGTAGGGGAAGGGGTGCTTGAGGACGGTGGTTCTCAGCTCGATCACCGGCAGCCGGGTGGCCTTGAGCTGGCTCAGCAGGGCGGCGTCGACCGTGCGCGCCAGGATGCCGTCGCCCGGCCAGTTCTGCAGCCAGTCGGGGAAGCTGGAGCGCAGGTCGCGCGGCTCCATGTAGAGGGACCAGGGGCCGTGTTCAGCGACGTAGCGGCGGATGCCCCGCACGATGTCACGGCCGTAGGACCTGGAGGTGTCCACAAGCACGGCGACCTGGGGGATGGCGGACATGGTTTGGGTCAGACCAGGATGACCTGCGCCATCGCCAGCTCCCGGGTGTGGGTGATGGAGATCAGGCTGGCGCTGGAGCCGAGCTTTTCGGCATGAGCCCTGGCGTCATCATGCAGCAGGAGGACGGGTTTGCCGGACTCCTCGCGTGTGACCTCGATCTGACGCCAGTCCACCCCCTGGGCCCAGAGGCCGGTGCCAAGGGCCTTGGCGGCGGCCTCCTTGGCGGCAAAACGCGCGGCGTAGTGGATGGCCGGATCGGCGCAGGAGTCGCAGTAGGCGATCTCGCCCGGGGTGAAGGTGCGCTCCTTGAAGCGGTCCCCGTGCCGGGTCAGCATGTCGCGGATGCGGCCGACCTCGACGAGGTCGATGCCGAGGCCCCTGGGTGTCGCAGTCATGGAATTGGATAGGCCTGCATGGCTTCCAGCATCTCCCGGATGGCGGCGCGCAGGCCGGTGAAGACCGAGCGGGCGACGATGCTGTGGCCGATGTTCAGCTCGACGAGGTGAGGCACGATGAAGAGCTCGGGCAGGTTTTTGGTGGTGAGGCCGTGGCCGGCGTTGACCTGCAGGCCGAGCTGATGAGCCAGTTCCGCGGCAGCCTTCAGACGCAGGGCCTCGGCGGCCCTTTTCTCACCCAGTTCGTTGGCGAAGGTGCCGGTGTGCAGCTCGATCATGCTGGCGCCGATCTCGGCCGAGGACCGTACCTGCTCCAGGTCGGGGTCGATGAACATGCTGACGCGGGTGCCGTTGGCCTCCAGGGCCGCGACACTTGAAGTCAGGGCGGACTTCTGCCCGGCCACATCCAGGCCGCCTTCGGTGGTGACCTCCTCGCGGTTTTCGGGCACCATGCAGACAAAGTCCGGCTTCACCCGCAGGGCGATGTCCAGGATTTCGCGGGTGTTGCCCATCTCCAGGTTCAGCAGGGTGCCGATCTCCCTGCGCAGGAGGAAGACATCCTCATCGACGATGTGACGGCGGTCGGCGCGGAGGTGGACCGTGATGGAGTGGGCGCCGGCGGCCTCGGCCTCGAGGGCGGCCTGAAGGATGGAGGGTTCGACATTGTGCGCGCCCTGCATGGTGCGGTAGCGGGCCTGACGGAGGGTGGCGACGTGGTCGATGTTGACACCGAGGTGGAGCGGCATGGGGAAGGCTGGGATTGGGGTGAGAAATCAGCGAAGCTGGGGGACGGGGCAAGGGGCATCTGGGGCCGTCGCCAACAAATCAGGAATCAAGGTTTGGAGAAATGGCCCTGGATGTCCGGAAAGAACCCTGCTTTTCTGCCCGTGTTCAAGCCTTCAGACGCGTCCCCTTTTCACGCCCCCCAAAACCGCCCATGTCCGACACCGCCGCCGCAGCAGCCCTCGTCAACGGATTCAACAAGCTCAAAGCCGCGCTCAGCAGGCGCATCGTCGGACAGGAGGCGGTGATTGAACAGGTGTTCATCGCCATCGCCGCCGGCGGTCACAGCCTTCTGGAAGGCGTGCCCGGCCTTGCCAAGACGCTGCTCGTGAAGTCGCTGGCCGATGCCATGCACCTGAGCTTTCGCCGCATCCAGTTCACGCCGGACCTGATGCCCGCCGACATCACCGGCACGGAGATCATCCAGGAGGATTCTGAAACCGGACGCAGGAAGCTGGTCTTCATGAAGGGACCGATTTTTTCGCAGATCATCCTGGCGGATGAGATCAACCGCACGCCGCCGAAGACCCAGGCCGCGCTGCTCGAGGCCATGCAGGAGAAGCACGTGACCGTCGGCCAGGAGACCTTTGAGCTGCCCAAGCCGTTTTTCGTGCTGGCCACGCAAAACCCGATCGAGCAGGAGGGCACCTATCCGCTTCCCGAGGCGCAGAAGGACCGTTTCCTCTTCCTCATCAAGGTGGATTACCCGACCCGTGAGGACGAGCGCGAGATCGTGGCACGCACCACGGGAGGCGTGCAGGAGGAGATTGAGGCCGTCATCACCGCCGAGGAGTTGCAGGCCGCCCAGCAGCTCGCCCGCAAGGTGCCGGTGCCGGATCATGTGACCGACTTTGTGCTGGACCTCGTCCGCGCCACACGGCCCAACGAGGCGGACGCGCTTCCTTATGTGAAGGAGATGCTGGGCTGGGGGGCCGGGCCGCGCGCCAGCCAGATGCTTGTGCTCGCGGGCAAGGTCCGCGCCCTGCTGCAGGGGCGCACCCATGTCACCACGGACGACATCGAGGCCCTTGCGCTGCCCGCCCTGCGTCACCGGCTGGTGCCGACCTTCCATGCCGAGGCTGAGGGCATCACCGTGGACATGATCATCAAGGAGATCATCCAGAAGGTGAAGAAGGCGGAGGCGAAGGTGCTTTGACCGCGGTCGGCAGTCCGCGCGCATCCGCAGCGCCTGCCATGCAAGACCTGATGCTCTGACTTCCCATGGCCGCCCTTTCCGACATCCTCCACGCCGAAGACATCACCAGCCTGCAGAACCTGCAGCTTTTTGCACGCACGGTGGTGGAGGGCTTCACCACCGGGCAGCATGCCTCGCCGCACAAGGGCTTCAGCGTCGAGTTCCGCCAGCACCGGCCCTACGTGCAGGGGGATGACATCCGGCGGCTGGACTGGAAGATCTTCGGACGTGCCGACCGGTTTTACATCCGTGAGTATGACGAGGAGACAAACCTTCGCGCCACGCTGGTGCTCGACGCCAGCGGCAGCATGGGCTACCGCGGCCAGAAGGGTGTGCTTAAATTTGATTATGCCAGGAAGCTCGCGGCCGCGCTGTCCTACCTGCTGATGAGCCAGCAGGATGCCGTCGGCCTGGTGACCTTTGACACCAAAGTGCGGGAGTTCATTCCCAACCGCACCCGCATCACTCATCTGCATCATCTGCTCGAGACGATGATCAAGACCGAGCCGGGCCGGGACACGGCGCTGGCCCCGGTGCTGGAATCCCTGGCCCAGCGGCTGAAGCGGCGCGGCCTGGTCATTCTCATCAGCGACTTCTTTGATGATCCGGCAGCGATCCTGAAGGCCATCGGCGTGCTGCGCAAGCAGGGGCATGAGATCATCGCCATCCAGCTCTGGGATCGCGATGAGCTGGAGTTTCCCTTCGGCCAGTGGGCGCGTTTTGAAAATCTGGAGAAGGATGACGACTTCCTCCTCCTGGACCCCGCCGCCGTGCGTCAGCGCTACCTGGAGGTCCGGCGCGGCTTTGAGGAACAGATCAAGGAGGGCTTCCGCCGGCATCAGGTCGATTATCTGCCGCTGCCCACCGATGAGCCGCATTCCGCCGCCCTGCGCAGCTACCTTGCATTGCGCATGCGTTGAGCCGGGCCCAGCCGCCCAGGGCTTGCGCATCAGGGTGAGAAAGGGTTTTTTGCGACAGGATTCACAAGATGGGCAGGATGAACAGGTCTGAAAAATCCTGCTTATCCTGCGAATCCTGTCACTGAGGCCATGCGCTGCCATCATTGGCCCATTGGATACGTTAGCCCTGGCTGCCGTCCGGGAATCCGCCGCGACAGCTTGAACAAACCTTCGGGCGTCTTTCGTTGTTAACGGGAGGCTCCTGGCTGAGGATTTTTTCCCCCGCTGCGGAACGCATCCTGCATTCCTTCATCCCACACGTTTGACCACTCTCGTCATCCAGCATCCGGAGCGTCTCTGGCTCGCCATACTCAGCCTCGTGCTGGTGTCGGCACTGCTCTGGCGCGGGCTGCGGGGACCGTCTCTTCGTCGCGGCGCGGTGGGGCTTGCCGTCCTTTGCAAACTGGCGGTCGCGGCGCTTCTCACCCTGCTGCTGACCGATCCCGTCTGGTCCAGGAAGCAGCCGAAGGCCGGTGAGAACGAAGTGGTCATCCTCGCGGACAACAGCGCCTCGATGAACGTCGCCGAAGTTCCGGGAGCGAGGACCCGTGGTGACCTGGTCCGGGAGGCCCTTGGTGGAGGCAAGGCGGGACGGCCTTCCTGGATGAATGAGCTTGAGCTGCAGTTTCGGCTGAACCCACAGCGGGTGGACGAACGGCTGGAGGCTTCCTCCGACTTTTCCGAACTGGGATTTGAAGGCAAAAAGTCAGACCTTCACCGCGCCCTGGGCACCCTGCTCAAAGGGGGCGCGGCATCGCGCACGGCGGCGGTGGTTCTGGTGACAGACGGCCTGGCCACGGACGAGGCGGCTCTCATCGGGCAGGCTGGAAAATCCGTGCCTGTCTTTCCGGTCGTTGTGGGCGGGGCTGCTCCGGCGCCCGACCTTGGCATCGTGGAGCACTCCGTGGCGCAGACCGCCTTTGAAGACACGCCGGCCACCGTCACCGTGCGCGTCAGCGCGTCGGGCTGGGCCGGTCGTGAAGCCGCCGTTCTCGTCCTGGATGAATCTGGAAAAGCCCTGGTCAGCGAAAAGGTGAAACTGGCTCGTGATGATGAAACCCGGACCGTGCGGCTGAAGCTGCCTGCACTGAAGCCGGGCGTCAGCTTTTATCGCCTGCTGACTCTGGACGCCCGTCTGGCGGGGCTTGCCAGCGGGGAGGACTGGAAGCCGAAGTCGGGCGAGGCTGTGCTGGCGAACAATGAACGTCATCTGGTCGTGGACCGCGGTTCGGGGCCTTATCGTGTGCTTTACCTCTCCGGCCGTCCCAACTGGGAATACAAGTTCATGAGACGAGCGCTGGCGGCGGATTCCGAGGTTCAGCTGCCCACGCTCATCCGCATCGCGAGACGGGAGCCGAAGTTTGAATGGCGCGGTCGCACCGGGGAGACGAGCAACCCGTTGTTCCGCGGCTTTGGCGAGCAGGGCGTGGCCCAGCGCTATGACCAGCCCGTGCTCATCCGGCTCGGCACCAGGGACGCCCGCGAGCTCGCCGACGGATTTCCGAAATCGGCCGAACAACTTTTTGGGGAATATCGGGCGGTCATCCTGGATGACATCGAGGCGGACTTCTTCACCCAGGAGCAGATGAACCTGATCGAAAGATTTGTGAGCGAGCGCGGCGGGGCTCTGCTGACCCTGGGCGGGCAGGAGAGCTACCAGCCCGGCGGCTATGAGCACACGCCGGTGGGGCGGATGCTGCCGCTCTATCTCGACCGCGTCACCTCGGCGCCGCCGGTGGAAAACGCCCGGTTTGACCTGACCCGCGAGGGCTGGCTCGAACCCTGGACACGGGTGCGCCCATCGCGTGAGGAAGATGCGGCGCGGCTGGCCTCGATGCCTGGTTTCTTTGCCATCAATCAGACCTTTTCCATCAAGCCGGGAGCGAGCGTGCTGGCCACGATCAAGGCGGGCGATGACGCGGCCTCCATCTGGCCGGCCCTGGTGGCGCAGCGTTTCGGCGAGGGGCGGGTGGTGTCGGTGACCATCGCGGACCTGTGGCGGTGGGGGATGCGTGACGAGCAGGCGCGCGGTGATTTTGAAAAGGCCTGGCGGCAGCTCATGCGCTGGCTGGTCGTGGACGTGCCTGACCGGGTTCAGGTGTCGACGACCCTGGAGGGTGACCTGAGGCGTTTGGAGGTGAGGGTGCGCGACGCCTCGTTTCAGCCCCTGGACGACGCCGTGGTGAGGATCGAGGCGACCGGCCCGGACGGTGCAAAAAGCGAGCTGTTTGCCGAACCAAGTTTGAAGGAGGCCGGGCTCTTTGTGGCGGAGCATCACGCCAGGGCCGCGGGGGCGCACCGTGCCGAGGTCCGGGTTCAGACGCTGGGCCCCGACGGGCGGCCTCAGGAGACGGTGGAAATCCGCCGCACAGCCTGGGTTTACGATCCGCTGGCGGCTGAATTCGCCAGGCTCAAGCCCGGGCTGGAGTGGGCGGAGAACCTGGCCGGCCGCACGGGAGGCAGGGTGCTGAAGCTGCAGGACCTGCCCAGGCTTCCCGAGATCTTGAAGAACATCCGCGCGCCGGTCGAGCAGACGCTGTCGACACCGCTCTGGCACACACCGTGGTTCTTCGGGCTGATCCTGGCCCTGCTTGGGACGGAATGGGCGCTGCGCCGCCGGGGAGGATTTTCATGAAGCATTCTTGGTTCAACCACCGCCTGATTGCAGGGCTGCTGCTGACGGTCGCAGGTTCGCTGGCCGCGCGTGACGTGGAGGTGCTGGTCGTCTCCGGCGCAGCGGGGGAGGCCTCGTATGAAAAGCTGTTCGCGGAGCAAAGGGACGTCTGGAAGTCCGCCTGCGAGCGGGCCGGGGCGACCTTAACCTCGCTGGGCGGAGGCGACCGCGATGCTGCGCTGCTGGAGGAGGCCTTGAAGAAGGCGGCGGCAAAACCTGAAGGGCAGTTCTGGCTGGTGCTTGTCGGCCATGGCACCTTTGACGGACGCGAGGCGAAGTTCAACCTGCGCGGGCCGGATGTGACGGCAAAGCAGCTCGCCCTGTGGTGCTCGCCGGTCCGGCGTGAGATGGTGGTGGTTCACGGTGGATCGGCCAGCGCGGACTTTCTTAGCGCCCTGGCGGGCAGGAACCGGATCCTGGTCAGCGCCACCCAAAGCGCGGATGAAATCTACTTCACCCGCTTCGGCGGTTATTTTGCCAGCACCATCGCCGGCGACCTGCAGGCGGACCTGGACCAGGACCGGCAGGTGTCGGTGCTCGAGGCCTTCCGTCATGCGAGCCGCCTGGTGGCGGAGTTTTATGAAAAGGAGGAGCGCATCGCCACGGAGCATGCGCTGCTGGACGACAATGGCGACGGCGTGGGCACGCGGGCGGAGATCTTCACCACGCGCGCCCAAGAGGCGAAGGATGGCGCCCGCGCCGCGCAGGTGGCTCTGGTGCTCAGCGAGGAGGAGAAGCGCCTGAGCGACGCCCTGCGCCTGAAGCGTGATGGGCTGGAAAGAAAGCTGGAGGCTCTCAAGGGGCGACGGCGCGAAATGGCGGAGGATGCCTATTACCGGGAGCTGGAGGCCCTGCTGCGCGAACTGGCACAAGTGTATGGAGATTCGTGATGGCAGGGAAGGTCTGGCACCGTAGTCTCGACCTTCCTTTTCACCCATCATGTTCTCGCTTTCCTCCAAGACCGTCGTCATCACCGGAGCAGGCTCCGGCATCGGCCAGGCCATCGCTGTTTTGTTCGCCCGCCAGGGCGCGCATGTGGAGGTGCTGGACCTGAAGCTCGAATCCGCCCAGAGCACAGTGGACCTGATCACGGCCGCCGGCGGCAGCGCCCGGGCCGGGGCGGTGGACGTGGGGGATCAGGCCGCCGTGAAGGCGGTGTTTGCCGACATCCGGGCGCGTCAGCCAAGGCTGGACATCCTGGTCAACAACGCCGGCATCGCCCACATCGGAACCGTGCTGACCACGCAGGAGGCGGACATGGACCGGCTTTATCAGGTGAACATCAAGGGTGTCTACAACTGCGCCCAGTCGGCGGTGGAGATCATGGCGGCGCAGGGCGGTGGCGTGGTGCTCAACATGTGCAGCATCGCCGCGCAGATGGGGCTGTCCGACCGTTTCGCCTACTCGATGACCAAGGGTGCGGTGCTGATGATGACCTATTCGATCGCCAAGGACTTCATCAAGCAGGGCGTGCGCTGCAACTGCATCTGCCCGGCCCGTGTGCACACGCCGTTTGTTGACGGCTACCTGGCGGCGACCTATCCGGGCCGCGAACAAGAAATGTTTCAAAAGCTCAGCGAGGCCCAGCCCATCGGCCGCATGGCCAAGCCGGACGAGATCGCCGCGCTGGCGCTTTATCTCTGCAGCGACGAGGCCTCGTTCGTGACCGGCAGCTCCTATCCGATTGACGGGGGTGCGGTGAACCTGCGCTGAGGTCCTTTGTTCATCAGGGAGCCCTGGGCAGCGGGGAGGGGATCATCATCATCCCCAGGGTCAGCACGCCCAGGAGCACGCTGGCGGTGAGAAAGCAGACCACCCAGGCAGGCCGGTAGCGGTGCTTGAAAAAGGCGACCAGGATCATGGCGGTGCCGATGAAGCTGATGGCGGTGCCGATCATGCTGCTGGCCATCGCGGCATGCACGGCCTGGGTGAGGGTTTCGGCCCAGCGGGTGACCAGCTCCGGGCCGGGCATGCCGCCGATGGCGGCTTCGGTGTAAAACCGCCGGATCAGCGGCCACACCTGGCGGAGGGTTTCGCCGATGCCGACGAGGGGGGCGAGCTGAAGCCACAGGCCGATGCGGGCCAGCCTGGCGCCGGGAGTGGAGGGGAGAGGGGGCGGCTGCTCGGGCATGGCCTAACTTAAAACGATGGATGCCAAAAGCAAAGGAGCACCGGGGGCCGGTGCTCCTTGGTTGAATGGAGGGCTTGCTGCCGGGAGGCTCAGACGTCGAGCTTGGTCCAGGCGGCGTTTTTCTTCGACGAGGCGACGACGGCCTCGATGAAGGCCATGCCACGGACACCGTCCTCGATCTTCGGGAAGTCGTTGGCGGGGTCGTCCTTGGTCAGTTTCACCTTGCCGATGCGGGCGCGGATGGCGCTGGCGAAGTTCTTGTAGATGTTGGCGAAGGCCTCGAGGTAGCCTTCGGGATGGGCCGGAGGCGTGCGCGTGGCGGCGGCGGCGTTTTTGCCGAGGTAGCCGTTGGCCGTGCGGTACACCTGCATCGGCTGGTCGAGCCATTTCACCAGCATCGTGTTCGGCTCATTCTGGTGCCATTCGATGCCGCCGAGTTCTCCATAGACGCGGATGTTGAGGTTGTTCTCCTCACCGACGCTGATCTGGGAGCTGTGCAGGATGCCCTTGGCGCCGTTGGAGAAGCGCAGGAGCACGTTGACGTCATCGTCGAGCTTGCGGCCCTTCACGAAGGAGGTGATGTCGGCGGCGAGTTCCTTGATCTTCAGGCCGGTGATGTATTCGGCCAGGTTTTCAGCATGCGTGCCGATGTCACCCACGCAGCCGCCTGCGCCGCTCTTCTTCGGGTCGGTGCGCCAGGAGGCCTGCTTCTGGCCGCTTTCCTCGAGACGCGTGGCCAGCCAGCCCTGCGGGTACTCGACAACGACCTTGCGGATTTTGCCCAGCTTGCCGTCCTTGATCATGTCGCGCGCCTGTTTCACCAGCGGGTAGCCGGTGTAGTTGTGCGTGAGGCCGTAAAGCAGCCCGCTCTTCTTGACGATGGCGGCCAGTTCCTTGGATTCCTTCAGGTTGAAGGTGGCGGGCTTGTCGCTCAGCACGTGGAAGCCGTGCTCAAGGGCCATCTTCGCCGGCGGGAAGTGCATGTGGTTCGGCGTGACGATGGCGATGAAGTCCATGCGTTCATCGGCGGGCAGGGCGGCCTCGGCCTTGATCATCTCCTCGTAGCTGCCGTAGCAACGGCTGGCTGGAAGGAAGAAATCCGCGCCGCTTGCCCTGGATTTTTCAGGATCCGAGGAAAAGGCTCCGCAGACGAGTTCGATCTGCTGATCCATCGCGGCGGCGATGCGATGCACGGCGCCGATGAAGGCTCCGCGTCCGCCGCCGACCATGCCATAACGAATTTTCCGGCTCATGACGTTGCTTTGGGTGAGTGGGTTGGGGAGGGAAGGGGGCGGACCCGGGGCGGGCCTGATCAATGCTGCGAGCAGAACTCCTCGAAGCGGTCCATGCCGGCGTTGATGACGTCGAGGCCGGTGGCGTAGCTGAAGCGCAGGGTGTGCTCGCTGCCGAAGGCGACGCCCGGAACGGCGGCCACGCGGGCCTTGCTGAGCAGCTTCTCGCAGAAGTTGACGGACTTGATGCCGATGGGCTCGATGTCGACGAGGAAGTAGAAGGCGCCGAGGGGCTCGACAACACGCACGTTCTTGATGGCCTGCAGGCGGCTGAGCATGTACTGGCGGCGGACGTCGAATTCGTCGCGCATGTCAGCCACGATCTGCTGGTCGCCGGTGAGGGCGGCGAGGGCGCCGTACTGGGCGAAGGTGGTGACGTTGCTGGTGGTGTGGCTCTGGATCGTGTCGATGGCGTCGGCGATCTTCTTGGGGGCGGCGGTGTAGCCGAGGCGCCAGCCGGTCATGGCATAGGCCTTGGAGAAGCCGTTGATGGTGATGGTGTGGTCGAAGATGTCCTTGCTGATGCTTGCGATGGAGACGTGCTTCTGGCCGGAGTAGACGAGCTTCTCGTAGATTTCGTCGGACAGGATGAGGATGTCCTCGGAGGCGGCGATCTCACCGATGGCCTGGAGCTCCTCCTTGGAATAGACGGAGCCGGTGGGGTTGCCGGGGCTGTTGATGATCACCATCTTGGTCATCGGGGACATGGCGTCCTCAAACTCCTCGGGGGTCATCTTCCAGCCGTTCTCGCGCTTGGTCTCGACGATGACAGGGATGCCGCCGACGATCTTCACCATCTCAGGATAGCTGGTCCAGTAGGGGGCGGGGATGATCACCTCGTCGCCGGGGTTCACGACGGCGGCGATGGCGTTGTAGCAGCTGTGCTTGGCGCCGCAGTTGACGCTGATCATCGAGGGGTCGTACTGCAGGCCGTTGTCCACCAGCAGCTTGGCGGCGATGGCTTCGCGGAGTTCCAGGAGACCGTTGCTTTCGGTGTAGCGGGTCTTGCCGCTCTGCAGGGCCTCGATGGCGGCGAGGGTGATGTGGTCAGGGGTGTTGAAATCCGGCTCGCCGGCTCCGAAGCTCAGCACGTCGATGCCCTGCTTCTTGAGCGCCTTGGCCTGGCTGGTGATGGCAAGGGTCATGGAAGGGGCGAGTTCGGCGATGTTTTTGGCGATGAAGTCCATAGGAGGGTTGAAAGGTGCTGGCTGGGTGAACAAACTCCGGGCTGCCCCGGAAAGGGCGGGTAAAAAGGAGCGGGTGGAGGCTTTGTCAACGTCGGGGGAGGTCCTGTTGGCGCCATTCCGAAAAAGCCTGGGCGCACCGGGCCGCCCCGTGCGGCGTTTCTCCTGAATGAAGGTTTCAGGTGTCCGATTTTGCGCGGCCTGAGTTCATCTTGAAGCTTTTCTGGTTGGGCCGGACCAGGAGCATCAGGACCGCGCACACCGCCATTCCCGCAGCGGCGGCCTGGAACAGGGTTTCCACGCCGATCCGGGCGTCGCGAAGAGCCCCGCCGACATAGACGGTCAGGCCGCCGACCAGGCAGGAAAAAAGGTTCAGCACACCGTAGCCGGTCGCCCGGTAGCGGCTGTCGGCCACCTGGCAGAGGATGGGCATGAGGTTGGCGTCGGAGAAGGAACGCGTGAGCCCGTAGATCGACAGCCCGGCGATGGCGAGGGCCAGCAGGCTGGTCTTTGCCAGCAGCAGGACCGCGGGTGCGGCGATGAACAGGCCGATGGCGGGCACGAGGATGCGGGCCCGGTCATGGGTGCGGCTCCAGCGGTCGGCCCAGAACCCGCCAACGAGCTTGCCGGTGAGCATCGCGACCGCGAGATAGCCGGTGGCGGAGATGCCGGCCTGTCCCTGGTCGAGCTGGAACTGCTCCTTGAAATAGGTCGGCATCCATCCGGCCACGGCCCATCCTGCCAGTGCCAGCAGGCCCCAGAAGGTGAGCAGCAGCCAGAACGAACCACTGGAGAAAAGGCTGGCGAGGGCTTCCCCCAGACGGGGCGGTTGGGCGGCAGCAGAGCAGCGAACTTGCTCCGCAAGATGAGCATCGGGCTCTCGCAATCCGGGTGGGCCGTCGCAATCTGCCAGCTCCACTCGCGGAGCGAGAGAGGCGCTTTGCTTGGCGGGATCACGCAGCACAAACCACAGCACCACGGCATAAGCGACGCCCAGCCATCCGAAGACATCGAAGGCGAAGCGCCAGCCCTGCTGTTCCGCCAGCCAGCCGCCGATGCCGGCGAGGCCGGTGCCGACGCTCAATCCTGTCATGTGGATGCCCGTGGCGAGGGAGCGTGTGTCGCCGCGATGATAATCGGCGATCAAGGCCAGCGCTGCCGGCAGGTAGGCGGCCTCGCTCAGGCCCATGAGCGCGCGCACCGCGAGCAGTTCCTCGAAATTCCGCGCATGTCCCGTCAGCCAGGTCAGCAGCGACCAGATGAGCAGGCTCAGCACGATGAGGCGGCTGCGATTGAAGCGGTCCGCCAGGAATCCGGCCAGCGGGCTCAGCAAACCATAGACCCACAGGAAGACCGAGGTCAGCAGGCCGAACTGCGCGTCCGTCATCGGCACCGCCTGCGTGAGCGAGTCACGCATGGTGGTGATCATGATGCGGTCCAGGTAATTCAGGGCCGCGACCACCCAGAGCACGCCGACGATGAGCCAGGCGCGGGGAAGACGGTCGGTGGTCATCTCACCGCCTCCCAGTCCAGGTCGATCCGCACGATGTCCGGTGCTTTCCTCGCACCGCTTTTGTAAGTGATGACGTGGAAGGTCGTGCGGTCGTCCTTTTGCGTCCAGTAGGGCTGCGCGTAGTAGCCGTCGGCCACCCGCTGCTTCTCCGCGTTGTCGAGCACGACATGCCGGGTGATGGCGAGCGTGCCGGGGTCGAACTTGAAGAGCGCGAGCTGCATGACGCCCTTTTCGATCCAGTTCCGGCCCAGCAGGTAGCTGCTGCCATCACGGGCAAACAGCCTGGGCCTGCCGATGTGCGAGGTGATGAAGTCGTTCGCCTCATTGAGGTCCGCTTTTTGCAGGATCTTGAACGCCCCGTCCGTGCGCAGCAGCCACTGGCGGTTGTCATAGCCGCGGGCGGTGATGAGAAAGCCGTCGCCCTGAGGCATGAAGGCGCTTTCATTGATCGGCGCGCCTCCGAGTTCGGCGGTGATGCTGCGGACGAAGCGCCAGGTGAGGCCGTTGTCCTCGGTGCGGATGACATCGACGGAGCCCGGCTGGCTTCGAGTCTTGTGGACAAGCCTGCCTCCCTGGAGGTTGGCGAAGGTCATCACCAGCATCCAGGTGGTCGGCCCACGCGTGATCGAGTCGAAGGCATAACCATATTCCACGCCGTCCACCACGCCCAGCCGCTGAACCGGGCCGAAGGTCCGGCCGCCATTGTTCGACCTCACCACGGCCAGTCCCGTCCGCAACGAACCCCGGGCCTCCTGCGCGTCGATGCAGTTTGCGATGTCACCATTGGCAAATCGCACCCACTCGCCCATCTGCATGATCTCGCCCTCCACCTTCGCGAGAGTGCCCGAACTGAGCACTTGGCCCGAAGCCTTCTCCAGCCTCAGCAGGTCCTGGGTGGCGCCTGAGTCCGCCGCGTGGGATTTTCCGCGCTTGAAGCTCACCAGCACTTCATCACCGAGTTCAAGCACGGCCGGAAACGCCAGGTAGTCCTCTCCTGAAGCCAGGGTTTGGGCAGGCTGTGCCGGGAGTTGTGTGGTCAGAAGGGCCAGGGCCAGGATGAGCGGACGTGACATGGGCGGCCAACAAACGCTCCCAGCCCGCCCGTCCATGCATCCGCCATGCAGCTCTGTTTCCGAGGAGACTCGGCCTACAACCCTCGACGCTTGTGCTGGCGGATGCGGTATTCGGCCGGGCCGCAGCCTGCCTGGCGTGCAAACACCCGGGTGAAATAATGTCTGTTAGGAAAGCCGTTATCCGCCGCGATCTGGTCGATGGTCTTGTCCGTCAGGGCCAGCGCCTGGCCGGCCAGGCGGAGGCGGGTGGCGAGCACATAGGCGGCCGGCGTGCTGCCGACATGTTCGCGGAAGCTGCGGATGAAGCGCTCGATGCCCATGCCCGCGCGTTCGGCCAGATAGGCGTTGGAGAGATCGGAGTGCGGCGCGCGCTGGATGATCGAGAGGATTTCCAGCAGGCGTTCCGGGATGTCAGGTGTTTCGGGCAGCCTCCATTCGGCGAAGACCGCATGCAGCAGGGCCATGCTGAGGTGGTGGATGCGCTGGTCATGGCCCTGGCCGGGGCTGGCTTCGTGGGCTTCGATGGCCGCCTGCGCCAGGCTCAGGAGCAGAGAGGAGGCGGGCAGCACGACCGGGCATTGCTCGACATCGCCCACCAGACGCATGGTGGTGAAGTGCAGCCAGAAGTGGCAGGCCTTCACCGGCCCATGGCAGTTGAACACGGTGTTGGCCGGGATGAGCACGAAGATCTCCGGTCCGAGCGGGATGTCGCGACCCTGGAAGCTGATGTGACAGCCGGGTCTGGGGTTGTGGTAGAGGCGCCAGAACGGGCTGTCCACGCCTTCATGGTTCCAGTCATCGAGGGCTGCCTGGTAGCCTGATTCATGGAGCAGGAAGCCGGACCAGCCTGTCCTGGCCACGCGTGACAGGCTCACGCCCCAGGGCGTGGTGTAGTTGAGGTATTTGTACTTGCGCTGGGCGGGCATGGAAGCGGAGGATCAGCCTGCCAGGGAAGCTCTGATGGGCTCAAGCTGAGCTTTTTTAGAACCGTGATGGCAGTTTTTGTTCATTCCAGGCTGCCTGCGATCCTTGCGGTTTGCAATTGTCGTGCGGATGCGGCATCGCTTCTGTCAGGTTCAACCCCGTCGTGGACACCAAGCTCGTCAATCATGAGATCCTGCTTTCCTTCTGGAAAGTGCATGTGCTGCATCACGCTGCGCAGGGCGAGGTGATCGGCAACTGGATGCTCGAGGAACTGCGTCACCATGGTTATGAGGTCAGCCCGGGCACGCTTTATCCGCTGCTCAAGCGCATGGAGAAGCATGGCTGGCTCACCTCAACGGCCGACCCGGCCCGCGGCCCCAAGGGACCCCGCAGCTACAAGATCACCGGGGACGGCCGTGAGGTGCTGAAGATCGTGCGCAAGCAGCTTCGCGAGCTGGGGGTTGAGGTGGGCAGGTGAGCGCGTTCACGGCCCGCCTGCGCCAGGTCTGAATTATTTCAAAGTGGCGGGAAAGAACCTTGAGATTTGGCGTTTTACGGTCCTCGTAATAGCCCCCGATTCTCCTTCCGCATGTCCCTCCCGCGTCTCGCCCTCCGCCACCCATGGACCATTGTCGTCATCGTCGTGGCGATCCTGCTCGGAGCCTGGCAGGCGGCTCAAAAGATGGCCCGGGATGTCTTTCCGCCCCTGGGCATCCCGACGATCTACGTCGCCCAGCCTTATGGCGGCATGGATGCGGCCCAGATGGAGGGTTATCTAACCTATTATTACGAGTACCATTTCCTCTACATCGCGGGCATCGAGCATGTGGAGTCGAAGAACATCCAGGGCGCCTCGATCATGAAGCTGCAGTTCCACCCTGGCACGGACATGTCGGCGGCCCTCTCGGAGACCATCGCCTACGTGAACCGCAGCCGCAGCTTCATGCCGCCGGGAACGCCGGGCGCTTTCGTCACACGGTTTGACGCGGGCAGCGTGCCGGTGGGCAACCTGGTCTTCTCCACGGATAATCCGACGCGCACCGTCGGCCAGATGCAGGATGCCGCTTTGAACATGGTCAGGCCTCTGTTTGCCACGCTGCCCGGCGTGTCCGCCCCGCCGCCCTTTGGCGGCAGCGCACGCACCATCCTGATCCAGGTGAAACCTGACCGGTTGCGTGCCTACGGGCTGTCCCCCGATGATGTGGTCAAGGCCATGACTGAGGCGAACACGATGAGCCCCAGCGGCAACCTGGCCCTGCCCGGAAGTTATCCCATCGTGCCGACCAACGCCGTGGTGAAGAACATCCAGGACCTGGCCGCAGTGCCGCTGAAGGTCACGGAGAAGGGGGCGGTGCATGTGCGTGACGTCGGTGAAGTGAGCGACGGCAGCGACCTGGTGACCAGCATCGCCATCGTCAACGGACGGCGCACGGTTTACATGCCTGTCACGAAGCGAAGCGATGCCTCGACATTGAGCGTGGTGGAACTGGTGAAGGCGAACCTCGGCAAGTTCAAGGCGGCCTGTCCGGAGGACATCAACGTCACCTTTGAGTTCGATCAGAGTCCGTGGATCCTTCGTGCCATCCACGACCTCGTCAAAGAAGGCATCCTTGGCGCCTGCCTGACCGGCCTGATGGTGCTGATCTTCCTGAGGGACCTGCGCAGTGTCTTCATCGTGGTGTTGAACATTCCCATCGCCATCGCGGCGGCCCTGCTGGCGCTCTGGGTCACGGGTTACACGGTCAACCTGATGACACTCGGCGGCCTGGCTCTGGCGGTCGGCATCCTGGTCGACGAAGCCACGGTTGAGATTGAGAACATCCATCGGCGCATGAAGCAGGGCGGGGGGCAGAGCCTGCGCCGCATCGTCCTGGACGCGTCCGAGGAGACCATCGGTCCGCGTTCGTTGAGCATGCTCTGCATCCTGGCGGTGTTTGTGCCGAGCTTCTTCATGACCGGGACGGCGAAGGCCCTGTTCCTGCCGCTTTCCCTGGCGGTGGGATTCAGCATGGTTTCGAGCTACCTGCTCTCCTCCACCCTGGTGCCGGTCCTGAGCATCTGGTGGCATCGTGAGCCCAAAGCCCGGCCTGTGGTGAAGGATGCGCGTGAATCCGCCCTGCGCTGGCTGTTCCTGCCGTCCCTAACAACCCGCCACATCCTGGTTCCTGCCTACCTGGGCGGGGTGGTGTTTGCCATCAGCGTGATCCTGCCCTTCCTCGGCACGGAGATCTTCCCGCAGATCGACGCCGGCCAGTTGCAGCTCCGGCTTCGGGCGCCCACGGGAACACGCCTGGAAAAGACGGAGCAGATCGCGACCCGCGTGCTTGGCATGATTGGCGAGGAGTCGCCCATCGAGACCAGCATGGGACTGATCGGCGTGCATGCGCCGAACTATCCGGTGAACCTGATTCATCAATGGAACAGCGGTCCGGAGGAGGCCACATTGCAAATTCAGCTGAAGCCCGGCTCCAAGCCCGTGGCGGCCCTGCGGGAGACGCTGCGCGCGAGGCTGGCCAGGGAACTGCCGGACGTCCTGTTTTCCTTTGAGCCTGCGGACATTGTCAGCCGCGTGATGGCGCTGGGATCGCCGACGCCCATCGAGGTGGCGGTGAGCGGCAAGGACTTCGCCGCCAGTCGTGCCCATGCCGAAACCCTGCGCGCCAGGCTCATGGAGCTGAAGGATCTGCGTGACGTGCAGTTCAGCCAGACGCTGGATTATCCGAGCGTGGACGTGCACATCGACCGCGAGCGCGCCGGATTGCTGGGCGTGAAGATGAGCGACGCCACGCGCAGCCTGGTGGCGGCGACGGCCAGCAGTCGCTTCACGGTGCCGAATTACTGGGCGGATCCGAAGACAGGCACAAGCTTCTCCCTGCAGGTGCAGGTGCCGCAGACCTTGATGACCGGCCTGGAGGACCTGCGCAACCTGCCGGTGACCGCTGAAGGCCGTCAGCCGGTGCTGCTGCGCAACATTGCCAAAGTCAGCGAGGGCAGCACCATCGGCCAGTATGACCGCTACAACATGGCGCGCACGATTTCCATCACGGCGAACCTTCACGACCAGCCGCTGGGCAGCATCGCCAGGCAGGTGGAAAAGGTCATCGCTGACACGCCCGCTCCCGCCGGTGTGAACGTGGCGCTGCGCGGCCAGGTGCCGCCCATGAAAGAGCTGCAGGCCGGCCTGCAGACCGGCCTCATGATCGCCATCGTGACGATCTTCCTGCTGCTGGTGGCGAACTTCCAGAGCCTGCGCCTCGCCTTCATCGTGCTGACCACGCTGCCCGCCGCGCTGCTGGGCGTGGTGCTGTCCCTGATGCTGACCGGAACGACGGTGAACATTCAGAGCTTCATGGGCGCCATCATGGCCGTGGGTGTGGCCGTGGCGAACGCCATCCTGCTCGTCACCTTCGCCCATCGCGCCCAGCTTGGCGGCCTGAGCAAAAGGGATGCCGCCCTGGAATCCGCCACCACCCGCCTGCGCCCGATCCTCATGACCAGCCTGGCCATGATCGCGGGCATGGTGCCCATGGCCCTGGCGAAGTCGCAGACCTCCCCCCTGGCCATCGCCACCATCGGCGGCCTGGCCCTGGCCACCGTGGCCACACTTTTGGTTCTCCCCGCCGTTTATGCCCTGCTGGCCTCGAAGAATGCCAGGGAGGCATCGTTGGAACCGGAGGGGTGAAATCAGAAACTCGAATGCCGAATGCCGAATGCCCATGATTCACGCCCGTAACTTCACCGGTTCTTCCTCCATGTTTTCCGCCCCGCGCCTTTTCTCACTCATTCGGATTTCGAACTTCGGATTTCGAATTTCCCTCCCTCTCCTGGCCTTCGGTGCTTCGCTGCAGGCCCTTGATCTGCCGGCGGTCAAGCCTGGCACGGGCACCATTCATCGCTGGGTGGCGCTGCCATCGACCCTCGCTCCCTGGCAGCAGGCGACCCTGCATGCCAAGGTGACGGGTTACATCGCCACGATGACGGTGGACAAGGGCGATGTGGTGAAGACGGGCCAGGTGCTCGCGACTCTTGAAGTTCCCGAACTCCAGGCCGACATCGCCAAGGCGAAGGCCGAGGTCACGGCGGCCCGGGTGGAGGTGAAGCGCCTGCATGAGGCGCGTGCGAAATCACCCGACCTGGTGCTTCCTCAGGCCGTGGATGACGCCGAGGCAAAGCTTGCCATCGCCGAAGCCGGGCTTGAGCGCAGCGAGACCCTGATCCAGTTCGCCACCTTGAAGGCGCCTTTTGACGGCGTCATCACCGCGCGCTTTGCCGACCCCGGCTCGCTCGCCACCGCGAACACGACCCGGTTGCTGGAGGTCACCAACCTCAGCACGCTGCGCCTGCAAATCCCCGTGACTGAGCTTGAAACCGGGCTCGTGACGGTCGGCAAGCCGGTGAAGGCGCAGGTAGACGCCGCCGGAGCCACGCCGGTCGAGGCCAGCATCAGCCGCATCGCCTACGCCCTGGATCCCGCGACACGCACGATGCTGGCCGAGGCGGATCTGAAAAACGCCGATCTCAAGCTCCGTCCCGGCATGTATGCGATGACCAGGATCGCTGTCGAAAGGCACGACAAGACCACGCTCATTCCCGTCGGCGCCCTGGTGATGGAAAAGACCAACGCCTTTGTCTTCAAGCATGTGGACGGCAAGGCGATGAAGACGCCGGTCAAGCCCGGCTTCAATGACGGCGTGAATGTCGAGGTGCCCGAGCTCAAGGCCGATGACGTGCTGCTGGTTCCTGGAACCGTCAGCTTGACGGACAAACAGCCGGTGACGGTAAAGCCGTGAAGCTCGAAACTCGAAACTCGAAATCCGATTTTAGAAGCAGGGAACTTGAAACCTGAAACTTGAAACTTTGAACTCTCTCCCCGCCATGTCCCGCCCCCTTCGGTCATCGCTTATGCCGCTTCGTGTCCTGCCCCTGCTTCTGGCCTGCGGCCTGGCTGCTGTTGGCAACGTTTGTTCGGCGCCCATGCATGTGGATCTTCCCACCGTCATGAAGCTCGCGGGGGCCAACAACGATGAAATCCGGCTTGCCCGGGCGAAGCATGTGGAGGCCCTGGCGGAATCGAAGCTGGCCTGGCAGCGCTTCTGGCCCAGTCTGACTCTCGGGGCGGGTTACCGCCGCACGGATGGCAACGTCCAGGACATTGCCGGAGCGGTCTTTGATGTCAGCAAGCAGCAGTACAGCGTGGGGCCCAACGTGATGATCGACTGGTCGCCGGGCGACATGTATTACTCGGCGCTCGCGGCTCAGCAAAAGGCGCTCGCCGCCGAACAACTCGCTGAAAAGGCAAGGCGCGACATCGTCACGCAGTCCACGGGGCGTTATTATGACCTGCTCGCCGCCGAGGCCTCGCTGGCGATCATTGAGGACGACATGAGGCTGACCCAGGCGTATGAAAAGCAGATTGGCGGCGCGGTGGATGCGGGCACGGCTTTCAGGGCGGACCTGCTGCGTGTGAAAACGCAGGTGAGCCGCGAGAAGCTGTCGATTCGCCAGCATGAGGAGACGAGGGATCTGGCGGCTGCGGCTCTGGCGGAAATTCTCCGGCTTCCTGCCGAGACCGAGCTTCGGCCAGCCAAGGCAGACCTGGTGCCCGTGCGCCTGCTGGACCGCAGGGCCGGTGTGGCCACGCTCATCTCGCAGGCGGCGCGTGAGCGTCCGGAGATGAAGGCGGCGGATGCAGTGAGCAGTGCCGCGGGATTGGAAAGTGAACGCGCGCGTGTGGCACCGATGTTCCCCAGCGTGCAGGCAGGCTACGGCTTCGGCGGCCTGGGCGGCGGCTACAACGGCGACCTGGGCAATTTTGATGACACGCAGAACGTCTTTGTCGGCCTGGGCTGGAAGATCGGTCCCGGGGGCTTGTTCGACAGGCAGCGCAAGGTCATCGCCGGCGCCCAGGAGGAGGCCGCCGGACTGCAGGCGGCGAACGTGAAGGCTGCCATCGGCCGGGAGGTGGTGGAGGCCGCCGCGAAGTCGCAGAGCGCGCACGACCAGATTGCGATCAATGACGAGGCCGTGGGAGCCGCCGAAGAAATGGTGAAGCTGGCCCGGGAACGTCAGGCCAGTCAGCTCGGTGTTGTGCTCGAATACCTGCTGGCTCGGGAGGAGCTGACCCGCGCCCGTCAGAGCCGCGTGCAGGCCGTGACCCGATTCAACAAGGCCCAGCATGAATTGAAGCGCGCGGTCGGCAGGTGACCTTTTCGACCGAGCTTAACTCCAGCGGTCTTGTTTTCTGAGGGGTTATTCTAGATATAATCCAGCGCTGAAAATGCACGCATCATCGGGCACCTGCTTTTTTGCCTGCTCTCCCGACCTGCTGCCGGACGCGACGGGGTTCGGGGCGCTGGCCAGAATAAAAAGCCAAGACCGGCGCCAGCGCTTTGAGCATGGAAATCTCTCTGCACCTTTTCATTCCTCACAATAAAGTTTTTGATTGTGACCTTCTAGCCTGAAATATTCACGACGGCGAAAAGAGGGCTGCGTTTGGCGCGCATTGAGAGATCAATGCAGGCGACTAAACCATGCCAAACCAGCCAGAGTAATCTTCAAGTCCGATGATGCGCAACTGGCCTCTGGCACGCGCCTGCGTTTTTGTTTTGACGAGCCGCTCATGACCTCCGAGGCCGGGCTGCTCCCGCTTGCCGAGCATGCGGCGCGCAGCGGTGACTTCGCCCACATTGCTGCCGCGCCTGCCCCCAAGCGCAATCCCGCGCCCGGCGGGCGCAAGCCGCGCGCGCCAGAGCACAGCACGCAGCAACTGCTCCCCCAGCGTGTCTTGCAGATGATCGGCGGCTACCCTGACGGCAATGACAGCAACCTGCTGCGTCATGACCCGGTCCTGCAAATGCTCGTGGGCAAAACCATGCCCGGCACCGCGGATGTCACGCTTGCCAGCCAGCCCACCATGAGCCGTCAGGACAATGGGTTCAGCCTGCACCAGCCCGTTTCCCAGGTGATGTCAACGAGCTGTCCCGGTGTCTGGTCTCAGCCCAGGAACTTGCCGGGATTCAGAATGCCCCGGGGGTCCAGGGCGGCCTTCATCTTCAGGTGAGCCTCATGGGTGGCGTCGCTGACAGCCTCGCGCCACCAGCGCTTCTTGGCGATGCCGACGCCGTGTTCGCCGGTGATGGCGCCGTTCCAGGCGATGATCTGATGGAAGAGCTCGTCGAGCGCCTCCTCGGCGCGTTCACGGATGGCGGGTTCGTCCATCGTCGGCACCATGATGTTGACGTGGATGTTGCCGTCGCCGGCGTGGCCGAAGCAGGCCACGGGGAAGCCGTGCCTGGCCTGAAGCTGCTCGGCAAAGTCCACCAGGTCCACGAGGCGGCTGCGCGGCACCACGATGTCCTCGTTGAGCTTGATGAGGCCGGTGTTGCGCAGGCTGTAGCTGAACTCACGGCGCAGCTTCCAGAAACGCTCACAGGCCTGCTCGCCCAGGGCCTCCTCCACCTCGATGCAGCCCAGGCTGCGGACAAGATCGGCCAGCAGCGCGAGCTCGCCCTTCACCGAGGCTTCATGGCCGTCGATCTCCACCAGCAGGTGCGCGTCGCCCCGGGGTGTGACGGATTCGCCCAGATACTCTCGTGCGGCGCGCAGGGTGAACTTGTCGGCGATCTCCAGCGCGCTGGGCAGGAAGCCGGAGTTGAGGATGCGCTGCACGGCGTTGGCCGCCTCGGCAAAGGTGCGGAATCCGGCGGAGAGCATCGCCCGCGTCGGCGGATGCGGGATCAGACGCAGTGTGGCCTGGGTGACGACGCCGAGCATGCCCTCGCTGCCGACCATGAGGCCGACGAGGTCAAAGCCGGTCTTGTTCTTGTGGCAGCGACCTCCGGCCTTCACGAGGCTGCCGTCCGCCAGCACGGCCTCCAGGCCGAGCACGTAATGACGGGTGACGCCATACTTCAGGCAGCGCGGGCCGCCGGCATTGGTGGCGATGTTGCCGCCGAGGCTGCATTCCTTCAGAGAGGCCGGATCGGGCGGGTAAAACCAGCCCAGTTCGCGCACTGTCTTTTGCAGATCGCCAGTGATGACCCCGGGCTCCACGACGGCCACGCCATCGGCCGTGTTGATCTCGAGAATGCGGTTCATGCCGAAGACGGAAAGGGCGATGCCACCTCGCGCGGGCACGCAGCCTCCGACATAACCCACCCGGGCCCCCTGAGGCGTGACCGGCACGCCATGCTCGCTGGCATAACGAAGAGTTCGGGAGACGTCCTCGGCGGACTGCGCGTGCACGACCACCTGCGGCGGGTTCGAGGCGAACCATTTGTCGGTGGCATGGGTGGCCAGGTCGGACTCGGTGACGGAGACGCGGCCGGGTCCGAGCAGGGAGGTGAGGTCGTCGGCGAGGGAGGACATGGCCTTTCCCTTAATGCAGGGCGGGGGATGGGCAAGCGGCCTCCTGCGGCCCGGCTCCCATCCATGGACTAAATCACAAAAACCGTCCGCCTCCTGACAATCCAGGAAAGGTCACCACGTAGGTTAGGTCGCTCCGCCAGACCATGCACACGCCGCTTTTCCGTCCCTCGATGGATCGCCGGGCCTTCCTCACGGCCTCGACGATGGGCTTGGCATCCCTGGGATTCCGGGGTGCCTTGAAGGGCACCACGGCCGCCCCGGCGGCCCTGCCCACGCTGGCGAAACCCGCGAAATCGACGGTGCTGTTCTTTTTATGCGGCGGCTCCTCGCACATCGACATGTGGGACATGAAGCCGCAGGCGCCCCTGGAGTATCGGGGTGAGTTCAAGCCGACGCGCACCACCGGCGACGAAATCGTCCTGTGCGAGCACCTGCCGCTGCTGGCGAAGCAGGCGCATCGTTTTGCCATGGTTCATGGCGTCACCGACGGCGGACGGGCGACGGGCGACCATCACGCCGGCTATTATTACAACCTGACCGGCCACGCCCCGGATCCGACCTTCAAGCAGCAGGGCAACGACCGTCGGCCCTATCCGGAAGACTGGCCCTACATGGGCAGCGTGGTGACGATGAAACGCCCCGCGCATCCGACCCTGCCCTCCCTGATCACCCTGCCGCACAAGCCGAGCAAGCTGCCCTTCACCCGGCCCGGACAGTTCGCCGGACGCATCGGCATGGAGCACGATCCGTTTTTCCTGAACGGGAAGTTCGACGAGCCCCTGAAGTTCGCCTCGCCGACCCTCTCCATGTCGGGCGGCATGTCCGCCGCGAGAATGCAGGACCGCAAGTCGCTGCTGGCCGCCATGAATCAGGCGCGCCGGGAGCTGGACCACGAGGTGGCGGTTCAAAATTACGTCAGCCAGCAGGAGCGGGCCTTTGACCTGTTGTCCTCCAGCGGCACCGCCAACGCCTTCGACATCCAGAGCGAACCTCAGGCGTTGAGGGAACGTTACGGCCAGGACATCAACGGCATGAGCCTGCTCATGGCGCGTCGCCTGGTGGAGGCGGGCGTTCCCTTTGTCACCGTCTTCTGGAAGGAGGACGAGCGTCTGCACAACCAGTGCAAAAGCGCCGGGGGCTGGGACACGCATGGCGACAACTTCAACTGCCTGCGCCAGCATCTGCTGCCGAAGTTTGACCGGGGTTTCAGCGCCTTCCTGGACGACATGGCCTCACGTGGCCTGCTCGATGAAACCCTCGTTCTGGTCACCAGTGAAATGGGCCGCATGCCCAAGGTGGGCGATCGCCGCAGCGGCGGCCCCGGCGGTGCGGGCCGGGATCACTGGACCTCATGCATGAGCGTCCTCATGGCCGGAGCCGGAGTTCAGGGAGGCAGGGTGGTGGGCGAGACCGACGCCCGGGCCGAATTCCCGAAGGACCGCCCCATCTATCCGGAGGACATCACCCGCACTGTTTATTACGCCATGGGCCTCGAAAATCTCGATGCCCAGGACCGTTTGGGTCGCGTCTACAATCTGCTGGAGGAAGGCAAGCCGCTGGTGGAACTGTTTGGTTGAGTAGTACCCGGGCAGGGGAAAGGCTGGAAACCCCTTTTGCAAAAGCAGGCGGCGACGTTATAGGATCGGCTGGCGTAACCTTTTTCTCCCCCCACAACCCTACTCATGTCTGACGATCCATCCCCCCGCAATGACGGACCCAGCCGGCGCAACCAGGAGCCGCCGTTCAATTGGAAGGGCTTCCTCCTGCTGGCGGTCGTTGTCCTGCTCGTGGGATCCGGCCTGATGGTCGGCAAGGAGGCCACCCGCCCCCAGGAGATCACCTACCGGGAGTTCGTGCAATACGTCGAGAGTGACAAGATCGACCGTGAGCAGGACCTCAAGCTCATCCAGCAGGACACCACCTCGGCGGAATACATCGAGGGTTATGCCGTTCGCTCCAAGGCCCCGGAAGCCGCGGCCGCCACCGCCCCTGAAAAGCCCGCGGCCACCGTGGCGCGTCGCAACGTGGCGAAGTTCACTGTTCCTGTCTCGATCCAGTATCAGAAAGAGGAGCTGCAGGAGCTGCTGAAGAAGCACAACCTGGTGCTCATCCCCCAGTACAAAAACGATCCCTGGGGCGCGATCTTGATCTCCATGCTGCCCATCATGATGGTGCTGCTGCTCATTTACTTCCTGGTCCGTCAGCAGATCAAAACGGCGGGCCGCGGAGCCCTGAACTTTGGCAAGAGCCGCGCCAAGATGCTCTCCCAGGACCGCAACAAGGTGACCTTCAAGGACGTCGCCGGGGTCGAGGAAGCCAAGGACGAGGTCCAGGAGCTGGTCGAGTTCCTCAAAGACCCGAAGAAGTTCCAGAAGCTGGGTGGCAAGATCCCCAAGGGCGTGCTCATGAACGGCCCCCCCGGAACTGGCAAGACCCTGCTTGCCAGGGCCATCGCCGGCGAGGCGGACGTGCCCTTCTTCAGCATCAGCGGCTCGGACTTTGTCGAAATGTTTGTGGGCGTCGGCGCCAGCCGCGTGCGCGACATGTTTGAACAGGGCAAGAAGAACGCGCCCTGCCTGATCTTCATTGACGAGATCGACGCCGTCGGCCGCCACCGCGGTCACGGGCTCGGCGGTGGTCACGACGAACGTGAGCAGACGCTGAACGCCCTGCTCGTGGAGATGGACGGCTTTGACACTCAGGAGGGCATCATCATCATCGCCGCCACCAACCGTCCCGACGTCCTGGATCCCGCGCTGCTGCGCCCCGGCCGCTTTGACCGCCAGGTCACGGTGTCCCTGCCGGACGTGAAGGGCCGCGAGGAGATCCTGCGTGTGCATGCCAAGAAGGTGAAGCTGAGCGAAAACGCCGACCTCAACAAAATCGCGCGCGGCACACCCGGTTTCTCTGGAGCCGAGCTGGCCAACCTGATCAACGAGGCCGCCTTGCTCGCCGCCCGCCGCAGCATGAAGGCCATCACCAGCGCCGAGTTGGAGGAGGCCCGTGACAAAGTGCGTTGGGGACGCGAGCGCCGCAGCCTGGCCCTCAGCGACAAGGAGAAGGAGAACACCGCCTACCATGAGGCCGGTCATGCCATCCTCATCGAGCTCCTCGAGCACACCTCACCGCTGCACAAGGTCACCATCATCCCGCGTGGCCCCAGCCTCGGCTCCACCATGTGGCTGCCGGAGGAGGACAAGTTCACCCACCGCAAAAGCGAGCTGCTCGACGACCTCGTGGTCGCCATGGGCGGCCGCGTGGCCGAGGAGATCCAGTTCGGCGACGTCACCAACGGCGCGATGGGCGACATCCGCCAGGCCACCGGCATCGCCCGCAACATGGTCTGCGCCTGGGGCATGAGCGAGAAGATGGGCATGGTCGAGTACAGCGACGGCGACCAGGCCGTCTTCCTGGCCCGCGACCTCGGCCGCAGCCGCGGCTACAGCGGTGCCACGGCCCAGAAGATCGACGAGGAGGTGAAGCGCCTGATTGACGAGGCCTACCAGAAGGCCAAGGACATCCTGCTTTCCAACAAGGACAAGCTCGACGCCATCGCCCACGCCCTGCTTGAGTACGAGACCCTCGACGGCGCCCACATCAAGGAGATCATGGAGCACGGCCGGATTCTCAATCCTCCGTCCAACAAGCTGCCGCCCTCGCAGCCACCGCCCATTCCAAAGGCGGCGGACACGCGTTCGCCGAACCAGGACAGCGAAGATGAGGCGGGTCTTCCCGGCGGGCTCATCGGCGTGCCCACCTGATGACGCCAGGCCCTGGTTGAGACCGCTTTCGTGCGGCGGGAAAGCCCGGACAGGACCCCGCCCCAACCCCACTTTTTTCATGCCCAGCCAGTTTGACATCGAATACGCCGTGGAGAACACGCAGGTGCTTCACGAGCCGGACCGGCGCATCGACACTTTTGGTTCGACGCGCTTTGAGTTCCAGCTTGTCTCCGAGCTGATGGACCGGGTCAACGCCACGCGCATCCGCACCGGCCAGATCATGGCGGAGAAGCCCATGATTGTCCGGCCCGACCCCGAGTCAGTCGCCAGCTTTGACTTTGAAGGCTTCGGCCCGCAGGGCGAGGCATTTGGTGACTTCCTCAAGGAGAACGTCCATCGTCTGGCGCTCCTGAAGTACGGCTTCCGCTTTCAGATGCAGGACATGCAGGAGGACATCGTTCATGAGTCCATGAGCGTCGTCTGCGACAAGCTCCTGGAGGACGTCCGCCGCACCGGCAACCCCATGCGGGCCATCATTGCGGGCGTGGACGACACCTGGGAGATCAGCCTGCTCAAGTTCACGGTCGAGATGATCGAGAAGTCCCACAAGATCAACCTCTTCGACTTCAAGCGCCGCGGCCTGCTGGGCTGAAGATGGAAACGCGATGGCCCGCACGCAGCTCAAGCTCCTCCTGTTCCTGATCGTGCTCGGCATCACGCTGGGCTGCATGGCCGCCGCGTACTACATATACGAAAAGGTCCTGCGTCCCGAGAGGCTGATCCAGCAGGAGATGGCGGCGATCAAGAAGGTCGATCTGCCGCGCATCGACCCCGGGGCGAAGCGTTTTGAAGCCGCCGTGGCCATGATCAAGGAGGGCCGGGTGCCCGAGGGCCGGGACGCGCTTTACAAGCTCCTGAAGCAGTTCCCCGACTCCGCCACCTGCATCGAGGCCAAGCGCATCATCGGTGAGATCAACCTCGACGAGCTGTTTTCCACCGACCCGAAGTCCGGCCGCAAGGATTACATCGTGCAGCCCGGCGACTCCCTGGCCCTGATCGCCGGACGCCAGAACACGACCATCGACATGATCGTGAAGCTGAACGGTCTGATGGGCACCGTGCTTCAGCCCGGGGATCACCTGGCCCTCGTTCCGCTGGAGTTCTCCGTGGACGTGGACGTGTCCAACAAGACCGTCACGCTGTTCCGGAACGTGGGCGACAAGCGCTATTTCTTCAAGGAGTACCAGGCCCGCGACCTTCGGCTGCCGCCGGGGATGAAGGTGCCGGTCGAAATGGAGGTGAAGGGCAAGTCGGCCTCCGTGGAAGGCCGGTCCGTGCTGTCCACCGATCCCCGCTATGTCGAGGCCGAGAAGTGGCTGCCTGGCAGCCGTCCTGGAGTGGTGCTGCGCACGCCTCCCGTCCCCCGGGCCGTGCCGGTGCCTGAAAATCCTGCGGTTGCTCCCGGGCCCGACCTCGCCGACCCGTCCGCGTTCGCCCCTGAGTCAGGTGTCTTTTTGGAACGCTCCGACCTCGAAGAACTGTTTGCGCTCGTCCGCAACGGCTCAAAACTCCACTTCATCCGCTGACCGCCCCAACCAACCCTTTGATCATGAAGCAAGTCCTGGAATTCGAAAAGCCCGCTGTGAAGCTCCGCGAGGAGCTCGAAGACCTCCGCAAGAAGCACTCGTCGAAGCCCTCCGACCGCCTGGCTTCCCAGATCAACGAGCTCGAGAAGAAGCTGGAGAACCTGATGCGGGACATCCACAACAACCTCAACCCATGGCAGCGCGTGCAAATCTCCCGCCACATCAACCGGCCCTTCATGCTGGATTACGTGAAGCACTGCTGTGAGGAGTTCATCGAGATCCACGGTGACCGCCACATCGGTGACGACGCCGCCATGCCGGCCGGCTTCGCCATCTGGGGCGGGCGCAAGGTCGTGGTCATCGGCCATCAGAAGGGCCGGGACACCAAGGAAAACCTGCTGCGCAACTTCGGCAGCGCCCATCCGGAAGGTTATCGCAAGGCGCTGCGCGTCATGAAGCTCGCCGAGAAGTTCGGCCTGCCCGTCGTCACCCTCATCGACACCCCCGGGGCCTTCCCCGGCATCGGCGCCGAGGAACGCAACATCGCCGAGGCCATCGCCTTCAACCTGCGTGAAATGATGACCCTGCGCACCCCCGTCGTCGCCGTGGTCATCGGCGAGGGCGGCTCCGGCGGAGCCCTGGGCATCGGCATCGCCGACAAGGTGCTCATGATGGAGAACGCCTATTACAGCGTGATCAGCCCCGAAGGCTGCGCCGCCATCCTTTGGAAGCACCGTGAGCACGCCCCCGAGGCCGCCTCCGCGCTGAAGCTCAGCGCCCAGGACCTCTCCGCGCTCGGCATCATCGACGGCGTGGTTCCCGAACCCATCGGCGGCGCACATCATGATCACGAGACGGCGGCGGCGGCTCTGAAGGACGCCGTGCTCCAGGCCATCACCGAGCTGGAAAACATCCCCGCCCAGGAGCTTCTCGATCAGCGTTACCAGAAGTTCCGCGCGCTCGGCAAATACACGGAGAACTGAAGTGCAAACCGCCCCGCCTGATTTGGCGGGGACGTTGGATCAGGATGAGTGCGATGCGGCTCCGCTGAATTGATGCGAATTCTCCCTGCGTCCGTCCCTTTGCGCATCTGCCTCGACCTTCCTCTTCGGCCCCGACGCAGCGGTGCCCTACCGTGGGGCAACGAATCATCAAGAGGTAGCGAAGGGGCGCCAGCAAAGTAGCCATCTCGCTCCGTCGAGATGAGCGAGAGGCTTGCGCCGGAAGGAAGAACTCCAGGAATTCGTGGACGGCTCAGTCTGCCGGACTACCCGCTCATCTTGCGGAGCAAGATGGCTTTGCTTCGCTTGCTCGACGCTGATGCCCTCTCTGCGGACACTCAAGCCCAACGGGCTTGCGTCATGCAGCCCAGGAGTGCCGAGCGACAGCGAGCGCTCTCCTGGGAACCGCACACCCTCGACCCCCGTTCGATCACGAACCCCATCGGGGTTCCGTTCAAGCGATTCACCCTGTGGTCCGCATCCTCTTCGCCACGCCTCTGACGGGACCCCGTCGGGGTCCGCCATCGGATTCGGCGAATGCGCACCTTTCCCCAGGAGAGGCCGCTGCGCGTCCACTCCTGGGCTGCATGACGGGACCCCGTCGGGGTCCTCAAGATCCTTTGGGCTTGATGGATTCTTCGATTCGATTGCACCCGCGCCGTCTCTCGTCGCCGTCCCAGAAATAGCGATGAAGGGGACAGGTTTTTTGGCCATTGCTGTTCGTGAGAATCCTAAAGGTAAACAATCATTGTCACCATGAAGGAGAGCGTGACAGTGGTGAAAATTTGACTGAGGTGCCTGAGAGTTCGGCAAATGCCCCAATATTCCCCATGCCTTATGAAGCCAATCTGTCGCGGTGTGATAACTGTTATTCTCGTGAGCACTTTGTTTGCTTGCTCAAACGGTTATATCCGAGGTCAATTCCAAGAAGATGTGCCTGGCGGAGGCCAGTCAATCATAAATTATGAAATGCAGGGCGACGAAGTGAAGCAAGTCGTTCAATCAACCGAATCCACCCATCACTTTATTGAATCTACTTTTAGATATGTACGAGGCGATCTGTCATCCGTTTGTGTGCTGGTCTCCGAGTTTGTTCGCAACGACAACTTTGACATCACAGACGTGAGGAAAGTCGCGACTTTCAGATGGGTTGCTGGTGGGCAAGGGTTGGTTCTGAAAGAGGGAAATTTTGATGGGCGTCTGCTTGGCAAAAACCGCGACTATTTGGCTGAGGGTGAAAGGATAAAGAGATTGGCGGATAAACATCGAGGCGGCACGCTTTGAATGCCTTTTCCAGATCACTCCAGCGCTTCGCAAGGCTCGCGGCTCCGTGGCGGCTGGAAAAGTCCAGAGGAGGCCATGATCCCAGGCATTGAGCGTCAGCGAATCCGCCGGGGAGTTGATGCCTCCCTTTGATTACGATGAGGCCAGCCACCGGGCGAGCCAGGTTGTGCAGGGCGGTGCGGAGCCTGGCAATGCTTTCTCATCCACAGCCACCCTCCCGCTTCTTTTCCCCTGGGGCGCCGGGATTTTGGCTGGTTCGGTGAAAGCGGCGTGATAGGCTGGGGGCTTGTTCGTATTGAATGCGTCTTCTGTGATGTCTTTTCGGAACCTGCTGCTGCGTCGGACCGCGTTGAGGGCGGTGGCGGTGGGGCTTGGACTCATGGGACTGGTGCCGCCGCCCTGCGATGCTCAGGCGCAAAGCCCGGCTCAAATGAGCGCAATTCCCTGGGCGGAACGCGAGACGCGGCTGGCCAACGAATACCTGTCGCTCCTGGTCGGTCAGCCGGAATATGGCCGGGTGGTGGACCTGCTGTGGGCGCTCTATGAAAAGCATGAGGCCACGGCGCTGCTCCTTGAAAGTGTATCGGCCCAGGTGCAGGCGCAGAGGCATCCGTCGGTGGTGCTGGTGCTGGGGCACCTGCTGCGGAAGTCGGGCGACCTGAAAAAGGCGGCGGCCATCTACGAGCAGGTGCTTGGCAATGACAGCTACAAGGCTCTCGCGCTGCAGTCCCTGGCGGATGTGGCCCAGGAGCTGGGCGATCCGGTGAAGGCGCATCAGTGGACCGGCCGGCTCAATGAGCTGCTGCCCGACACGGACCCGCGCAAGGTGGATGTGCTGCTGCGGCTGGGAACGCTGGCCTTGTCGGCGCAGAAGAACGAAGAGGCGGTGCAGGCCTGGGAGCAGGCGGCGAAGCTGAAGCCGTCGGACTTCTCCATCGTCCGGCAGGTGGCCGAACTGATTTTGCGGGCGGGTTTTCCCGAACGCGCGGCCGCCTTCTACACGGCCCTGGCGGATCAAAGCGACCCTCAGAAGCGGCTGGACGCGCTCTATGACCTCGCCCGCATCCATGAACATGCCGACCAGTTTGACAAGGCCGACGCCGCCCTGAAGAAAGGCCTGGCGCTGCTCGATTTCCGCGATGCCCGCTACACCGACTTCTTCCGCCGTCGCGTGCGGCTGCACGAGCGCTTTGGCATGCTGGAGGACCTGCGGCAGCAGCTCCTCAAGGCCGCCGCCGTCAAGCCGCCGGGCGAGCAGGCCCTGCGTGACCGCGCGCGTTTCGAGGAGATGACGGCGGATTCCGACGCCCAGGTCGAAACCCTGCGCGAGCTGGTCCGGGTGGCGCCACAGGTTGATGACTATCGCTGGGAGCTGGTGCGGCTGCTGCTCGATCATGACGGCGTCGCTGAAGCTGCGAAGCTGCTGGATGAGCGGCTCCGGGGGGACGGCGGCGACCTGCCGGCCATGGTCTTTCTGCGCTGCGAGGCCGACCTGCGCGGCGGTAGGCAGAAGGAGGCCGTCGAGAGGCTGCGCCGCCTGCTGGAGACTGCCGGCGGCAACGCCGAGGTGGAGAAGCAGGCCCTGGCCTTCGCCCAGCAGCGGGCCCTGGACGAGGTCATCGAGGCCATCCTCAAGGCGCGTGTCGAGCGTGACCCAAGCCGTGCCGAGGCGGTCTTTGAGCTGGCCGCCTTTCATCGTGCGCGCAAGGACATGGCGGCGGCGGACGCCCTGCTGCGCCGGTTCACCCGGGACGCGCCGAACGAGCAGGAGCGCCAGCGGCGGCTGAACGAGGCCGCCGGCTTCATGGCCACGGGCAGCGACCTCGACACCGCGATCATCCTGGCGCGTGAGGCCGTGGCGAAGCCTGCGGCCGGGCGTGAGGAGTTTCTGCGGCTGGCCGACCTGCTGACGGAGCATGCCGAGCCCGAGGAGGCCCTGGAGTGGCTGGAGAAGGCGTGGCAGGCCTCGAGAAACGAGGAGGATGGCGTGGACGTGGACGAGAGGATTTACTCCTTGTTGTTAGGCGAGAGGAAGAAGGAGGCCCCGAGGCAGCGCGGCACCGGCGGCGACTTCCAGCTTCCGGAAATCTTCACCGGCAAGGGGTTTGCCTTGACCGAGGAAAAGCCCGCCGGGACGGCTGAGCCCGCCGAGGAGGTGCTGAACCAGGCGGGCCGGCTCATGAAGTCGGTGGCGGCCGAAACGCAGCCGCTTGCGCTCCATCGCGCCGCCTGGTGGGCGCTGAGGGCGGAGCAGTGGGAGGACGCCTACACCGTGCTGAGCAGGCTGGAGGCGGTCTCGCCCGCGCGCAGCCTGCCGCTGGAGGCGGAGAGGCTGCTGCTGGAGCTGACTCTGGCCGACAAGAACACCGCCCTGGCCATGCGTGTGCTGCGCCGCCTCATCGCCAAGGATCCCGCGAACCAGATCCGCTACACGCTGCGGCTGAGCGAGCTGCTGCTGGAGGACGAGCAGACGGCGTCCTCGGCCGTCAATGTCGGCCTTTCCCATGAGCGCACCGGCTGGCGCCTGGCCGCCGAATCCCCGCCGCCCGGCAGGGCCGCCACGCTGCTGCTGGAGCGCGCCTACCGCGGAGCCCCGGATTCCGAGCAGCTGCTGAACGCCCTCACTCAATGTTATGCCTTGCAGCGTCGCCCGGACGACGCTCTCAAACTCTGGCAGCAGGCGATCGAGCGCGCCACGGGCGGCGCGGCGGTGGCGCTGATGCAGCGTTACGCGGAGATGCTGCTGCAGCGCGGCAGGCTGCCCGGGCATGTCGAGGTGCAGCTGCGCATCGTCGAGCAGGAGGCCGACGTGAAGCGTCGTCGCGAGGCCTTCACGCGTTTTCTCGACCGCTTCCTGTGGGCCGGCGAGGGCGGCGGCGAACTGCCTGAGGAGGTGATGAAGGAGCGGCTGAAGCTGGTCCAGGACTCGTTGCTGGCCCTGGTGAAGAAGCATCCCTTTGACGGCTTTTATCACGAGGCCCTGGCGCATGTCTATGAACGCTCCGGTGATGTCGTGAAGGCGTTTGCGGCGATGAAGCAGGCCTACTACACCGCACCGGACACGCCGTTTTCCCTGGACCAGCTGCGCGAGGCTGCGCTGAAGGTGAATGACCTCAAGTCGGCGATTTATTTTCAGAAGCAGATCGCCGCCGGTGCCGCGCCGGGGCAGGTGGCGGCGGAGTCGAGACGTCTGGTGGAGATGCTGGAGCAGACTTTTCAAATCGCCGAAGCCGATCGCGTGAGGCGTCGGCTGGAAAGCCGGTTTTCACAGGATGCGGCGGCCCTGGAGGACCTGGCCGAGCATTACCGCAGCACGGGTCAGGACGAGGCCGAGCGTCGCGTGTATGAGCAGATTTCACGCGTGCGGCCCTGGGATGCGAAGTCGGAGCTGAGGCTGGCGTTGAAGTGCCTGCGGCTGGCGGATGAAGACGGTGCCAGGAAGCATCTGACGGAGATCCTGCAGCGCACGCAGGCCAAGGCCTTCATGCCGCCAAAAGACGGCGCTCCGGAGCGTCTGCCGCTGCCGCTGGCGGAACAGCGCAAGGCGGGGCCGCCGGGGCCGGTCACCGAGGTGCTCGGCGAGCTGGACGCCGTGCCGGCGCTGAAGACGGCGGAGGTGGCCGTGCTGCGTACCTTTCTCAGCCTGCCGAGGCCCGAGTTCAGTGAGCTGCCGGACGAGGTGCCGCATCTGCGTCTGCGGGCGATCGAGGAGCTGGCGCGGTTGAACCAGCGGTCGGGCACGACGGAGGCCTGGAAGCTCGAGACGGAGGCCTGGAAGTCGCCGGTGGAAAGGCTGTGGGCGCTTTATTTCGCCCGGCTAGGAGTCCCCTTCCGCAGCCTGCTGGAGCAGGTGATGAACCCGGTTCAGAAGCTTTCCGAGAGCCTGGAGGCGGCGTTCTGCCGAACCTGGCTGACGATCCGTTCCGGCGGCATGACGGAGGCGATGGCGCGAGCCACGCAGACCGGGCTGGACGGCGGGATTCTCGAGCAGCGCCAGCGCCTGGTGCTCGCCGTGTCGGGCGTGCTCGCGGACCTGGACGGCTTCCGCTTTGCCAAGGGCGACCTGGCCCGGCTGGGCACGCTGCGAAGCGTGTCGGTGCTCGACATCCTGCGGCGGCTGCAGGACCAGCAGCGCTATCCCGAGGCGCTGGAGCTTGGGGAGAGCCTGGGCGAGCACAACCCGGCGCTGGGCAGCGCCTTCATGTTCTCGCTGGCGCGCATTGCCGAGTCGGCGGAGCGCTGGGACCTGGCGCGGGAATATCTGGGCCGCGTGGTGCGCGGCGCCGTGCAGCCGGAGGCCTACCGGGGCACTTACGATCCCTACCTGTTCAGCCTGAGCGCCGCCAACCGGCTGGCCGTGAGCGCCGCCGAGCGCGAACAAAATGTGCGTACCGCCTGGCGCCGGCTGCAGGGCGTGCCGCCGTCCTCGATGACCACGCTGCGCAAGGCGGCGGTGGCAGGGCTGGCCGGGGCGCCTGACAAGGCGGCGGCGGAGATGGAGGCCCTGCTGACCGGTGATTTCCTGCCTGCGAGGCAGATGGGCGAGCCGAAGGGCATGCTGATGCCTCAGGGATCGCCGCGCTGGGAGGAGCCGATGCATCTGCGCAGCCTGTGGGAGGAGACGCGGGAGATTGAGGCGCGCTTCACCAATGAGGGGCTCGGCCAGGTCGTGCAGCAGGTGAACGAACGTCTGTCCGCGCGCTGGGGCGGCGTGGCGCTGAGCTCGCGCTCCGGACTGGAGTTTGGCGAGTGGCGGCTGGGGCACCTGATAAGGCGCATGAGGTCCGCCGATTATCCGACGCGGGTGCGGCTTCTGCGCGAGCATCTGGCGAGCGTGGACATGCGCCAGGAGGTGTCGGTGGACACCCTGAGCGAGCTGGGCGGCCGGCTGGAGGCGGCGGGCATGTCGAGGGAGGCGATCGAGGTCTATGGCATGCTGCCGGGCCGTGCGCCGGCCAACCCGGAGTATGCGCAGTGGCTGATCCGGGTTTCCGAGGCCGCGCTGGACACCCGGACCGGGCTGAAGTTCACGCTGCAGCTGCTGGAGGCGGAGCCGCCCTACAAGCCGCCGCAGCCCGGAGATGAAGTGCTGCGGGAGAAGCACTCGCATTTCCTGGCGCTGGAGTACGACGTCAGGGAGCTGCACCGCCGCGGCTACCTGCCCGCACCGACGCGGGTGCTGCAGGGCCGCATCCCGCATGAGGTGCCGTATCTGCGCGAGCTGGCGCTGCTTTATGAAAAGACCGGCCAGGACAGGCTGGCGCTCGACGCCTGGAACCGGCTTCACGAGGCCTTTGTCGCGAACGAGGAGAGCGGCGTGATTCCCGACGCCGAGAGCTCGGTGCATCGTGCGCAGCTTTTGGTTAGGCAGGGCCGCTCCGCCGACGCGCTCGAGGCCCTGCGCGGCGTGCCGCTGGTCGAGAAGTCGGGGACACAGGGCAGGGAGGCGCTCAAGCTGCGCGCCGAGCTGGCCGCCGAAGCCGGAGGGTGGGAGGAGTTCCGCGACATGATGACCGTGGCGGTGGATCTCAAGGCCATCGACGCGATCACGCATCTCACCGCGCTGTGCCGGCGGCATTCGCGGGCGGCCGAGGGGCTGAACTTCCTGACCCAGGCCGAACGAACGATGAAGGAGGATGGCGACCGCTTCCGGCTGCGGCTTGAGCTGCTGCGCCTGCTGGCCGCCGACGCCGGCTGGTCGCCGGAGCGGGGCCGGGCGCAGGTGGCGTCCTTTTTCCGGGTGCGGCACCGGGGGCGTGAGGCGCTGAACCAGCTTTCCGACTGGATGAACAGCGAGGCGGCGGGACGCAACCGTGCCGCCTGGCTGCCGATCCTGCGTGCTGAAACCCGTGCGGGAACCGACAGGCCGCTGGCCGCGCTGGCCCTGAGCGCCTTTGCGGACAGCGCCCCGGCCTCGCTGGCCGCCGACCTAACCATCGGCTGGCAGAACCTGGCGGATGGCGACCGCATCTGCGTGGAGCTGGCGGCGGAGAACCTGCTGAAGCAGAAGCGGCCCGACCTGGCCTGGAAGGCCTGCCTGGTCATGCAGGAGCTGCCCTCGATGCGCCTGGAAAGCCGCAAGCAGCCCCTGATGCTGCGCGTCGCCCATGCCATGAACGACCGGGCCATCGTGCGGGAGCTGTTTGCCGAAGTCGTGCGCATGCCGATGCCCGGAGGCGGCCAGACGGTGGCCTGGGCACAGGCGCTGCAGGAATGCGGTGAGCTGCAGATGGCGCGTGAGCTTTATCAGACCGCGCTGGAAAGGCTGGAGTCCACGCAGGCCACCCAGCCCGACATCGTCATCGCCTGGGCGCGTTTCCTGATCTCGCAGAAGGAGCATGAGGCGGCGGAGACCCTGCTGGTGCGTGATCTCTGGCAGCTTCCCAATGAGGCGGCGGGCCTGCTGTTTGAACTCTATCAATCCTGGGGCAGGCTGGCGGACCTGCAGCAGGAGCTGCGCAAGTTTCACCTGACCGGCGGCATCGAGAAGGAGTCGCTCTATCTGGCCTCGAAAGCCCTCGGGCTGCCGCCGCCCGTGGTCGCGCCGTGACCAGGCGAATGAAGGTCAACTCAGGCTTTGGGGCAGGGCCAACGCATCCCATTGGCCAATCATGGCATCTCATGGTTTCAGTGACGGGATTGGCATGATTCGCAGGAT
>CAZXPU010000005.1:0-84764 GCA_964642905.1 uncultured Prosthecobacter sp.
GCGGGACGATTGTGGCCTATCTCAATCGAATCGGTGAGAGCACGGCCACCATGCGCACGGTCACGGTGACCGGCGTCAACAAGCCTGGCGCGGTTCCTTATCGCCAGGGCATGACCCTTTCCCAGGCCATCATGACGGCCGGGGGACCCACGCCCTACGGCAGCATGAAAAAGGTCAAGCTGGTCCGCGCGGGGCAGGCGCCAACGGTTCACAACCTGTCCAATGGGACGGGAAGCCCGGGTGTCGACGTGGTGGTGCAGCCTGACGACCAGATCATTGTGCCTGAGTGAGCCCGCCCGATCCGGATGTCCCGACCCAGGAATAAAAATGCGCCGGCCCTGACGCCGGAGGATCGTGAGGAGGTGAAAGCCGTTTATGGCGAACTGGAAAAGCGTGTTCTGCCGCGGAACTGTCAGATGACCACCGGCTGCTGCCAGTTTCGCCTGACGCGGCGCACACCGATGCTCACCCTGGGAGAGGCCTTGTATCTACAGCTTGGCGTGCGGGCGTCGGGGCGTCGCGAGGTCAAGGCGCGCCCTGATGGAGCCTGCCCTCTGCTGGGGCAGGACGGGCGCTGCACGGCCTACCTGCATCGGCCGTTTGGATGCCGCACCCACTTCTGCGATGCGGCAGGCGGCATGTATCCACGCAGGCATGTCATCGACCTCATCCAGCGCCTCGATGCCCTGGATGAAAAGCTCGGGGGAGACGGGGCGAGAACGCTGGAAAAGTGCCTCATCGGATCGTAGTAGGCAGTTCCTTCCGGTCATGTCCGCCTACTTTGATCACAATGCCACCACCGCGCTGCAGCCTGCGGCGCGAGATGCCTGGCTGCGGGCCAGTGACCGGCACTGGCACAATCCTTCGAGCCTTTACCGGGAGGCGGGGCTTGCCAGCCAAGCCTTGGAATCCGCCCGCGCCAGGCTGGCCGACTGGCTGGGCTCGGAGCCGGAGCGCCTGGTTTTCACGTCCGGGGCGACTGAGGCGAACAACACGCTGTTTGCCGGTCTTTCGCGCTGCCTGCCGCCCGATGCCTGCGTGGCAATTTCCGCCATTGAGCATCCCAGCCTGCGTGAATCCGCGCGTTTCTGGCTGGGCAGGGCTCGTGTGACTGAGATTCCCGTGGATGAGCAGGGACGTGTGACCGTCGAAGGACTTGAAGAGGTGATTCGCAGAGTCCAGCCCGCGCTTGTGTCCGTGATGGCCGCCAACAACGAGAGCGGTGTGCTGCAGCCCTGGCCTGAGCTGCTTCAGGCCTGCCGAGTCCATGGGGTGAGGTTTCATGCCGATGCCTCCCAGTGGGTGGGCAAGCTGGATTCGTCACGGCTCGGCACCTGCGACTATGTGACGGTCAGCGGTCACAAGTTCGGCGGTGCCAAAGGGGCGGGATTGCTGATGCTTGCCAATGAGGAGGAGTCTTTCCCTCTCATGGTGGGTGGACCTCAGGAAGCTGGGCGGCGAGCCGGCACGGAGAATCTTCCGGCGGCTGAGGCGATGGCGGCCGCGCTGGAGCAACTGGCTCCTGACCTTGAAGCCGTGGCTATCCGGCAAAGCCTTCTGCGTGACGCATTTATTGAGCGGATGAAGGCCCTGTTTCCCGGCCTGCGTGTGATCAGCGAGGGCGCGCCGCGTCTCTGGAACACGGTGCTCATGGTGATGCCACGTCACTCCAACCTGAAGTGGCTCACCCGGCTCAGCCGTCAGGGGCTGGCCATCTCCACGGGTTCCGCCTGCAGTTCCGGCAAGGAAGGTTCCTCCGTGGTGGTTCAGGCGCTCGGTGCCGACTGGGAGGAGCTGCGCCGTGTTGTGCGTGTCAGCGGCGGCTGGCAGACCCCTGCGGACGAATGGCATGAGCTTGCCAAAGGCTTTGAGCAGGCGGCTTCCGGGCTGGATGAAGAAGCCTCAGGTCGATCCTGAGCCCACCTCAGTGCAGATAGAAAAACTCGTTGGTGTTCAGCAGCACATGGCAGAGGTCGGTCAGCGCCTCCCGGCCTGCATCGACTCCTTTTCCAGCCTGGATGGCCGGAGCGGATGACTCCCATTGCCAGCCGGACTTGAGTTGCTGACTCGCGAGATCGGCATTGATGTCGACCAGGCAGGAGGGGGCGTTCATGCCCACCCAGGCCATGAGTTTTTCGGGATCAAGTCCGCCCTGCCGAAGCACCACCCTGGAGATCGCGCCGTGCCAGAGGCTGGCCTTGTCCTTGTCGCGTCCGCCGATGTAAAGGGGGCAGTCCGGGCTGACATGCCCGCCGCAGATGGGATGCGGCACGGTCACAGTCTGCATGGCGGCGGCAGGGTCGCCCAGGTCACGGGCATGGAAGGTGATGCTGCCGCCGGACATGCGGCCCTCCGCAGGCTCGTTGTTCAGGATCGCGGCCACATAATAGGGCCTGCCGAGGGGGATGCGCAGGCCGCTGGCCACCACCTCATAGGCCAGGCTTCCCTGGAAGTCCTCGCCGACCAGCTGGACAATCAGATTGTTAGGCTTGTAGGCGGACTTCTCGCTCGTCACGCCGAAGGACCAGCCGCGGGTGGTCTTGCTGTTGTCCCAGCGGGAGGCGATGGTGCGCACCGAGCCGCTTGGGTAGAGGCTCTTCAGGTGGATGACGGCCTCGATGGCAAAGGCGTCCCCTTCAAGGCCGTTCGTGCGGCTGATTCGCAGCTTTTCGTTTCTGCCGCCGGGCTCCATCCACAGCGTCTTCGTGGTTCTGGCTGGCGAAGGGGAGCCGAAGTAGGCGGCCGCGTCGGCCAGGGCTGGCACGGCCTTCGGAGGCGGAGGCAGGGATTTCCTGAGGCCGGCCCGCTGTCTGACAAGGAAGTCCATCGCGTCCTTCGCCTCCTGGCCTGTCGGGTCACGCCCGAGGGTGAGCTGGTAGGCGCGTGACACGGCGATGGCGTCGCTGGCCGGCTTCTCCTTCGAAAGCCTTGCCGCCATGCTGCGGGCGCGTTCCAGCGGCCATTCACCGTTGATCATGAGCAGGCTCTGCGTGGCCGTGGTGGTGGCGTCGCGGGTGGGCAGGCTGGAGAAGCCCGGGGGCGCGTCGAGGCTCTGCAGGAACGGGTCCTGGGTGTTGCGGATCTTGCGGGTGTAGATGCTGCGTCGTGGCACGGATGCGGCCACGCCCTCGCCGCCCATGCTCAGGTCAAGCTCACCACTGGCCTGAAGCACGGCGTCACGCGCCTGTTCAGCATCGAGGCGACGCGGTGGAAAACGCCAGAGCAGCCTGTTTTCCGGATCGACCTGCAGGGACTTGCCATCATTCAACAGGGAGCTCTGCCGATAGGCGGCGCTCATGACGATCATCTTGTGAAGAGGTTTCATCTTCCAGCCCCCTTTGAGGAACTGCACGGTCAGCCAGTCGAGCAGTTCGGGATGGGTCGGGGCTTCGCCCAGGCGGCCGAAGTCGCTCGGCGTGCCTGCGATGCCGCGTCCGAAATGCCAGGACCACAGGCGGTTGACGATGACCCGCGTGGTCAGTGGATTGTCGGGGCTGGCAAACCAGTCTGCGAGCACGCTGCGTCGGCCGCTGGTCGTGGCGCCCGGCTTCGGCTCGGGAATCCTGGCGTCTTTGGAATCCAGGATGGTGAGAAAGCCTGGCTTGGCCGCAATCTCCCCTGACCTCCGTGTCTTGAAGCTGGCATCCCGGGCGACGGGACCCGTTTCACCAATCGCATAGGCGGTCAGCAGCGGTTTCGGCTTGAGTGAATCAAAGGCCGCCAGCCTTGTCTGGGCCTCGCGCAGCTGGGTGGCCTCGGGCTCCTTGATCTTGTCGGTCTTGAAGCGGTAGCGCTCATATTCAGCCTGCCTCCAGGCAAGCTGGACGATCTGCTCTTCATACGGCGCGCGCTGCTCGCGCGGCTTCCTCCACATGGCGACGACCTCCTCGGGAAACTTTTCCATGGCGCTCTTCTGCGCCGCCTGGATGCGGGGTTCGAGGATGCCGTCAATGGCCGAACGGGGCTCCCGGGTGGCTTCAAGCCAGGCCTGATGCTGCTTTTCGTGAACTGCGATCTCCTCTTTCGTTGCGAGCTTCTTGTCCTCCGGCCAGGTGATGTTCGCGAGGAATGACTGCAGGCGGTAATAATCCTTCTGCAGGATGGGATCGAACTTGTGGTCATGGCACTGGGCGCACTGGACGCTCATGCCGAGGAAGACGTCCGCCGTGACGTCGGTGACCTCGTTCATGAGGGTCCGCCACTGGCCCTCGGCGTCGCGCTGGTTGTATTCGTACACCGTGTGGCGGAGGAAGGCCGTGGCGATCTCGCTCATCGGGTCGCCCGGGGCCAGTTCATCACCGGCGAGCTGCTCCCTGACGAACTGGTTGTAAGGCTTGTCCTGGTTGAAGGACTCGATGACATAGTCGCGGTAGGGCCAGACGTTGGGGCGGTAGGCGTCGAGCCGGTAGCCCTCGGACTCGGCGTAGCGCACCAGGTCGAGCCAGTGCTGCGCCATGCGTTCGCCAAACCTGGGGGATGCCAGCAGCCGGTCCACCAGCGCCTCGTAGGCGGACTGCGCCCGGTCCGAGCCGGAGGCGCAGTCGCGAACAAATTGTGCGACTTCTTCCGGGGCGGGCGGCAGGCCCGTCAGGTCGAAGGAAAGCCGGCGGATGAGCTCCTCGGGGGCTGCCTGCGGGAGCGCCTTGAGGCCTGCATTCTGGCGGCCGGCCTCGAGGAAGGCGTCGATGGCGTTTCCTTCATGCCTGACCTTCGGCACAGCGGGCTCCCTGACGGGTTGAAACGCCCACCAGGCACGGTCCTCGGCGGTGAATTCACCGGGACGGCGTGGCGGTCTGGCGGCGGAAACTTCATTTTCAGGCCAGGGGGCGCCCATGGCGATCCACTGCTTGAGGGCGTTGACCTGGTCTTCAGGCAGCCTGCCGTCCGGAGGCATTTCCAGGTCGGGAACGGCATGGTTCACCGCCTTGATCAGCAGGGACTCCTCCGGCTTGTGCGGGACGATGGCGGGCCCCTGGTCGCCGCCATGCAGGATGTAGGGCAGGTTGTCGAGCCGCAGACCGCCCTTGTGCTTCTTTTCGCCGTGGCATTCCTGGCAGCTTTGGACCAGGACCGGGCGGACCTTCGACTCAAAGAACTTCAGCGACTCGGCCGAGGGCGCGGCCAGACTGGCCGCTGCTGTGAAGAAAGGCAGCACGACGGCGATGTGGCGGGTGAAGGATGGAGGCGGCATTCGAGTCAGGGCAAAAGGTCTAGTACGAGGCGTCCGCCTCACTCTTTTGGACGACAATCGGAAGTCACCGGTTTGGAAGCAATGGGAGTTATGTCGTGCCGCAGGTTTCGGCTCGACTCATGCGTCCCGCCCGCCTTAAAAAGGGCGGCTCATGAAAAAAGTTCCCTTCACCAGCCGTCGCCAGTTTATCGCCCGCTCAGCCGCCGCCATCGGCTTTCCAAGCATTGTTCCGGCTTCCGTCTTCGGCCAGAACGCGCCCTCCAACAGGATCACCATGGCGGTGCTCGGCTGGGGCATGATGGGGCCTGGAAACACCCAGAAGTTCCTGCAGGAGTCAGACTGTCAGGTCGTGGCCGCGTGTGACATCGACAAGAACAACCTGGCGAAGGCGCTGGGCGCCGTGAACGGCTACTACAAGAACCAGGATTGCAGGGGCTACCACGACTACCGTGAGGTCATGGCCCGCAAGGACATCGACACCGTCATGCTGGCGCTGCCGGACAACTGGCACGCGCTGACCTCCATCGAGGCGGCGAAAAACGGCAAGGACATCTATGGCGAAAAGCCGCTGGCGAGGAGCATTGCCGAGCAGCAGGCCATCGTGAAGGCGGTGCAGAAGCATGGGCGCATCTGGCAGACCGGCTCCTGGCAGCGCAGCGAGGACAACTTCCGCATCGGCGCCGAGGTCGTGCGCAACGGCCTCATCGGCAGGCTGACGCGGGTCGAGGTGGGCCTGCCCGCCGGACACAACGACTTCGCCAAGACCGGCGACAAGCGCAGCGTCACAGCTCCGCCTCCGGAGCTTGACTATGAGATGTGGATCGGGCCTGCGGCCATGCAGGATTATATCGAGTGTCGCGTGCACAAGAACTGGCGCTGGGACTACAACATCGGCGGCGGCCAGCTGCTCGACTGGATCGGCCATCACTGCGACATCGCGCACTGGGGCATGGACATGGACCGCAGCGGTCCGAACGAAGTGCTGCCCATCCAGGTCGACATGCCGCCGCGGAGCGACATCTGGAACACGGCCACCAAGTACCGTGCCGAGGCGAAGTATGCGGGCGACATCACGATGGTGATCGCCGGGGGGCATGGCGACATCCAGATGGGCACGAAGTGGATCGGCACGGAGGGCTGGGTTTATGTGAACCGCAACGGAGCCTACGACAGCTCCAATCCTGCGCTGAAGCAGGTCGTCAAGAAGCGCGAAGGCCTGAGCATCGTGGAGGCCGCGAAGGCGCCCAAGCTTGGCGATGATGTGATCAAGACGCGGCTTTACGCCACGCCTGGCCATCACCGGAACTTCCTGGACTGCGTGAAGAGCCGCCAGCCGACGGTGACGCCGGTGGAGACGGCGCATCGCAGCGCCACCCCTGGGCATCTGGCGCTCATCTCCTTCCTGGTGAATCGTCCGATCAAATGGGATCCGGTGAAGGAGGAGATCATCGGCGATCCCGAGGCCGCCAAGCTGCTTGGGCGCGAGTATCGCGGTCCCTGGAAGCTGGAAGCCTGACGCGGAGCGGCTTGATCAGCGTCTGCCGAGCTTGTTGTACTTCTCAACAAGCTCGTTGAACTCTCGGGTGCGGGCGTTCAGTTTTTCGATGGCCTCGTCACGTTCCTTGGCGAGCTGCCTCAGCTGGGCGTTGGCCTTTTCAATGGCGCTGTTCTGGGCGCCGACGGTTTCATTGTGCTTTTTCAACGCGTCGGTGCCCTGCCCGGCGAGCTTTTTATAGGCATCGAGCTCATTCTCGGCCCGCATCGCCTTGTTCATCATCACGGCAATGCTGTAACCACGGGCGGACTGGTCATCGGTGAGGTTGCGCACCTCCTCGGTCAGGTCCAGCAGGCGCGCCTCGATCTCCTTGCGGATGCTGGTGAGGCGTTCGATCTCCTGGCCGTACTGCTCGACCTTGGCCTCGGCTTCGACACGCTTTTGGTTTTCCTCGACCAGGGCGTCCTTGAGGGCGGCGATGTTGGCGCGCAGGCGGTGCTCGCGCTGCCACTGCACGACGCAGATGCCGCAGAGGCCCAGGGAGATGAGGACGAGCAGGGCGAGGAGGACGCGCTTCATTTCGCGGGTGCTGGGGCGGGGGAGGAAGCTGGGACGGCACCCACGGTGGCGGGCCGGACGTTGAAGGCGACCTTGCTGAAGCCGGCGCGGCGCACGGCATCCAGGGCCTTCACCATGTCGGCATGGCGGGTTTCGGCGTCGCCGCTGATGTAAACGGGAGTCTCAGGGGCCTGGGCCCGGCGGGCGGCGAGTTTTTTCTCCAGGTCGGGCAGGCTGACGGGCTGGGTGTCGAGGTGCACGTCACCGGAGGCGCTGACGCCGATGTTGATCATGTCCGGCTTGAAGTCCGGCTGGCTGGCGGCGGCGACGGGCAGGTTGACCTTGATCGTCTGCTGCTTGGTCATGGTCAGGCTGACCATCATGAAGGAGGCCAGCAGGAAGAACATGACGTCGATCAGCGGGATGATCTCCAGGCGTGTCTTCTTGTGCGGGATCGGGGAGTGCAGTTTCACGTGCTCGGTCGGATCGTTCTCGGTTACTTCTTGTCGAGGCCGTGGCGGGCGGCCAGGATGAGCACGTTGTTGGCGGCCGCCTCGAGCTCAAACTGAAGCTTCGCCAGCCGGCTGTGGAAGTAGTTCATCGGGATGAGCGTGGTGATGGCGATGCCCAGGCCGGCTGCGGTGGCGATGAGAGCCTCGCCGATGCCGCCGGTGACTTTTTCCACCGCCAGTTCGGAGTCGCCGATGGAGCTGAAGGAGCCCATGATGCCGGTGACGGTGCCAAGCAGGCCGAGAAGCGGGCCGAGGGTGACGATGGTGTCCATGGCGTTGAGGAAGCGGCCCGCGCCCTGGAGTTCATGGCCGGCGGCGACTTCCAGCGCCCCCTGCATCGAGGTGTGCTGGTGGATCAGGCCATGGTGGACCATGCGGACCACCGGGTCGCTGCTGCCCTTGGACAGGGTTACCGCACGCTGTTGGTCGCCCGCATCCAGCGCGGCGTAGGTGTCCTCCAGAAGCTTGTGCTTGCGGCCCATGCCGAGCTTCAGCCACCAGAAGACGCGTTCCAGGATCACGCAGACGGCCGCCACGCCCACCACCAGGATGGGATACATGATGGGACCGCCTTTGACGATCAGTTCGACGACGGCATTGGCGAGGGGGGGCGTGAGGACGGACATTGAGAAGAAGCTGGATTAGCGGAGAACAAAGGTCAGCGGGGCGATGATACGTCCGGGGGAGCCGGCAGGACCCCGGCCGTTGCGGCGTACCCAGGAGGCGGCGAATTCGTCCAAGGCGGCACTGCCGCTGCTGCTGTCGATGGAGACGCTTTCAGGGCGTCCGGACATGCCGACCTGGATGCTCAGCCTCACCGTGCCGCTGACGCCCAGGGCCTTCAGCGAACTTGGATAGCTGGGCCTTGGAATGACAAATTTTCCGGCAGATGCCGCCATGCCCGCGGTGCCAGCACCGCCGGAGCCGCCGGCCTGTGAGCCGGTGCCGCTGGTGGCACGACCTGAAGAGGCGGTGGCCGAGCTGCGGGTTCGGCGTGGAGCGGGCTGGGTCACAGGCTTCGGCTCCACAGGCTCCACGGGACGCAGGGCGGTCTCCACCTTGGGGGCGGAGGGTACGACAAACAAATCCTCGGTGACCAGCGCCTGTGTCAGTTCCGGAAGGTCCTGCACGGGTTCCACCACGTCCGGCATGGGCGGCACTTCGGTGATCTCGACCGTGGGTTCGACCACTTCCTGGGCGACGGAGGCATCCTCGGTCTGCACATCGGCCATCACGGCTTCCATGCCGGAGATTTCACCACTGCCTTCCCCGGGAACGCCGGAAAGCAGAAAGGGCATGCTGTCTTCAGGTTCAAACATGCCCGCCACGCCGACTGCCAGGAAGCAGGCGGTGACTGCCACCAGCCAGGTCAGTCCGAGATGATCCTGAGTTGTGGATTCACGGCCTAAAACAGAACCGGGTTTTTTTACGGCAGAGCCTCTGTCCTGCTTCACTGCCGACACATGCAAGCCGGAGGCAGGATTGGCAATCAGAGAAGTCTGGAGCATGGCGGGGGCGGACTTAATAGAGAGCTGGATAAGTGGCGCAATTCACGCCTTGGTCAATGGCTATTGAGACGCTGTTGCAGGTGTGAAAATTTCAGATCGCAGGGCTATCAAGACCGAACTCCTTGGTATTGAACGAGTTTTGCCCTCTCCCGCCCCGTGCAGAACAAGGGGTGTTTCGGTTCCCTGGGCCAATCGAGGATGAGCGAATGCCAATCAGGGCAGCCTGTTGAGCGTGTAGGCGCAGAGCCGATGCCACAGGGGCAGCCCGTCCTGGGCGAGCACTTCGGGCAGTTCAAACTCATGCACATGACCAGCTCGCAGGTTGCCGCATTTCGCGGTCAGGCTGAGGCCGTCGTTGGAGAGCTGCCAGTCGCTGAGTTGAAGCGGCTGCGGATTGACCTCCGGACTGCCATATTTGGCGGTCAGGGTGTAGGTGTAGCTCTGCGCCTTGACCTGGGACCAGTCGGCGGGTTTTACCGGGTGAGTGAAGGTGAAGCGGAAGCCGCCGGGGATGGCCTCGAGCTTCTGGATTTCGAGAGGCACCTTGCCAGTCGGCACCAGCCTTTGCAGGCCGAAGGACCTGCTTCCGTAGCTGTTCCAGCCCCGGTTGCTCTGGCCGACGATCATGGAGCCATCGGGCAGGAAGTTCAGGGTCAGCACCGCGCTCTGAAGACCGCTGACAAAGGGGAAGCAGGCGCCCTGGTATTCGCCACCGACCTTTTCCAAATAGACCCGGTTGACACCCGAAAGCACGAATTCACCGATGAACAGCTGCTTCTCGAACGGTCCGAATTTGCCGCCTGTGAGGTTGCAGCGCAGGCCGGTCGTGCTCTGGCCGAATTTCACATAAGGCAGCCAGACGGCGGGCGGGCAGTAGCCGCCAATGCGGGTCACGGCCTCGGCCACGGTGAGCCCGTCCAGCATGCGGGCCGGTGGTTTCACCGGGGAATCCGGCCGCGTGGCGTCAACCAACGATTCGGCATGGCCGAAGAAGGCCCCTTCACGGATGTGCATGACCGGGCTGGTGGGGACCCAGTTGCCCTGCTGGTCGGTGCCGAAGATGTCGCCCTCGGCGTTGAGGCCGATGCCGCAGGGGCTGCGAAAACCGGCCGAAAACCCGGAGGCCGTGGTGCCGCCCTTGCGTGTGATGATGCTCCAGCCGCGCCAGAGCGGGTGTTTGGCCTCTTCGCCCGCTCCGGACCAGGTCTTGCCCATCGAGCAGTTCAGCGTGTTGTGCATGTTGCCCTCGCGGTCAAAGACCGGGCCGTAGGCATATTCGTGGTAGGCGCCGGAGACACCCCAGCCCTTGCTGGCGGCGAAGTATTCATCCGCGCTGCCATCCTTGTCGGTGTCGCGCAGCCTTGTGACCTCGCTGCGCTGCGTCACATAGATGTCGCCGTCATGGACGTCGAGCCCGAGGATCTCGTGCATGCCGCTGGCAAACAGATGATAGCCCAGGTTTTTCACGGTCGGAGGCTCGGCGGCCGGGTTTTGAATGATCCAGACTTCACCCTTGCGCAGCGACACCGCGAGCCTGCCGTCGGGCAGCATCGCCAGGCCGCTGGCCTCGAAGTTGACGCCGGCGGGCGTCTCCAGGGTGATGGTGCGGTAGTAGTCGGACTGCTCCTGGGCGTGGAGCATGAGGCATGCGCCAGCCGAGATCAGAAATCCAAGAAATGCCCTTACCATGAGATGGCCTCCTTTGTGGTCTTGCCGTTGATGGTCACGATGCGTTCGAAGCCGCCGCCGGAGGGCCGCAGCGTGTCCTCCACCGTTTGTCCGTCCAGCGTGTAAAGCAGGGTGGGCACTCCGTCATTTCCCATTCGGTAACCCTGAAATTCACGTGTTCCGGAAGCAGGAGGCAGCTCCTTGACGTCGGTGCCGAGCGGCTTGACGGGCGGCATCTCGCGGCTCTGCCAGTTGCTCATGGCATCCAGGAAGCGCCCCTTCCAGACGATGGCCCAACGGACCTGGGCGGAGTCAAAGGCGGCGTTCACTCCGGCGGGGAAGCCCACGCCGATGGCATGGGTGCCGGCTCCTTCGATGAAACTGCGAAAGACGACGGGCTTGCCGACCTTCGCGGGCTTGATTTCAAAGTCCTCATTGGAGATGAGGCCTTCGGGAAGAGGCTGGCCCTCAATCTCCTTGAGGTAGGTCCAGATGGATTCGATGTCCTTGTCCGCCGTTTTGCGGCCAATGAACATGGGCGGCATCATGGTGCCGGGCTGGGTGGCCTGGGGGTTGAGCAGCAGCTCCTTGAAATACTCGGGCTGCAGGCGCTCGACGGTGTGCGTGAGGCGGATGACCGGCGGGCCGAGGGACTTGCGCTCCTTGAGGCCATGACAGCCGACGCAGGCCAGCCCCGTCGTGCCGAGGAGCTTGCGGCCCAGTTCGGCGCGGTGATGCTTCTCCAGGCCGCTGATGTCGATCTTCACCGGGGTTTCACGCCGGTCCGCTTCGGGAAGCAGGTCCGTCAGCATGGCGGTCTGGTCTTTGCCGAAGTCGGGCATGCGGGTGTCCATGTAGGGACGGACCGAGCCGCCCTCGCCGAACAAAATCTTCTCCAACCAGGCGCGGGTGAGCTTGCGGCCGGCGGCGTCGAGGTTTGGCGGCAGGTGGGCGAGTTCACCCAGGGACTCGGCGCTGCCGTCGTTGCTGGTGAAGTACTGGGCGCGGGGATCCTCGGGGCCGCCTTTGCCGTCGCGGTCATGGCAGGCGTAGCAGTTCAGCCGTGTCATCTGCCAGTCCACCTTCTGCCTGGCGCTGAACAGCGGTGGGCCGCCTTTTTGGACGGCGGCGATGGCCAGCTTGAGGGCACGTTTTTGAAGCTCGTTCAAATCGTAGCGCGGCACGCCGGTGGGCTGGGCGTCGGACAGGCAGCCCTTGTCGGTGTTCAGGGAGGCAAGCGTCGCGTGGGAGCGTGCCTGCATGCCGGACTCGCCCTGGTGGCAGTGGATGCAGCCCATGGCCTGGAAGACCTGCCTGCCTTTGGCAATGCCCTGTGGAGGAGTCTTCAAGGCCGCTCGCTCCACGGCCTTTTCGGGCTGGCGGCCCACATGCAGATAGGCTGCAATGTCCGCCGCCTCCTGGTCGCTCAGGCGCAGGCTGGGCATCCGTCCGGCGGGCCGGTAATGCAGCGGGTTTTGCAGAAAGTGCGCCAGCGAGTTGAGGTCGTAGACATCGGCAAAGGCGATGGGCACCGAGGCGTTGCCGGGCTTCTCGACGTCCATTGCCGCAGGCACCTTGGCGGGGCGGAAGTCGGTGCCCGGTTCATGGCAGGCCACGCAACCCGCCTTGTGGTAAAGTTCCTTGCCATGGGCGCCGTCGCCAGCCGGCATCTTCGGGGTCTCCTGCTTCAGTGAGGATAGGTATTCCACCAGCGCCTCGACGCTGGCGGCATCGCCTTCCGCGCCTGAAAACAAGCCGGGCATCTGCGTGCCTTTCTTCCGGAACTGCGGGCTGCGGATGAACAGCCAGAGCTGGTCCTGGTCCAGCCTGGAGCCGACACCGGCGAGGTTGGGCCCGGGCTTGGGGGCGAGACGCTCGCGCCAGGCTTCCGGCGCGGCGTGGCAGGCGGTGCAGTTCAGCTCGGCCAGCAGCAGGTGCCCGCCATCCACCACATGCTCGTCCGGATCCTCGGGCAGGTTGAACTGATCGAAGGTGAAGACGTAGGGATGGTTGATTGGTTCGGCCTGAAGCGGATGCGCGGTGAGTGGCGATGCAAGAAGCAAATGACCCATGACCAGGAGCCAATGACCAAGGAATGACCACGCACGAAGTTCCAATGAGCGCATCGAATGCCGATTCGGTTTGGTTTTTGGCATTGGGACTTCCTGGGTCATTGTGATTTGGCCCTTGTCATTTTAGACGCCCATCTTCTTCCGCTCCACATCAAGCGCTGCAATCCACGGCCCGATGAAGTGGCCGCTGTCATGATAGGTGCGGCCGGAGTACATGTGCTGGTCGATGACGCAGGGCTCGTTGACGTAGATGCCTCCGCAGATCTCAAGGTCGAACTTGCACTTGGCCACCGTGGCCATGCGCAGGCCCTTGACGATGTCGGCCCGGGCGGGGATCTCCACGCCGTGGCAGACGCTGGCGCAGGGCTTCTTGTTCTCCCAGAACCAGCGGGTGATGCGCAGCAGGTCCTGGTCCTCACGGATGTATTCCGGCGCGCGGCCGCCGCTGAAGAAGATGCCGACGTACTCCTCGGGCTTGATGTCCTTGAAGGCGATGTCGGCGTCGATGCTGTAACCCTCCCATTCCTTGGTGATGGTCCAGCCGGGCTTCACTTCATGCAGCACCATCTGGTACTTCCGTTTTTCCGGCGCGGCGACGACGGGTTTGTAGCCGCCTTCGATGAGGCGGTAGAAGGGATACAGGGTGTCAACGGTCTCGGTGGCGTCACCGACGATCAGGAGGACTTTGGCTTCAGGCATGGTGGAGCGGGGTGGGTGGAGGTGTGGGATGTGTCAGGAAAGCAAAATCAGAGGCCGGCGACAAGCGCATCGAGATGGTCCCTGCCGCGGATGATCTCAGCGGTGGACTCGGCCAGGGTCGGCATGATGGGGATGCCGCGCGGGGTCGGGTGCATGAAGACCTCGGTGGGGCCGGTGAAGTTCACCTCCTTGAGGGCGGCTAGCAGGGGCTTCCAGTCCAGCGGGCCGCGACCCGGAATCTGCTGAAGTTCCTCTTCCTTGGGCATCGGCTTGGTGCAGCCCCGGCCATGCTCCCAGGCATAGAACAGCGTCATCTTGCGGTCGATGTGCCGGATGAGGCCGGCAAGCAGGCCGGGCTCCTGCGGCAGGTGGTAGGGGGCGAGGGCGATGCCGATGCCGGAGATGCTGCGGATTTCATCCGCCAGCCAGCGCAGCGAGTCGGGCGTGTCGATGAGGTTGTTGACGTGGTTTTCGATGCCGATCACCACGCCGTTTTCAGCGGCGAGCGCGGCGTGCGGCTTCATCTTTTCCACAAAGCCCTTCACGTTGGCCTTGAGCTGCTCCGGGGTGATGTTCTTCCACTCGCCCGAACCGCCTGTGACGATGAAGCTGCCGCCGAGCTGCTTCACCAGCCGGATTTCCTCCGTGAGCTTGAAGGGTCCGAGATCGTAGCGCGTCGTGCCGCCGAAGCCGACACCGGCCTGCTTGAGCATGGCGCCGAATTTTTCGAGGCCGATGGTGTCGAGTTCCTCGCGCTGGGTGCCGTGTTTTTTCGGCCAAAGCTCAATCGACGTTGCACCTGTCTTCCTCACCTCGGGCAGGATCTCTGCCAGCGGCAGGCTGCCATACATGCTCGAGGCCAGCATGTAATTCAGCTTCCATGGAAGCGCTGCGGCGCAGGCTGGTGCTGCGGCGAGCGCGGTCAGGGATTGGAGAAGTTGGCGGCGGTTCACAGGCCTATTCAAACGCCATTCAGCGCCGGCCTTCATTCAGCAATCACCGGGCATGTTTTCAGGTTTTGCGGCAGTCGTTCAAGGTGCCTTGAGCTTGTCGATCAGGAACGCGGCGTTGCCCTGATGCTTCAGGTCCGGTGCACCGGGATAAAAGACTTCGCACTCCACGCCGAGGCTGCGGCAGTGCTCCTGAAGCTTGATGCCGTAGTTGACGGTGTGCGTGGGATCCTTCTGCGGCTGGCCGATGGCGGGCTGGTCCTTGTAATAGAGGAAAACGGGAGGGTCGTCGCGGCTGACGAGCGCAAAGGGCGAATAGATCTGGATCCATTTCAGCACCGACTCGCGCTTCTCCAGGAACTCGGCAAAACGGGTGTCACGTGACTTCAGGTCATTCGGGTCCATGAAGCCGAAGGCGTGGCCGCCGTAACGGCTGTTAGGCGTCCATTCCTTGAGCTGGGCGGGGTCGAGCGAGGTCTGGGCCCCGCTGACGGCGGCGCACCAGAGGCGGGTGGACTCACGGGCGACAGGATCCTGGCTGCCTGGGTCCGCCATGTCATCGTGGAAGGCGAGGAAGAGGCTTGAGCAGGCGCCTGCCGAGCTGCCGCTGGCACCGATGCGCTTCTTGTCGATGTTCCATTCGGCGGCCTTGCTGCGCACGAACTGCAGGGCTCTGGCAGCATCCTCCAGAGGCCATTTCACCGGCGGCATCACACCGGCCAGCTGGGCCTGCCAGGAGTAGCGGTAATTGATGGAGACCACCGAGATGCCGGCGGCGAGGCAGGCGGAAAGCTCCGCAGGTTTCGCCTTGTCCCCGGTCACCCAGCCGCCGCCATGGATGAAGAACAGCACGGGCGTGGGCCTGTCAGACTCCGCCTTGTAGAAGTCGAGCACCTGGCGTTCATGCATGCCGTAGGCCACGTTGGCCGCCGTGGGTGTGCGAGGCGGTTTGGGAACGCGTTTGGGCTGGGCATCTGGCGAAGCGGTCTGTGCCAAAGCGGCCTGGACGAAGAGCAACGTCAGCAGAATGTGAAGCGGGCGGATCATGGCGTGGAGGGGGAGTCAGTTCTTGTTCTTTTTGGCAGCCTTCTTTTTGCCCGGCTTTTGATCCACGAGAGGCCAGTCCGGGGAGTCGGTGCGCAGGCTCTTCATGAGCTCGACCGCACGTGCAACGAGTTCGGGATGGGCGGTCGCAACGTTGTTGGACTCGGCGGCATCCTTGCCGAGGTCGTAAAGTTCGACAGGCTTCGAGGGACCGTTGCGCACGGCCTTCCAGCTGCCGAAGCGCAGGGCCTGAAGAGAGGCGCCCTCATGCAGTTCCCAGTAGAAGGCTTCACGCTCGGGTGCGGATCCGCCCTTGAGCAGAGAGACCACGGAAAGCCCGTCATGGGCCGAGCTGATCCTGGCTCCGGCGAGTTCGGCGGCCGTGGGCAGGAAATCCCAGAACGCCCAGGGCTGTTCGCACACGCGCCCTGCGGGAACCTTGCCCGGCCAGCGGGCGATGCCGGCCTGGCGCAGCCCGCCTTCATAGAGGCTGCGCTTGTAGCCGCGAAGTCTGCCGCCCATGGACTGATCGAAGAGCTTTCCGACCTCGGATTTGGGATCGAAGGAGGCGCCGTTGTCACCGGCGAAAAGGACCAGCGTGTTGTCGTCGATCTTAAGTTCCTTGAGGAGGTCGAGCAGCCTGCCGACATCGCTGTCGAGCCGGGTGACCATGGCGGCATAGGTCTTCTGCAGCTCCGTCCAGGGCTTGTCCTTGTAGAGGCCCAGGTCGTCGATCTCAAACTTGCCGTGGGGCAGGGTGATGGCGTGGTAGAGGAAAAAGGGGCCCGCGGCCTGGGCGCGCACCCAGTCCAGAGTGTCACGTGCGATCAGGTCCATCGCATAGGTCTTGCCGTCGAGTTCGACCCGCTTGTCGTTGTTCCAGAGATAGGCGGGAAAGTAGCTGTGGGCGTGACGCTGGCAGTTGTAGCCGTAGAAATGGTCGAAGCCGAGCTTCAGGGGGCTGCCGCTGGTGTCAAACATGCCCATGCCCCACTTGCCGGTGCAGGCAGTGGCATAACCCGCCTTTTTGAGCACCTGGGCGACGGTGACGGTGCCCTCCGGCAGCGGCTTCTGGCCCTCCGGCTGCACCTCGCGGTTGGCCCGGATGGGGCAGTGGCCCATGTGCAGGCCGGTCATCAGCGACGAGCGTGACGGGGCGCAGACGCTGGTGCCGGAATAGAGCTGCGGAAACATGGTGCCCTCCCTGGCCATGCGGTCGAGGCTGGGCGTCTGGATCAGCTTCTGCCCATAGCAGCCGAGATCGCCCTGGGCGAGGTCGTCGCAGAGAATGAAGATGATGTTAGGCCGATCCGCGGCGACAATGGCGGAGAGGCCGAGAAGGCAGGCGGACAGCAGGCCGGGGAGTGTCTTGAAAATCATGGTTGGCAGGAGTGAACGTGTCTCTGTCGCTGATCTGGCAGCCGCTTTTTTTCAGAACAAGCCGGTGGCTTGCACGCGTTGGTTTGCCGCCATGAAGACCTTCGCCCTTCTGTTCTGCCTTGCGGCCTCCGCCTCCCTCACCGCCCAGGAATCCCTGAGGTCTGCGCTCACGTTTCACGCCTCGTTCGACTCCGGGCTGGACGCCGACTTCAGCCTTGGAGAGAAGGCCTGCCTGGTGAAGAAGGGAGGCGCCCTGGCGCCCTGCCTGCCCAATGAGGAGGTGAAGCTGGACGCCGGAGGCAGGTTTGGCGGTTGTGTGCTTTATCCCAAGAAGGGCGTGACCCGTCCTCAGTTCAGCGGCGTCGGCGTGCTTGGCTACAATGACCGTGACTGGAGCGCCACGGTCTCGGTGTGGCTGCGGCTGACACCGGACGAGGATCTGGAGCCGGGCTACTGTGATCCGGTGCAGATTGTCGGTGATGACGGGAAGAAGGGCTTCATCTTTCTGGAGTGGTCCAAGAACGAGACACCGCGCTTCTTTCGTTATGCCATCCGGCCGTTGGTGGAAATCTGGAACCCCGCCAACGTGCAGTGGGATGAGATTCCCTTCGAGAAACGGCCGATGGTTCAGCTGTCGAAGGGGCCGTTTTCACGCGATGTCTGGACGCATGCGGTCTTCACACTTTCCCATGTGAACAACAGCGGCGCGAAGCCCTCGGGCACGCTTTATCTCAACGGCAGCCGACAAGGGACCATCGAGGGATGGGACCTTCGTTTTGGCTGGAAGCCGGAGTCCGTGGCGCTGGTGCTCGGAGCTTCTTATGTGGGACGGCAGGATGACCTCGCCGTTTTCAACCGCGCCCTGAGCGAGGCAGAGGTCAGCCAGCTTTACAAGCTGGAGGGTGGTGTGGGCAGCCTGCGTAAATAAGCAGTTGCTCAGTCGATCCTCACGGCGGCGCAGACCATCTCGAGCACGCGCCAGAGGCCGTTGTTGCCCTGGAGGCTGCCTTCGTTGAAGCCGGTGCCGGGCGTGGGCTGCCAGCTGCTGCGGTCGCTGGTGGGCGGCGGCTGCGGGATGCGGGTCAGCTTTTCATCGTACTGGCCGTCCTTGCCGCCGAGCTTGTAGATCACCAGGTCCAGCGAGGGGACGACGTAGAGGCAGAAGCCGCCGGCGCCGCTCTTCCAGAAGGCGTCCTTGGGAGCCCCGGCAACATGGCCGTCGGCGTTGTGCTCCCATTGCAGGCTGAAGGGGCAGTGCGGGTTGTATGGCAGCCAGGTCTGGCATTTGCGGATGTAATCGGCGGGCACGAGCTGGCGGTCCTTCCATTTTCCGCCCTGGGCCAGGCAGTAGCCGAAGCGCATGACATCGGTGGCATGCAGGGCCGTGCTGCCCGCGCCGTTGGCATGCTTCATGGTCACGTCGCCGCGGTGGAGGCAGTAGTTCCAGGCACCCCATCCCTGCGGTTTGGCGAGACGTTCATCGATGTAGTCCTTCAGCTCCATGCCACTGACGTTGCGCAGCACGATGCTGGCGATGTGTGGGGAGGGGGAGGAGTAGGAGTAGCCTGCTCCGGGCTCGCACCAGAGCGGCACGCGCAGCGAGGACTCGTCGATCTCGCGGACATCCTGACCTTTGACCGGCTTCAGCGGCTGAGACTTGCCCATGATCATGCCGCTCGGGGTCTGGCCCTCGCCCCAGTAGCCGCCGGTCATGCAGAGGAGCTGGCCGAGCGTGATCTTCGCCTTGCGCGGATCATCCAGGGGCAGCGCCTGGGGAAGATACTTTTCGTTAAACACCGGCGTGTCGAGGCCCTGGGGGATCATGTCCTTGAACTCCTCGAGCATGATGCCGCAGGCGATGCTGCAGAAGCCCTTGCCGGTGGAGGCCATGTCGGGGTTGGCGTTGCGGCTGGCCTTGCCGAAGTACTTTTCAAACACCAGCCAGCCCTTGTGCACGACCAGCAGGCCGCCGTTGGCCGTGGTCTTTTCCGTGACGGTGTAGGCGGGCTCGATCTTCACGAGGTCCATGCCCGCCTTCGCCTTCATCTCTTCGGCGGACTTTGCTTCACGCCAGCCGCCTTCACGGTCAGGCGGGGGAAAGTAGGTGGAGTCGGCGGCCTGCAGGCCGACGGTCGCGAGGCATGTGAGGAGGAGGAAGCGATGAAACATGGTGTATGGAGTAGAGCCGTGCGGGCCTTGCACGCAACAAGCACTGACGAACAATGAAACAGGGAGGCCCGGCAGAAACCTGCGTGAATTTCCCGTCAGGGGCCGTTAGGATTTCACGACTTTCCTCCCATGCTTCTTGCCGAACTCACCTGGTCCGACGTGGCCGCCCTGGACCGGAACACGCCCGTCGTTTTCCCGGTCGCCGCCCTGGAGCAGCATGGCAGGCACATGCCGGTCTTCACCGATTCTCTTCTGATGGGCGAGATTGCGCGCCGCGCGGAGCTCGAGCTGAAGGACGAGGTGCTGTTCGCTCCGCTGCAGTGGCTTGGGAACTCGCATCATCACCTGGACTTCCCAGGCACCCTTTCCGCCGAACCAAGAGTTTATCTGGACCTGCTCTGCGGCCTGCTGGAGAACTTCATCGCCCACGGATTCAGGCGCCTGGTCATCCTCAACGGTCATGGCGGCAATGACGTGCCCGGGAAGCAGGCCGTGTTTGAAGTGCGTCAGAGGCATCGCGACCGCGGTGACCTGCTGCTGCTTTTTGCGACCTACTGGAATCTGGTGGCCGATCCTTCGAAGGCGCACCCGTGCCTTCAGCAGCAGGTCATGGGTCATGCCTGCGAATGGGAGACCTCCATGGTGCTGCGGCTGAATCCCGAGCTGGTCAAAGGCCATGCCAGCGTCGGCGAGGTGCCGTTTGGCAATCCCTTTGAGCCCGCCTCGCGCGGCTGGATCATGACCGACCGCAGCCAGCCCGGTCATGTGGGTGATCCCACCCATGCCAGTGCTGAAAAGGGCGAGGCCCTGTTTCAAGCCTTCACCGGCGGTACGGTGTCGATGCTGCGCCGGGTGATTGAATGGGACGGAGCAAGCTGGGAAGGATGAAGTGCATGAGGATTTCGGCATTCTTCAAAGGGACGGTCGTCACGATGCTTCTGCTGGTGGTCGGTGCCGTCATTCTGCTGAAGGTTGCAGGGCCTGCCATCGGAGGTGCGCGTTATTCGAACAACCCTGCCGATCTGCGCAAGCTGGACCAAATCAGGAGTGACTGCCTGCCGGTGATGTCCGCCCTTGAAGCCTACCATTCAAAGAAGGGTGTTTATCCCCGTGATTTGAGCCAGCTGAATCATTCATTCCAGGTGTTGACCTCCAATGCCATACAGTTTGAGGGTCATAACATCTACTACCATTCGGAATCCGGCGTTGCGTTCAGCCTTTACATCAAGGTCGGCTGGGATGCCGGTCTTCGCTACCATTCGGGAGAAGGGGAGTGGGCGTATGATCCCGGCGATGGCACTGAAGGATTCCTGTTAACTCAATCTCCATGAACACACCTGCACGCACCTCATCCTGGAAATGGTGGATCACCGGCCTGCTGCTGCTGGCGACGACGATCAACTACATGGACCGAGTCACCCTGGCGAACGCCTCGGTGCGGGTGACAAAGGAGTTCGGGCTGAGCGAGCAGCAGTATGGCAGCCTGGAGCTTGCCTTTGGCTGGGCCTTTGCGGCCGGGTCGCTGGTCTTCGGCTTTCTGGCGGACCGGTTCCGGATCTACTGGCTGTATCCCTGCGTGCTCGCCGGATGGTCGGTGATGGGCATGATTTCAGGATGGACGGGCAGCTACACGGAGCTTCTCGTCTGCCGCACGCTGCTGGGCTTCTTCGAGGCCGGCCACTGGCCCTGCGCGCTGAAGACGACATTTGCGGTGCTGAACGAAAAGGATCGTACGATGGGCAACAGCGTGCTGCAGAGCGGCGCGTCGGTCGGCGCGATCATCACTCCGCAGGTGATGAAGATGCTGATGACCGAGGAGCTGGGATCCTGGCGCTCGGCCTTTGTCGTGGTGGGCGCCTTCGGGCTGGCCTGGGTGGCGGTGTGGTTTCTGATGATGCGGAACAGCGGTGTTGACGAGGCTCCGAAGCAGGCCTCCCGAGGGCCTCGCATCCCCCTGCTGGAGATTCTGATGAGCCGCAGTTTCTGGGCTCTGGCGCTGCTGATCACGGGAACCCAGACCGTCTGGCACATCTACCGGGTGTGGATGATGAAGTTCCTTCAGACAGGGCGCGGCTACACGGAGGCGGCGGCGCTGGACTTCCAGTCCGCCTACTACATCTCCACGGACGTCGGCTGCTTTCTCGCCGGCGTGATCTCGCTCTGGCTGGTGCGCAGGAAGGGCTGCAGCGCCCATGACTCGCGCCGGCTGGTCTATGCGACTGCCTGCCTGCTCACCTCCCTGAGCCTGCTGATCCCGTGGCTGGACAGGGGCTGGGGGCTGCTGGGCGTGCTGCTGATCATCGGCGCCGGGGCGCTGGCGCTGTTCCCCTGCTACTACAGCTTTGTGCAGGAGCTGTCGGCGCATCATGTCGGCAGGCTCACCGGCCTGCTCAGCATGTGGGTCTGGGCGGTCACCTCGCCGTTGCATCAATTGTTCGGCTGGATCGCCGACACCACGAAGTCGTACGACCAGGGGCTGGTCATCGCCGGACTTGCCCCCTGGCTTGGCGTGATCGCGATGAAATGGCTCTGGGTGAAAAGGGCTCCGGAAGAGGCCTGAACCTGCAAGATGCCCGGGCTGCCAGGCGACTTTTCATGACCTGCCATGAAAATGCTGCCGCCCCTCTGCCTTGTTGTCCTTCTTGCCGCGGCCTTTGCCGCTGACAAGCCCGCACCCCGGTGGCGAGCGGGGGCCGCCAGTGCGAAGATCACGCCCGAAGGATCCATGTGGATGGCGGGTTATGCCTCACGCAACAAGCCTTCGGAGGGTGTTGAGCTGGACCTGCACGCCAAGGCCCTGGTGGTCGAGGACAGGGACGGCGGTCGTTTTGCGCTGATCACCATGGATCTCATCGGCGTGCCAAGAAACGTCAGGCTGCATGTTGCCGGGCAGGTGCAGAAGAGGTTCGGCATTGCGCCGGAACGGCTTGCCATCAACGCCAGCCACACCCACAGCGGCCCGGAGCTGCGCACCAGCAGCGTCCACGGCACGGATGACCCCGCCCAGAGAGAGGCTGAGGCCACCGCCTACACCGACCGGCTTCAGGAGACCCTGGTCAGGCTGGTGGGCGAGGCCCTGGAGAAGTCTGTGCCTGCGGAGCTGCATCATGGCAGGGCGCGCTGCGGCTTTGCGATGAACCGGCGCACCCCGGACGGCAAGGGCGGCTGGAGCAACTTTCCCAACCCGGACGGTCCTGTCGATCACAGCGTGCCCGTCCTGAAGGCCGCCGATGCGGAGGGAAGGGAGATTGCCGTTGTTTTTGGTTATGCCTGCCATTGCACCACGCTCGGCCACCAGAAGTTCAGCGGTGACTACGCCGGTTACGCGCAGCAGGCCCTGGAAAAGGCGCATCCGGGCGTCACGGCGATGTTCATGAACGGCTGCAGCGGCGACCAGAACCCGTATCCGCGTCGCACCCAGGAGCTGGCGGAGACGCATGGGAAAAGCCTTGCCACCGCCGTGGAGGCCGCGCTCACCACCCACCTGCTGCCGCTGACCGGCGGCATTCGTGCGGCATTCCGTGAAATCCCCCTGGCCTATGACACGCCGCCGACGCGGGAGCAGCTGCTTGAGACCCAGAAGTCAGCCACGGCCAGCACCCTGGACAAGGCCCATGCCGGCCGCGTGCTGGCCCGGCTGGATCGCGAGGGAACGCTGCCGACAGAATATCCCTACCCCGTGCAGGTGATCCGGCTGGGCGACCAGCTCACCTGGGTGACCCTGGGCGGCGAGGTGGTGGTGGACTACGCCCTGCGTCTGAAGGCTGAAATCAAGGACCCGATGGTCTGGGTGAGTGCTTACACCAACGACGTGCCAAGCTACATTCCCAGCCTGCGGGTCTGGAAGGAGGGCGGCTATGAAGGTGGCGACGCCATGAAGTGGGGCACGCATCCGACGCGCTGGAGCAGCCGCGTGGAGGAGCACATCATCGGCACCGTGCATGAGCTGCGAAAGGCCCTGGAATGAAGCCTGTCCTGCTGATGAATGCCTCTTTGACCTCGGGCGCCGCCGGGCCATGAATCGGGAACCTTCACCCGTTCCATGAAACACAGCTACGACGACCTTGCCGGAATGATCGACCACAGCCTCCTGCATCCCACGATGACGGACGCGGAGCTGGAGGCGGGCTGCAGGCTTGCCGCGCAATATCGGGTGGCCTCGGTCTGCATCAAACCTTACGCCGTGAGGCAGGCGGTGGCATGGCTGCGCGGCAGCGGCGTGCGGGTCGGCTGCGTCATCGGGTTTCCCCATGGCAGCAGCGCCACGGAGTCCAAGCGCTACGAAACGGAGCTGGCCTGCCGGGACGGTGCGGAGGAAATCGACATGGTGATCAACCTCGGCAAGGCGCTCAGCGGTGACTGGCCGTTTGTCGAGGCCGACGTGAAAGCGGTCTGTGACGAGGCCCACCGGCACGGCGCGAAGGTGAAGGTCATTTTTGAAAACGACCATCTTGTCCAGGGCGGGGCCGGCCTGGATGGCGACGCCTTCAAGCGCAGGCTGTGCGAGGTTTGCGAACGGGCGGGTGCCGACTGGGTGAAGACCAGCACCGGCTACGGCTTCGTCAAGCAGGCGGACGGCAGTTACAACTACAAGGGTGCGACCGAGCACGACCTGAAGCTCATGAGGGCTGCCTGCAGTGACAAGGTGCAGGTGAAGGCGGCCGGCGGCGTGCGTGACCTCGATGGATTGATCAAGGTGCGTGAACTTGGCGGCACGCGCTGCGGGGCGACCGCCACGGCGGCGATGCTGGACGAGTTTCTCCGGCGTGAGGCCGCGGGCGGGACGGACGTGTCTTCCGGCAACATTGGTTCGGGCGGATACTGAATGAAGCCTGGCAATGGCGCGCCGTGACGCTGCGTATTCATTGCCTTCATGAGCGGACTCATTGGACACAGCATGTACGGCATCCTGGCCCTGAAAGAGGCCCGGGCACGAGGGCTGCCGGTCGTGCCGGTGATGGAGCGCCATCTGCCATCCTTTCTCTGCGGCAGCTACCTTGGGTCTGACATCCAGGTGATGCCGGAGGCGGTCTGCGTGGACACGGGCCGCGAGGTCGGCTTTGGAACCGTGCCGCTGGCCAGGAGCCCGCTGTCGGGAGGCGAGGTGCGTCCCTGGAGCCTGGTGCATCAAGGCGAAAGCCACCGGCCCGGGGACATCCACCGGTTGTTCTATGGCCGTGCCCACCTTGTTTTTGGCTGGGCTCGCGGAGAGGAGGGCCTCGCTGTGCCCTGGGATCATCTGGCGGACTACATCGCACCGGTCATCCAGGACGGGATGGACCATGAACGCGGCCTGGCCTATGCGCTGGGATGGCTGGTGCACGTCGTTGGGGATTCGTTGATCAAGTCGGTGCAGCCTGGTCTGCGCATGCATCTTCTCGACGGCGTTTACACTCCCAAGAACCGCATCGTGCAGGATCAGTTCACCTATCACCTCATTGGCGGTGAGCTGGGCGTGGACTGGGAAACGCTTTTCCGTGACATGGCCGCGACGCCGGTGGAGACCGTGCAGCCGCACTACATGCGCATTGGTGAAAGGAGCGGCAGGCTGGGCGGGGTTTTCAGCGAGGGCTGGAGGCCCGAACTGGCCTCGCTGCTGGAGGCCGTGCTGCGTGAAAACCGGCGCTGGCTGGTTCATCACTCCCGGGATGTTCTTGAGGTGGTCAGATTGAAGGAGGGTCGGGTGAGCGAGGTCGCGCAGAGCGCCAGCGGCGGCCTGGATCATGAGACCATGATCGAGATGGCGGAGTCGTCCGGCATGAGGCGGACGCTGGTCACGATCGCCGACCAGGCCGTTGACCTGATGGAGCGGGTGATTGCCCAGGTGCCGGAATGGAAGGGCCTGCCGCGAGAACCGGCCAAAAAGTGGGGCAGGCTTGGCACGGCTTGATTCAGGCCGCCCTCAGCCGTCCAGCTTTTGAAAGATCAGGCAGAGGTGCTTTTCCGGAAGCTGGTCGTATTCCAGATGACGGCAGACGCAGCCGCATTCCGCCAGCAGCGCCAGGGTGCGGGGGATGCCAGGCACGGAGTAGTACATCGGCGGGCCCATGGCGCTGTCCTGCTTTTCAGCAGGAGCATCCAGGCCGCCGGTGGTGGTGATGAAGATGCCGCCGGGGGCCAGGGCCGAACCTATTTTGCGCAACACGTTTTCCGCCTCCTCCAGCGGCACGTGCCAGAGGCTGTCCCAGGCGGTGATGAAGTCGTAGGCCTTGTCCGGCAGCCAGGTGCAGAGGTCCTCCTGGAGGAAACGCACCCCGGGCAGGCGTTCGCGGGCCAGGGCGATCATCCGCGCCGAGGCGTCCAGGCCTTCGATCTCATAGCTCCGGCCCGCCAGCAGCTTCAGGAAGCGTCCGTTGCAGCCGCAGCCCAGGTCGATGGCCCGGCCCCCGGGAGGTCTGAACTTCAGGGCGTGTTCATGCAGGGCGATGCCGTTGGCGTCCAGGTGCCCGTCCAGCCAGCGGTGGGCGATGTGGTCATAGCTTTCGGCGACTTGGGAGGGCTGCATGAGAAGGGGGAGTTTCTGACTCTTGAGCCTGCTGCAGGACCTGTCATCCACAACTCAAAGCAGGTTGCCCGCCTGGCAGGCTCCTCCACAGTGGGCATGTCCCGTTCATGATGCCTCGCCTTACCCTTGCCGCCCTGATTGCCTGCCTCGGTCTTGCCCGGGCGGAGTTTCCCGCCGTGTACAACTCCGACCCCGGTGATCCGCAGCCGATGCCGCCCAAGGAGGCCTTGAAGGCCCTGAAGCTGCCGGAGGGCTTCCAGGCGACGTTGTTTGCCGCCGAACCTGATGTGCAGAATCCGGTGGCGCTTGCCTGGGATTCCATGGGGCGCATGTGGGTGGCGGAAAACTACACCTATGCCGAGCGGCAGAAGCGCTTTGACCTCGCGCTGAAGGACCGTGTCATCCTCCTGGAGGACAGGGACTGGGACGGCATGGCGGAGACGCGCAAGGTCTTCACCGAGGACGTGCAGATGCTGACCAGCGTGGAGGTCGGCCGGGGAGGCGTGTGGCTCATGTGTCCGCCGCAGCTGTTGTTCATCCCGGATCAAAACGCCGATGACATCCCCGACGGGCCGCCTGAGGTGGTGCTGGATGGCTTCACGGTCGCGAAGGACAACTACCACAATTTTGCCAACGGCCTGAGGTGGGCGCCGGACGGCTGGCTTTATGGCCGCTGCGGCCATTCCTGTCCTGGAAACCTGGGCGTTCCCGGAACGTCAGACGAACAAAGGGTTCCGATGAAGGGAGGCATCTGGCGCTATCATCCGGAACGCCGGATCGTGGAGGTGCTGACACACGGCACCACCAACCCCTGGGGCCACGACTGGGACGCCAACGGCGAGATGTTCTTCATCAACACTGTCACGGGCCATCTCTGGCACCTGATGCATGGAGCCCATCTGATGGATTCCAGCACGCTGAACCCCTGGGTGTATGAGAAGCTGGACACCATCGCCGACCACTACCATTACGATCGCAGCGGCAGCTGGACCGAGTCGCGCGACGGCAAGGCGAACAGCCTGGGCGGCGGCCATGCGCACATCGGCATGATGATCTACCAGGCTGATCAATGGCCGGAGAATTACCGCCAAAAGCTTTTCACGCTGAACATGCACGGCCGGCGCGCCAATGTGGAGCGCCTCGAACGTCATGGCAGCGGCTACGTGGGCAGGCATGAGCCCGATGTCTTTTTCAGTGATGACCCGTGGTTTCGAGGCATCGAGATCAGCACGGGGCCGGACGGCAGCGGGTTCATCCTCGACTGGAGCGACACTGGCGAGTGTCATGAGTCCACCGGCGTGCATCGCACCAGCGGGCGCATCTTTCGCATCAGCCACGGTGAGCCGAAGAAGCCCGCAAAGCCGTTTGCCTGGCGGAAGCCGTGGCCGGAGGCAAGCCTGTCCTCCGGCAATGAACACAGCCGTGTCCTGGCGATCCGTGAGATGACGCAGTTCTGGCCGATCGACACGATCAGCGGCAAGGCTCACCCGCAGGCCGTGGCCGAGGTGCAGGGTTTGGAAACCCTGCTGAAGCTTGCCACGGAGGACCGTTCCAGCCTCGTCCGGCTCAACCTGGCGAGCACGCTTCAAAGGCTGCCATTGAAGCAGCGGCCGGTGCTTGCCGCAGCCCTGCTGGCTCATGCGGAAGACGCAGCCGACCCCTTCATCCCTTACCTCGTCTGGTATGGTGTCAGCCCTCTGGCCGGGCAGGATCCTGCGGCCCTGGTGAAGCTGGCACAGGCCTGTGCCTGGCCGAAGACGCTGAAATGGATGACGCGTGCCCTGGCATCCGACCCCGGCTCTCTCGACGCCCTGCTGGCCGTTGCGAAGCCGGAGCAGGCGCCCGTCATCCTGGAAGGCCTGGCCGAGGCCTTCAAGGGGCTGCGCAAGGTGCACAAGCCGCAGAACTGGGAGAGGCTGGCCGCCATGGCGTCGGGACCGGGCCCGGCCACCTTGATCCGTGATCTCTCCATTTTGTTCGGCGACGGCCGTGCCCTGGATGACGTGAAGAAGCTGGCGCTGGATTCCAAGGCGGAGCCGGCGGATCGTGAAGCCGCGCTCAGGACGCTCATCGAGGCGCGTCCGGCCGACCTGCGTTCGATTTGCGAATCGCTGCTTGAGGTGCGCGGCCTGAACGTGGTGGCGGTGCGCGGACTCACCCTGTCTGACGATCCGACCATCGGCCGGAGGCTGGTGCAGGATTACCGCAAATTTGGTTCGGCAGACCGCCCGGCGGTGCTGGATGCGCTGGTGTCGCGCCCGGCCTGGGCGGCGGCGATGCTGGAAGGGGTGGGCAAGGGCCAGATCGCCCGCACGGATGTGACAGCGTTTCATGCCCGGCAGATTCGAGGCTTCAACGACGAGGCGCTGACGAAGAAGCTGACGGAGGTCTGGGGCGAGCTGCGCGAGTCCAGCGGGGACAAGAAGGAGCTGATGGAGAAGCTCAGGAAGCAGCTCACGCCCGCCACCCTGGCAAAGGCCAGCCTTGGCCAGGGCCGGATGCTCTTCACCGCCATCTGCGGCACCTGCCATCAGATGTATGGCGAGGGTGGCAAGATCGGCCCCGACCTCACTGGCTCCGGCCGTGCCAACCTCGACTATCTGCTGGAGAACATCGTTGATCCCAGCGGTGTGGTCAGCGCCGACTTCCGCATGAGCATCGTCACGCTCAAGGACGGGCGCATCCTCAGCGGCGTGATTGCGGGTGGTACGGACAAGACCCTCAGCCTGCGCACGATGGCGGAGACGATGACCCTGGAGAAGTCGGAGATCGCGAAGACGGAAACCTCGCCTGTCTCCATGATGCCTGAGGGGCTGCTCCTGGCCTTTCAGCCGGATCAGATCCGTGATCTCATCGCCTACCTTATGCATCCAGTTCAGGTGCCTCTGACCAGGTAGCGGGAATCACGAGGCTGCCTTCTGAGCTGGACGTGTCCGTTTGCAGATCACCGGCTTTGCTGATTCGCCTCGTAGAAGCCGGGAGACGCGATCGTTTTTGGCACGGCTTTTCACTTTGAGCTCCTTGGCCTGGCGAGTGAGCTTTTTAAAGGCGCGTTCCGCCTTCAGCGCGGCTGAGTGATCGGTGGCTTTCCATGACTTGAGCAGCCCCACAGGCCCTCGTCCCCGGGTGTATCGCGCCCCCTTGCCCTGGTCATGCTGTCGCAGCCTTCGGGGAAGGTCATTGGTGATGCCGCAATACAGGGAGTGGTCACTGCAGCGGAGCACATAGAGCAGCCAACTTTTTTGAGACATGGGCAAGGTATGAGCGTGCCGGCCGCAGTCGTCGACTGAAGACTCCATGGAGTTGGGGGGTGCAGGGAAGGGGGCTGGCAGAAGCTGTCATGAGCTGAAGACAGTGTGGATGATTGGGGGCTTTGTCGGTATTTGTTCGGTAATTTGTAGGTATAAGTAGGTAATTACACGATTTGAAAAGGCGGTTCATTTAAGATCAGTGTCAGAGCTCATGCGGGGCGTGACTCTTATGGACAAAGGACTTTCAGCCCTCTCCGGGCAATCAACATGGGAACACCGGACTTCCGTTCCTCAATTCAGGCGGTTGATTTGGGTATTGGCGTTTTTGGTGATGGCTGCCGCTGCCTGGGGAATCAAGAAAGGCATCGAGTCTGCAGGGTTCGGCTGGGAGCAGGCAGGTCTAGGGGCGGCAAAGACAGCCATGTCGAAGAGCTCTTTTGAAGGGAAGCTGGGTGGAATTCTGGAGGTGCAGCTTGGCGAGGACGTGAAGCAGGCATTTTGTTTTGTGCCAGCCGGCAGCTTCACCATGGGCAACTCGTTTGGGAACGAAGGTTTGGAGAGTCATGAAAGCCTGGTTCAGGTAACCATCACTCAGCCCTTCTGGCTGGCCAGGACTGAGGTGACCCAGGCGCAATGGAAGGTGGTGATGGGAGGCGCTCCCAGTTCATTCAGGGGAGCGAATCTGCCGGTGGAGAGCATCACCTGGCATGATGCCCAGGACTTTATTGAGAGGATGAATTCAACAGGGACTCTGCCAGTGGGGTGGAAATGGGCGTTGCCGACGGAGGCGCAGTGGGAATATGCCTGTCGGGCGGGGCTGACACAGCATTATTCGGGGGGCAGTCTGGATAAATCAGGCTGGTATTCTGGAAACAGCAACGGACGTACTCACGAGGTGGCGATCATGCAGCCCAATCCATGGGGATTGCATGACATGAATGGCAACGTGTCGGAGTGGTGTGCCGACTGGTATGGTGCTGAACTTGCCGGAGGCATGGACCCTCAAGGTTGCGCCTGGGGCTTCCTGCGTGTCAGGCGTGGGGGCTCCTGGGGCGATGGCGCCTCGAAATGCCGTTCCGTGCATCGGGACCGGCTGAACCCCGATGTGCGTGACAGTCTGGTGGGTTTTCGACCGGCCCTGGTGAGAAGTGAATAGAGGCGGTGGAGCTTGGGTGGATGAGGGCGTCGCAGCTGCGGATGGCGTCCACGTCATGGATTCGCAGGAGCATGCCGGAGATCCGCCCGCTGCTTGCGGCGGTCAGCATTATCTCCGGCAAATTTCCGCCAGGTTCATGGTCCACCCGGTTTTTTCAGGCTGGCTGCCTCCTGCCCGCGCACAGTGGCGAGTTCGGGTCCGAGATGACGGATCACTGTCAGGGGATGGGACCGGGTTCGTCCACAAAAGTGGGCATCGGCCTGCTTCAGGACGGTGATGAGCCGCAGATCAGCGGTTCGACGGCGGCCTGGACCAGGGTGATGAGTTCAGGGTCCATGAACTGATAATGGTCCGGGATGTCCAGCACCTCGATGCGCAGTTCATGGAACAGGCCGGGGAAGTTTTCGCGAAGCTGCCTCTTATGGGCGGTTTCCATGACAAGCACGAGATCCGCCCAGCGCAGCAGCTTCTCTGAAACGCGTCGTTCGGCGGAGGTGCTGACGCCGGCGCTCCGCACCTCGACCCGTGCATCATTCTGATAAACGGCCTGCGCAGTGGGGCTGCGCCAGTGGTTGCGGGAGCAAAGGAACAACAGGCGCAATGGCATTCAGGAAAGGGAAGGTGCAGGCAGGGCTCAAGGAAGAGCGGGCAGGAGTGTCCGCTCACCAGGGCCGGGGTTGCCGCGATGATCGCAACGTGGGTGAGTCCGCCTTGTTCAGGCTTTTTTCACCAGCAGGCTCCTGCCTGTCATCTCCGCGGGCTGCTTGACGCCGAGCATGTCGAGGAGGGTCGGGGCGACGTCCGCGAGGATGCCGTCACGGACGGTGTAGTTCGCGGCGTCGGCGGCGACGTAGATGCCGTGGACGAGGTTGGTCGTGTGGGCGGTGTGAGGGGAGCCGTCGGCGTTGCGCATCTGTTCGCAGTTGCCGTGGTCGGCGGTGATGAAGAGCCTGCCTCCAAGTTCCAGCACCTTCTCGACGATCAGGCGGACGCCGAAGTCGATGGTTTCACAGGCGTGGACGCCGGCCTCGACGACGCCGGTGTGGCCGACCATGTCGGGGTTGGCGAAGTTCATGATGACGGCGTCGTAGTTTTCGAGGCGGCGCAGGACTTCGAAGGTGAGGTCCGGGGCGCTCATCTGCGGCTTCTTGTCGTAGGTGGGCACCTCCTTGGGGGAGATGGCGAGGTAGCGATCCTCGCCTGGATTGGGCTCCTCGACGCCGCTGTTGAAGAAGAAGGTGACGTGGGGGTACTTCTCGGTTTCGGCGGCGCGAAGCTGGTTCAGGCCGGCGGCGGCGATGACCTGTCCGAGATTGTTGTTGAGCGTCTCGGTGCCGAAGATGACGCGGGCGCCGAGGGCCTCGTAGGTGGCGTCGTATTCGGTCAGGGTGTAGTAGCCGGTCCGGGGATGAACTTCGCGGTCGAAGCCTTCGAAGCCGGTCTTGAGGAAGGCGTCGGAAAGCTGGCGGGCGCGGTCGGCGCGGAAGTTGAACCAGAGGATGACGTCGCCGTCGCGGATGCGCTGCTCGCTGGCGTTGGAGAAGATCATCGGCAGCAGGAATTCATCGCCACGCTTTTCATTCGCGTAGGCGGCCTGGGTGGCGGCGCTGGGGCTGTCGGTGCGGACTTCGCCGCGGCCGAGCACGATGGCGTCCCAGGCGATCTTGTTGCGCTCCCAGCGCTTGTCGCGGTCCATGGCGTAGTAACGGCCGATGACGGTGGCGATCTTGGCGCCGCTGGGTTTCAGGTCGTTTTCCAGCTTGGAGAGGTAGGCGATGCCGCCGGTGGGCGAGGTGTCGCGGCCGTCGGTGATGGCGTGGACCATGAGGTCATCGACGCCTGCGGCCTTGGCGGCGTTGCAGAGGGCGGCGAGGTGGTCCTGGTGGGAATGCACGCCGCCGTCGCTGACGAGGCCGAGGAAGTGAAGGCGCTTGCCCCTGGCTTTTTCAAAGGCTTCGACGAGCACGGGCATGCGGGCGAGTTCGCCGTCGCGGATGGACTTGTTGATGCGGGTGAGATCCTGATAGACGATGCGGCCTGCGCCGAGGTTCAGGTGTCCCACCTCACTGTTGCCCATCTGGCCGTCGGGGAGGCCCACGTCTTCGCCACTGCCGCTGACTTTGGCCCAGGGATAGCTGGCGTAGAGGTGATCGTGAAAGGGGGTGCGGGCGAGCAGGGTGGCGTCGCCATTGGCTGCGGCCTGGGCCTTGCCGCCGGGGTTGATGCCCCAGCCGTCACGGATGATGAGAACAACAGGTTTTTTGGACATGGATGGATGCAGGGTCAATGGGTCAGGGAGGCACCGTCGTCAAGGTGCGGTCCGCAGGGCTGCGGTGGGAAGGAGCGGGTGCTGCGCCAGGTGGCCAGGTATTCGGGGCGCTGGAAATTCAGTCAGACCCGGCGTTTTTCCAGGCCGAGAGCGGCCCCGGCCTCGACGTTCTGGAAATGGGTGATGCCAACGGCGAGGGCGTCGGCGGCATCGGCGGGCGGGGTTTCCTGGAGGCGAAGAAGGGCTCGGATCATGAAGGCCACCTGGTCCTTCTGGGCGGCCCCGCGCCCCACGGCGGCCTGTTTGACCTCGCGGGGGGCGTATTCATAGATGGGCAGGCCATGCTCGGCGGCGGCGATGAGGCAGGCGGCGCGTGCGGTGCCGAGCACGATGGCGGTTTTGTAGCTTTGGACGTAAATGGTGGATTCGATGGCGCAGGCCTCGGGCCGGTGGCTGCGAATGATGTCGGAGAGCTGCTCGCGGATGGCGGCGAGGCAGCCGGAATGAAGGAGCTTGGGCGGGTTGGAGATGACGCCCCAGGTGAGCGCCTTCAGTTCACGGCCTTTTTTTTCGAGCACCGCCCAGCCGGTGTTGCGCAGGGCGGGATCGATGGCGAGCACGCGCAGGGTTTCTGCGAGGGGAGGCCGTGCCGCCGCGGGTGTCGAGGCTTGGGAGGCAGCTCCGGGTGAGCGATCGGTGACACGACGGCCCGATCTGGCGGCGTTGGCGAGAACGCGCTTGAGTTCGGCGGCGGTCACACGGGCCATGGCAGGGGATCACCAGCCGCCTTTTTTCTTCCTTGGGCGGCTGGCCCAGCTTTCCCCGATGTGGAAGAGCTTGTCCAGCGAGATGGCGCCGGAGCCGAACAGGAGGAGGGTGAAGGCGATGAGCAGGTAGAGCCAGGCGGTTTCAACCTGGGAGCCGGGCAGGCCGGGGGCATACATCAGATAGAGGGCGATGACCGGCATGAAGACGAGGGCGAAGAGGCGGGTGAGGAAGCCCAGGGTGAAGCTGAGGGCGACTGCGCCGAGGATCAGGGCGGCGGCGGGCGCGGTGATCTGAGGATAGGGCAGACCGGCTTCGGCAAACTGTTTCACCCAGTCCCAGGGCTGCTCCTTCCAGACAAACTCATAAGCGCTGATGACGGCGGTCAGGGCGTGACGTGTGATCAGCATGACCCCCGTGCCGATGCGCAGCACCATGATGGTTTTGAAGAGGCCGGCCCAGGGGTTTTGATTGGCGGCCGGATTGCCGCCCACATAGTCAAGCATGAGGATCAGATGTCGGGGGAGAGTTCGATGATGTCACCGGGTTCGGGCTCGACTTCATTGGCCTGCTCCAGGGAGGAGTAGAAGCGTCGCAAGCCTTCACGAATGAGGTACACCCCGTGATTGGTGGAGCCGAGCTTGCGGCCGCCGGAGACGCGCACGGCCTGTTCGAGGGTCATGTCCTCCCAGGCGGGGATGAACTCGTCTGAGATGACATCACCACGGATGGAGACCACGGGGGTGTCCTCGACCGAGAGGATGTGCACGGTGACGCTGCGACCGATGTTCATGCCAACGCGGAAGGTGGCTGCGATGGCTTCAGCCGCCTTGGGCAGTGTGGCCCCTCCGATTCGCGCCGATCCCGCCTGACCGAGGCTGATCACACCCTTTTCATCGATCATGACAACGCCGTTGTAGATGCGCTGAGGGGCGCGCGCACCTTCGTAGACGTGGATGCGCAGCGTATGGCCGTAGCCGAGGGTGCCGCGGGCGTTGAAGGGCACCCTGGGGTCTTCTGCACCGGCCTGGTCGCTTTCCGGCATGCCGGGGATGATGCGGGTGATCTTCTTGAGCGTGGAGAAGCTGGGCAGCGGCGGTTTGGGAATCTTGCTGAAGTCCGGTGTCAGGCGCTTCATCATGGCACAGGAACCCAGGCCAGCAGCGGTAGGACAAGAAGACGGGAAGCACGGAACATGATGGGGAAACGGGGAGGTTGATGATGGATGCCCGGGCTGAAATGACAAGGCCAACGTCTGCGGACGTTGGCCTTCCAGGGCGTCTCTGTCTGAGTGCTGAGGTTCAGGCGGCCATCTTCTGCCTGCCGAGATTGACCAGCATTTCAGCCAGGTCGGGGGTATAGCGCACGATTTCATGAGCGAGCATCTCCAGACGGGTGTCGCTGCGCCAGGCGCCTCGACGACCGCGGTCGGTGTCGTCAAGATCGTGGGTCATGGTGATGTTGAAAACCATGGTGTCGCTTTGAAGTTCGAGTTGCGTGGGCATCGGGAGCTAGGAGTTTAGGGCAGGTGCTGCGGTGGGCATCACCTCGCCGTTCTGAACAATGAACTTCCTCCGGGTCAGCACCCCCTCCTTGATCTTCTGCTCAATGGCCTGGCCGAGCAGAAGACGAGCAGCGTCCGATGGACTGCAGCCATACATGCCATCGGCGGTCAGGTCCTCCAGGTACATTTTGACCTGGGGTGTGACTGCGATGGTCATGGTGACCGATTCGAAGCTGTTGGATGGGCGTGCCATTCGATTAAAACCCGGAATTAACCGGATAATAATGGGCTCAAACCAGAGTCGCAAGAATGAACTCGGTTTTTTTCGGGTTAAAACCCCTTAAAAACCAGCCAATTAATTAAGTTATGTTAATTAATTGGGAAAGTTGAGTGAATGCAACAGTTCAAAGGAGTCGTTTTGCGCGGTGAAAAACCCGCTGGCTGACCGCTGATGGAGGGAGTCAGGAAGAAGCCAGGAACCGGCTGATGGAAATGAGGGCGGCTTGCCGGTTTTTTCATGTCTGCCAGCGCGGGTTTTTGCCCAGCTTCGCGGCAGATTAGTTTTTGAAGAGAACCAGTTCGCAGATGGCCCAGTCGTTGGAGGGCGTGTTGCTGGTCTGCATGATGCGCAGGTGCCTGGCCGAACGCGGACTGTCAAAAACGACTTCAATCAAGGGGCCGGTGCCGTCACGTTCGACCGCTTTTGACCAGGACTGGCCGTCATTGGAGGTTTCGATGGTGAATTTGCGGGGATAGTCCCCGGAGGCGGCCTGACAATCGAGGGCGATGCCGGCGATGGTCTGCTCCTGGGGAAGATCGACCTGGAACCACTGGCCGGGGCTCTGCCTGGCCTTGGTGCTCCAGCGGCTGGTGACATTGCCATCGGCGACGTTTTTGGCCTCGTTGCTGTTCTGGCTGGGATTGAAGCTCCAGGATGAGCGGGGCTCGATCTGGGGCAGTTTGGTTTTCAACCGCTGGGTCAGTGGCGGGATGGAGTTGAAGTAGTAGTCGCGGATGTTGGGGCCGTCCAAAAGCTGAAGTTGATCGGAGCGCAGGACGCTGGCGTAAAGGAGGGCTTCCGCGAACCAGCCGCTGAACTGTTGATCCATCGGCGGCTGGGCTCCGCTGTCGTTGTCGGCCCTGCCAATCTGGAAGCGGGTCAACGGACTGGCGGGAGGGGTGACGTTGGAGCCGTTGGCGGAGAATGTTTTGCCGGTTCCGTCCCTGGCTCGCAGGCTGGTGATTCCGGTGTCGGACTGCCAGGTGAGGATGACGCTGATGGGTTTGGCGGGGTCGACGTTTTTACTGGTGATGGTGCTGCGGGAGCCGGAGCTGTTTTTGAACTCTGCGACGAGGGATTTATCCACGCTGACCTTGAGGGAGACGCTGCAGCCATCGGCGGAGGCGAGGGAGGCGACTTCGGTGGGCAGGGCTTGTTCAGCCGCCTGGAAAACCAGGCAGAGGGTCATGCCACGCGGGCCTTTGACGGAGGCGGAACCAAACGGGAATTGGGGGGCTTCGTCTGCCGGGTCTGACAAAAGCAGGGCGACGGACTTGCCGTTGCGGCTTCGGAAGTCGAGCACGGCGCGGTTGCTCTTGGCGTTTGGGTGGTTCCAAACCTGTCGGACGGGGGCATGATCCGTCGTGTTTTTCCAGGCGCGCATGCCATTGCCCTGGCCGCGTGTGGCGAGGTCATGCCATTCGGGGGCTGGATCGCCGTTGTTGGCGGCATGGGGCCTGCCGCTGGCGTCCCTGCTTGTTTTTGAAGCTCCGGAGTTGGCGACGAGGTGCACGACCAGGTCCATGTCCTGAGGGGGGAACTGCCTGTCCTGAGGCAGTTGAAAGTGGAGCTTCTCGGGACCTTTGGGGCCGGTGCCGGCCTGGGCCGCAGGGGCCTTGCCGGGCTCCTGCGGTGGCTGGGCTTTTTTGCCTCCCAGAAAAGTCATGCCGATCAGGAGCACGGCGATGATGCCGAGACCGACGAGGGCATAGGTTTTGATTTGTGAAGCTGATTTTTCCGGGATGGGCCTGGCTGTCCTTGAATTCTGAGCCGGAGCTGCCGTTCGTTTTGGGGACGTCCTTGCAGGCTGGGGATGTGGGGGGGCGGCGGGTGAAGCCGCAGGAGCTGCGGGAGCTGCAGGGACTGGGGCGGTCTGATACGGCTGGGCGGGTATCTGGCCAGTCGGGTAGTGCTGGGGGCTGACCTGGCCGGTTTGATAATAGCCTGGCTGGACGGGAACGCTGCTGGTGGTGACCGTCCCGGGGTAGGGCTGCTGCGGATAAGCGCCGGGCATCGGGGCGTATCCGGCAGGCATCCAGGGCATCATGGGCGGTGCGGCCGACAGTTTTTCCCAGGCCCTGAATTCCTGGATCGCCTGCTGGGAGTTGGCCGGTCGATCGTCAGGCCAGCGTGCCATGAGCCGCAGAACCCAGGCGCCCAGCCAGGGCGGAACATGGGGCGCGATGACATGCAGGGGGACGAGATCATGGTTGATGTGCTTGTCGATGACCACCGCCACGGATTCACCGTCAAAGGCCTTGCGGCCTGAGAGGGCTTCATAAAAGACGCAGCCCAGGGAATAAAGGTCGGTGCGTTCATCCACGGGTTGGCGGGTGAGCTGCTCGGGCGCCATGTAATAGATGGAGCCCATCACGGTGCCGCTTTGATCCTCCGTCTGTTTTCTCGCGCGAAGCCCGGCCCGTGCGAGGCCGAAGTCGATGATCTTGGACTGCATGCGTCCGCCGGGCAGTCGCTCTACCTTGATGTTTTCCGGCTTGATGTCGCGATGGAGAATATGACGTTCATGCGCGGCCAGCAGGCCTTCGAGGGTCTGTGAGGCGAGTTCCTTGAAATCATCATAATGAAGCGGACCGCGGGTCACCACGTCGGCGAGGTCCTCTCCCTCGAGCAGTTCCATCACCATGAAAAGGCCTTCGACGTCGCTGGCAACATCGAAGATGGTGACGATGTTAGGGTTTCTCAGGGAGGCTAACGCATCTGCCTCACGGCGCAGGTCGCTGATCAGGCTTTCATCGGCGACGCCCTCCTTGAAGTTGGTCAGGCGTTTAATGGCCACCCAGCGTTTCAAATCATTGTCGTAGGCACGGAACACGGCCCCCATGCCGCCTGAGCCGAGCTGTTCGTAGATTTTATAGCGTTCTGCCATGCGCAGGCTGTGGTGATCTGGGAGGTACGAGAACCTGAACGCCGAGTTTTTGGCAAGAACGATATATGAGAAAGTTTACGAATGAGCAATACGAGCAAGCTTCATGCCGCAGATGGACAGGATCAATTTTCCCCTACCCGTCGCGTTGACGCTCTGCTAGTAAGCGGATCATTCCTCGCATGAACCGGACCCGGTGCTTGATCATTGGCTTGTGGCTACTGGCCTTCTGGCTCGTGGCCGCGCTGGTTGTCGCGCCGGAGATCGAGGCTGACCTGGCGGCGGCCGCGTCCCGGGCGACAGGGCGCGCCGTCACTGGTTATGCGCCGCCGTCGGTGAGTTTCCGGGGGCAGCATGCGGTTGTGAAGGGCAGGGTGAGGCGTGAGGAGCAGCGGCGTGAGATTCTGGAGATTCTGGAGAAACAGGTGCGTGTGGCCGGCAGGCCGGGCCTGGGGTTCAACCCGGTGCGGGGCGTGAAAGATGAACTGCAGACGGCCCCTTATCCCCCGGGCTGGCTGCTGATTGCCGCGAATGGCGTGCGCGGACTTCTGCTGGGCAGGACGGCGAGCGAGCCTGAGGCGCGTGATCTTGTGGTGCAGATCGCTGGACGCTGGGCAGAACAGGGGGGGTATCTGGACAATCGCCTGCGTGCAGATGCCAGCAGTCATGACGAGGCGGAGGACGTGCAGCCAACTTTGAGTCGCCTGCCGACGCCGCGTGCTGATGCGGGAGGCGACAGCGGACAGATTCAGTTTGCCAGGATCGGTGGGGAGTGGCAGCGGCTGCTCCCGGATTCCCGAGATGAGGTGCTTCGTGAGCGGGTGATGGCGTCCGGGCTGGCGAGCTCCGACTGGGAGCAGGTGATCCTGCCCGCCATTCAAAACGTGCGCCGTTACCAGTCCGAACAACGGGCTCTAGCCGCCGAGAGCGAGCGGCAGTCCAGGCTGCCTCCCCCGCATCTTTTCATGGCGGTGCGCGACGGCCGGCTGCTTCTTCGTGGCGAGGTTGCGACGCTGGCCCTCAAACGAGAGCTTCTGAACCTTTTGATTTCAGCGTTTCCTGAAAACCGTGTGCTGGACGACGTCCGGGTGAACCCGCGGCGTCGCGCTGTGGCGGACTTCGGCCCCATCACCACGGCGCTTCTGCCAGCCGCGGATGACAAGTCGGCGACGGCTGGCAAGGCCCTGCATCTGGGACTGCCGGGGAAGGCCTGGGAGCCGGTGGATTTTCTGGTGGCCGGCGATGCCCGGCCCTGGGCGGGGCAGCTGCCCAAGGATCTGCCTGCGGACCTGCTTCAGGAGGACAGCCGGATGGTGATTGAGTGGCTGCAGGGGAGCGCGCGCGGCATTCCCAAGCTTTCGATCCGTCAGCAGCCGGGTTTTCTCACCCTGACGCTGCTGCCGGACAAGGTCATCCTGGCGGGGCAGGTGGCCGAGGAGCCGGTGCGCAGCCAGATCATCGAGGCGGCACGGCGGAGGTATGCCGGGCGGGCGCTGGTGATGGCCGACTCGCTGATGGCGAGAGGGACCTGTGAGCCCTCGGCGGACGTGCAGCAGACCCTGCGAAGCCTGCCTGACCTTCCTGGTTCGAGCAGCATGGGCACCCTTGCTTTTGCCCGTCCTGGAGCCGTGTGGAGCACACGGCCCGCCACGGAACAGATGGTGCTGCCGGGCGCGATTGCGGCCAGCGGGCTGCTGCCTCAGAATTTTCCGGCGGCGATGGCTGAAGACACCTTTTTAGACGGGTTCGACCATCTGCGGCATCATTGGAAGACGCTTGTCGTAGATTCGGCGAAGCCTCCCGCCCCCTGACCACTCATGGATGGATTTTTCTGGCTTGTATCGCAAATGACCCTGCTGCTGACGGCGGCGGCGGTTGTTTTTTTTGTGCTTGGCTGGCGCTGGCGCGCCCGGAGCGCTGGGCCTGTCACGCAGGTGTCCGGACCCGGTGTGCGGGCGCCTGAGCCACCGCCTCCTGTGGAAACGGGAGAAGTGCCTGCAGCTGCGCCTGATGCCAGGCTTCAGGCCGACCTGCAGGAGGCCAATGATCATCGGCGCAACCTGGAGCGTGAACTGATCCGGGTTCATGAGGAGCTCAAGGCAGCGCGTCGGGATGCCGGACAGAACCAGGAGGACTGGGCGCTGGCGAAAGCGGAGGCGAAACGGCTGGCGGCCAGGAACGAGGAGCTGGAGAAGGAGAGGGTGCGGCTGGAGAAGGAGGTGGTCCGTCTCCAGGTGGCACCGGTTGCGGAGGAGCCTGCGACTGCTGTGGAGGTGGCGGCGAAGCCCGCGCGCTCGTCCAAGAAATCCCGCTCCATTCCTGTCAAGATGCCCGCTTCAAAGCCAGTCGCCGATGCGTCGTCCACCCTGGCTCGACTGGAGAAAGACATCCAGGCGCGTGAGATGCTGGTCACCGCCCTGCGGCAGGAGCAGGAGGACTGGCGGCGCAAGGTCGCCAGCCTGCGTGAAAAAGGCGGTGATCCAGCGGGACTCGGCCTGGCGCGCAAGAGTTTGGAGCGTGTCGAAGAACAGGTGGGCGAGGCTGCGGCGAGCCTGCAGCAGCTTCAGCATCAGCAGGCGGCTCTGAGTCACAGCGTGAAGCAGGCAGGGGCGCTGGATCAAGTGGATGACCTGACACGCATCAAGGGCATCAAGTCGGTCCTGCGCGACCAGCTTCACGCCTTTGGAATTCGCAGCTTCAGACAGATCGCGGAATGGACGGATGCGGACGTGGAGGCGTTCAGCCAGCTTCTTTCGTTCAAGGATCGGGCGCGGCGCGATCAATGGGTGCGGCAGGCGCGCGAGCTTTCGGGGCAGGTGACGGAACCTGGGGTTTCGATTTCGCCGCCCATGCAAACGCAGGGGGAGGGGTGAACCAATCCTTCATCGCGTTTCGAACCCCAGGCTCGTCCTGGAGCGCGGAACTCCGATTCCGCAGCAGTGCGGTTGCAGGGGAAACGAGGAGTGACCTTCAGTTCAGCCTTGTTGGAATCCCAGGCCTGTCCTGCGGTTTAAAGCGTGAGGCTGTGAGATGTCGAAGCGCAGAGGCGAACCACCTTGCTACGGATTTGGAAACCCGCGCGCGAGCGCTGACGTGGAATGTTTGCGAAAACCGCTCAAGGACTCAGGCCATCCTGCCGCAGCACTGCTTGAACTTCTTGCCGCTGCCGCAGGGGCAGGGGTCGTTGCGGCCGATGTTCTGAGGAACGGCTCTGCGCTGGGGCTGCGGGGCGAGGGTGGGCAGGATGAGCTTGGGCCCTTCCTTGCCGGGATCGAAAGGCTTCGCTTCCTCTTCCTCCTCCTTTTTCGGCTGAACCGGTGCGGGCAGTTCACCGCCGGCGCTCTGCATCATTGCGAGGTGGGCCAGGAACTGCTCGAAGGCGGCGAGCTGCTGGGTGCTCTTGAAGAGGTTGTTGAGGATCTCCCCGTTGATGGTGCGCATCAGTTCCGCGAAGATGGCAAAAGCCTCCTGCTTGAACTCGATGACGGGGTCCTTCTGACCGTAGGTGCGCAGGTTCACGCCTTCCTTGAGGGCGTCGAGGGCGTAAAGGTGATCCTGCCAGAGGCGGTCGATCGCGTTGAGGAGGATCATCTTTTCGATCTCCTGAAGCGCCTGCGGGTTGGCCCCGCCGATCTTGATGTCGTAGGCGCCAAGGACTTTGTCCTTCACCCAGCTGACCTGGGCTTCAAAGTCGAGTGTCTTGAACTCGCCGGGCAGATCATGCAGGCCGATGGGGAAAGTGGTGTTGAGCCACTGAAGCAGGTTTTCATAGTCAGGGGCGAGGTCACCTCCCTTGTCCTGGGGCAGGAATTCTCCCAGGCGGTCGCGGATGCCCTGTTCGACCGCGTCGTTGATGAGCAGGCGCGGGTCGTTGGACTCGAGGGCCTCGTTGCGGCGCTCGTAGATAACCTCGCGCTGCTGGTTCATCACGTCGTCGTATTCGAGGACGCGCTTGCGCCAGACGTAGTTGCGCTGTTCGACGCGCTTCTGGGCGGTTTCGACGCTGCGGTTGAGCCAGGGGTGGGCGAGTTCCTCGCCCTCCTTCATGCCGAAACGTTCCATGATCTTGGTCATGCGTTCGGCGGCGCCGAAGTTGCGCATGAGGTCGTCCTCGAAACTGAGGAAGAACTTGCTTTCGCCAGGGTCACCCTGACGGGCGCAGCGACCGCGGAGCTGGCGGTCGACGCGACGGGATTCGTGGCGTTCGGTGGCGATCACCATGAGTCCGCCGAGCTCGCCGACACCCTCGCCCAGCTTGATGTCCGTGCCACGTCCCGCCATGTTGGTGGAGATGGTGACGGCGCCGCGCTGGCCGGCGCGGGCGACGATCTCGGCCTCCTGGCGGTGGTACTTGGCGTTGAGGACGGCGTGCGGGATCTTCTGCAGCTTCAGCATCCGGCTGACGGTCTCGGAGGCGTCGACACTGGCCGTGCCGACAAGGAGCGGCTGGCCCTTGGCATGGCGCTCGCGGATCAGGTCGATCACGGCGTTGTACTTCTCGCGGCGGGTCTTGTAGATGCTGTCGTTCTGGTCGAGGCGCTTCACAATCCGGTTGGTCGGGATGGTCAGCACGTCGAGGCCGTAGATGTCATGGAATTCGGCGGCGTCGGTTTCGGCGGTGCCGGTCATGCCGCCCAGTTTCTGGTACAGGCGGAAGTAGTTCTGGATGGTGATGGTGGCGAGCGTCTGGGTCTCGGCGTCGATCTGCACGCCTTCCTTGGCCTCGACGGCCTGATGCAGGCCGTCGCTCCAGCGGCGACCGGGCATCTTGCGGCCGGTCTGGCTGTCGACGATGACCACCTTGTTCTCCTCGACGACGTACTCGACGTCCTTTTCATAGAGGCAGTAGGCGCGGAGGAGCTGGCTGATCTGGTGGATGCGCTGGCCCTGGAAGCTGAGGCGATCCTGAAGCTCGGTTTTTTTCTGCTGCTTCTGGGTGTCGGAGAGGGTGGCATCACCGTCGATCTCGGAATAAAGCGTGGCGAGGTCAGGCAGGACGAAGGCGTCCGGATCATCGGGGCTGAGGAAGTTGCGACCCTTCTCGCTGAGGTCGGCGTCGTGGCTTTTTTCCTCGATGAAGAAGAACAGGTCCTCCTTGAGGGCGAAGAGCTCCTTTTTCTGGGTGTCCTCGTAGGTGCGCAGCTCGGCCTTCTCCATGGCGCGACGGAGTTCGTGATCCTCCATGGCGCGCATGAGGGCGCGGTTTTTGGGCTGGCCCAGCTTCACCTGGAAGAGCTTCCTGCCGGCCTCCTCGAACTCGCCCTTCTCCGCATGGGCCTTGGCCTCGCTGGCGAGCTGGTTGCAGTAGGTGGTCTGGCGGCGGACGAGCTGCTCGACGAGCGGCTTGTAGCGCTCGAACTGGTGATTGCTTTCGGCGGCGGCGACGGGGCCGGAGATGATGAGGGGCGTGCGCGCCTCGTCGATGAGCACGGAGTCCACTTCGTCGACGATGGCGAAGTAGTGGCCGCGCTGGACCTGCTGGTCCTTGCTGGAGGCCATGCCGTTGTCGCGGAGGTAGTCGAAGCCGAACTCGCTGTTGGTGCCGTAGGTGATGTCGTATTCGTACTGCTGGCGGCGGATGTGGCTGGGCTGGTCATTCTGAATGCAGCCGACGGTGAGGCCGAGGAACTTGTAGAGGTAGCCCATCCACTCCGAGTCACGGCGGGCGAGGTAGTCATTGACGGTGATGACATGGACGCCGCGGCCGGTGAGGGCGTTGAGGGTGACGGGCAGGGTGCCGACGAGGGTCTTGCCTTCACCGGTGGCCATTTCGGCGATCATGCCGCGGTGCAGGGCGATGCCGCCGATGAGCTGCACGTCAAAGTGGACCATGTTCCACTTCAGAGGGGTGTCACAGACGATGTGCTCCTGGCCGCAGAGGCGGCGGGCGGTGTTTTTCACGACCGCATAAACCTCGGGCATGATCTGGTCGAGCATGCGGGATTCGATGGCGGCAAATTTCGGCTGGATCTCGTTCCAGGCCTCACGGGCACGGTCGATCAGCGCCTTTTTGGCCTCAAAACCGGCGCTGCGCCAGGACGACTCGGCGAGGTAGGCATCATCGAGGGAGGGGAAGTGCTGCTTGAGGGCTCCGAAGTAGCCGGCGACATGCTGAAGGCAGGCGTTCACGGTTTCCTCGTCCGCGATGCGCAGGGCGACGCCGCCCAGGAACTGGGGGGTGTGGAAGGCGCGGAACTGGGCCTTCCAGCCAGCGACCCGCTCACGCAATGCTTCATCAGACTCGTTTTGGAGCTGCTGCTCGATGCGGTTGATCTCGGCCACGACCGGCTGAAGGCGCTTCACCGTGCGCTGGTTCTTGGTACCGATGATTTTTTTGATGATCCAGTCAAACATGAGAGAGGGAGGCAGGGATTTTCAGCCCAAACGGGGGGCTGATAATGGAGAGCCCCGTGCCTTTGGCAAGGGCGGTGAATGCAGCTCCTGAGGGGAGGGATGATGGGGCCTGGGCACTCCTGGTGGAAAGTGCTGCCACAGCGGCCCTTTCCGCCGCTCCCAGCTGAAGAGGGACCTTCTGCGGTTCCCGCCCTTTTTTGCAGGTGCTGACCTGTCGTGAGGCTTTTAGGCCGAGGAGCAGGGTCAGCGGAAGTAACGGGCGAGCTGGGTTTTCAGGGGATTCTGGAGAATTCCTGTGGCGATGCCCGGTCCGTAAAGACGTTCGTTTTGGGATTTGAGGTCGAAAGGCTTTTCAGCCGCCTGGACCAGCCAGCGGGCGATTTCCTTCTGGGTGCGCTCATCCGTGAGGGTGATCTCGAGTGTCAGGGCCGAGTAGGTGACGGCGGTTCCCTGGGCTCGCAGGACGGTGGTGCTGACACGATAGCCCTGCTGGCTGGGAAGGCTTCCGATGGCGGCCGGGCACCCGATGCCGGTGAAGGCCTCACGCACCTTGTCTCCAATGGCGCTGGCTACAGCCTGTTTGAGCCTGCCGATCACAGGGGGGTGGTCGGGTGGCAGGATTTCCACCGTGCGGCTTCGGTCCAGCGTGACCGGGGAAATGGGTTCGGCCTTGCCTGAGACACGCAGAATGTTGGTGGGGACGCTCTCCTCCCTGAAGGTGGGCTGGTCAGGTTGGATGGAGGCAGGCTTGGAGTTTTCCGGCGGCAGTTCGGCGGTCTTGTTTTTCCGGCTGTCGGAAGCCAGTTTGGCAATCAGCAGGATCAAGGCGATGGAGCCCAGGATGATGGCAGCCTCGCCACCACCGAGGTCGCTTCCGCTGGAGTGTGTGGAGTAAATAGGCACATAGTAGCTGCTCTGATTGCCTGCGGCAGCCGTCCCGGCCGTGACGGCTGCCTTCGGGCCGGTCTCCTGAATCCGCCTGTTGGTCTGCTTTTTATCGATGGCGTAGGAGTACCGATAGGGGCGTCCGCCCAGTTCCTTTTCAGCCACCTTGTGGAAGGTTTCGACGGCAGCGGTTGGGTTCAGCAAGAAGTTGCCGTCCATGCTGATGATGACTCCGCCGGAATCGGTGCGGGTGATTTGCTTGTTTACCAGCGACCGGTCCAGCGCCGTCATGCGGGCGGTGGAAGTGCAACCATACAAGGAAAGGATGACCAGATGGGCCGTGAGTGATTTCCAGAAAGCCATGCCATCTCCTTTAGGCCTGCCACACCAGGATTCGATGAAGGATTTTTTTCAAAATTGCCCCGTGTGCAGCAGCACGAGGGTGCAGGCCTCCTCCACGCCAATGCCGGCGGCCTGGAGCTGGGTGTTCAGGGGCGGGTTTTCAGAGCCGGGATTGAACAGGACGCGTCGGGGCTTCAGCGCGATGAGCTTCTCGCCCAGACCGCTGGAAATGGCGGGACCGACATACATCGTGACCGTGTCCACGGGGCCGACGACCTGGGCCAGGTCCGCCACGACGGGAACACCTTCGATTTCCTTCAGCCGAGGGTGGATTGGAATCACCTCATGACCGTGCCGGACCAGGAGCTGCTGGGCCTGGTGGGCGTAGCGTTCGGGCTTGTCGCTGGCACCCAGGATGACGACACGTTGGCGAGGAGGGGTGGCGTGGGTCATGGCTGATCGGGGTCGGAGTCGGTTTCGTCGAGGTGAAAAGCGTGCAGGATGCGGTGGGCGGCCGGGGCGAGCAGCAGGCCCATGATGGTGATGAACATGAGTCCGCTGAAGAGGGCGTAGGCGCTGGCGAAGAGCTTGGCTGAATCGGAGGGCAGTTCTCCCACCGGACCCATGCCGCCGAGGATCATGGAGGCGTTCAGCAGGGAGTCCACCCAGGTGAATCCGGCGATGAAGTGGTACCCCAGCGTGCCGATGCCGAGCGCCACCAATGCCAGTCCGAGGGCGAGGGCGAAGAATTTGACGAACCGCCAGACGAACACAAGGCGGGAGGCCAGGGGGTGCAGACGCTTTTCAAACATGGCCTACTGGAAGCCTGTGCTGGCGGTTCCGCAAGACGTCACTGGGTGCCCGGGGCCACCTGGCAGGCATCCTCGGGGCAGGCTGTCCTTGCCATTTCCACAACATCACCTAGCCTGCGTCCCCTTTTTACCCCTCCTGACATGGCCCAGAAGTTCAAAATCCTCATCGCCGGCAACAACGACCCCATTTCGAGCAAAGGCATCGATCTGCTCCAGGCGGAGCCCTCCTTTGACGTGGTTGTGAACATGAACCTCAAGGAGGAAGCTGCGATGATCGAGGCCTCCCGTGAAGCCCATGCCATCATCGTTCGTTCCGGCGCCAAGGTGACCGCCAAGGTCCTGGAGGCAGCCACCCAGCTGAAGGTCGTCGGCCGTGCCGGTGTCGGCGTGGACAACATCGACGTGCCGGTCGCCTCGAAGCGCGGCGTGGTGGTCATGAACACCCCCGGCGGCAACACCATCTCCACCGCCGAGCAGGCCTTCACCCTGATGATGGCTCTCAGCCGCAAAACGCCCCAGGCGCACGCCACGATCGTCAGCGGCAAATGGGACCGCAAGAGCTTCCAGGGCACCGAGGTCTATGGCAAGACCCTCGTCGTGCTTGGCATGGGCCGCATCGGCGCCGAGTTTGCCAAGCGCGCCAAGGCCTTCGGCATGAGCGTGGTCGCCTATGACCCCTACCTGAGCAAGAACCGTGCGGACAGCCTCGGCGTCACTCTTTGCGAGGACCTCGACGCCGCCATCGTGCAGGCCGACTACATCACGATGCACATGCCGCTGACGCCGGAGACGAAGCACATGATCAATGCCAAGCGTCTCGCCAGCCTGAAGAAGAGCTGCCGCATCATCAACTGCGCCCGCGGTGGCCTGATTGACGACGCCGCGCTGGCCGAGGCCCTGGCCGCAGGCACCATCGCCGGCGCCGCGCTGGACGTGTTTGAAACCGAGCCGCCGCCCGCCGACTATCCGCTGTTGAAGGCCCCCAACACGGTCTTCACCCCGCACCTCGGCGCCTCCACGGAGGAGGCCCAGGAAAACGTCGGCATCGAGATCGCCGAGGTGATCAAGGCCCACCTGCTGCAGGGCACGGTCGTCAACGCCGTGAACATGCCAAACGTGGATCCCAAGGTTCTCGCCGAGGTCGGCCCCTTCCTGAAGTTCGGCGAGCTGCTTGGCCGCCTCGTCTCCCAGATCGCCCCGGCTCGTTCGAACGTCGTCCGCATCAATTACAGCGGCAAGGTCGGCAGCGGCGACACCACGCTGATCTCCCGTGCTGTGCTGAAGGGCTTCCTGGAACGCGCCGTCGGGCCCGAGCAGGTCAACTACATCAACGCCAGCGGCGTTGCTGAAAACCTCGGCCTGCGCTTCACGGAAAGCCGCCTGTCGGACGCCAGCGTCTTCACCGACCTCATCGAGGTTCAGGCCAGCAACGGCGCGGAAACGGCGAGCATCGCCGGCACCTTCTTCGCCGGCGAGCCGCGCATCGTGAAGGTCAACGACCGCCACATCGAGACCCGCCCCGAAGGCACCCTGCTCTTCATTGAAAACCAGGACCGCCCCGGCATGATCGCCGCCTACAGCAGCATCCTGGGCCGGAACCAGGTGAACATCGCCGACATGAGCCTGAGCCGGAACAAGGAGGGCGGCACCGCCCTCACCCTGCTCACGCTCGACAGCACGCCCTCCGTCGAGGTGCTTGCCGAGCTGGAGAAGATCCCCGGCATTGTCCGCGTGCTCAGCGTGGTGGTCTGAGGCGCTTGGTGAACTCCTTTGACGCCGCGGACGGGTGATCCTGTCCGCGGCGTTTTCTTTTCAGGGCAGTCGCCTCAAGTGTGCAGGTCCATGAGGTCAGGGATTCAGCCTTCAAGCACCGGGTTTTTTCCCGGGATGCGGATCAAGCAAAGATGGTTATGCTGCGGGTGAAGCCCTTCCGCCATGCCCGATGTGTTCAGCCCTGAGAAACGCAGCGAGGTGATGTCCCTCATCCGCTCGGAGGGCAACCGCAGCACGGAGAAGCGTCTGCTGGCGCTGATGCGTGAGGCCGGCATCAAGGGCTGGCGCAGGCACGTGCCGCTGAGGTTTGAAACCCGGCAGACGGAGCCGTGCGGCGGATTACGGCCACGGGCGCCTTGGGTGCGGCCCGACTTTGTGTTCCGCCAGGAGCGTGTGGTCGTGTTTGTGGACGGCTGTTTCTGGCATGGCTGCCCGCGCCATGCCACACAGCCGAGGCAGAACCGGAAGTTCTGGCGCGACAAGATCGCGCGCAACCAGGCCCGGGACGCGCTGACGACGAAAGGGCTGCGCAGGAACGGCTGGCGGGTGCTGAGGATCTGGGAGTGTGCCCTGACCCCGAAGAGGCGGGCGGCGACGCTGAGGCGTCTGCTGAGCGCTCTGCGCAAGCCTTGAGCCCGGCTTGCGCCTCGGCCTGCCAGGGCGTGGTCGCCGGAAGCAGCCGGGCTTACCGCCGGGATCTGCCTGAATCGTCATCCTGCGTCCAGATGTCCTTGAATGTCTCCGAATAGGTGTCGGAAGGGCCGATGCCGCCGAGTCCTCCAAGCAAAAGCGCGGTGGAAAGCGTTGATCGTCTCAGGAAGTGGCAGGTTGCATGGCCCGGTTCAGCCCCGGTCGCGGATTTCCGCAAAGACTGCCTTCTCCAGGCCTGGGCCTGTCGGCGCAACTCCGGCGAGGCCGGTGGCACATAATATCGGGTTTCCCCGGTGGCGTCATGGATGAACTCTCCCTGCCATTCTCCAGGTCCCGCCTTCCAGGGGATGGTGCAGCCGGGAGGGCAGTAGGTGTCGGGTCTCCTGGCCGCGAGCCGCCAGCCGGCCTGCTCCGGCGTGGCCTGTTCACGGAAGTCTGCGCACTGGCAGAAAACCATGGGCAGCATCAGGAAGAGCGTCCTGTTCATCCCTTCAGATAACCAAAAGCATTGAAAGTGTCGAGCCTCCGGCGCAACAAGTTGCTTGCGGTGTCTGGCGGCTTGCCAAGTTCGGATCGTTTCATGCGCAGCCTCAGAAACCGCCGCCCGCCTCTCCTGCCGCTCCTCATCCTGGGCGGGTTGCTGGTCCTTGCCGTCTGCGGACGGAAGGGGCGGGGGCTTGAAACCTTTTCCGGTCCGACCATGGGAACGACCTGGAGCCTCAGGTCGGCGGAGGCCGGGGAGGACGTCCGCCGGCTGGTGCAGGAGCATCTCGACCGGCGCGAGGCGGTGCTCTCGCACTGGCGGAAGGATTCGGCGGTGGGCAGGTTTAACCAAGTTTCATCCACCGGCTGGCAGCCTGTCCCGCGGGAGCTTGTCGAGGTGGTGAGGCTGGCGCGCCGGATTGCCGATGACACGGAGGGGGCGCTGGACATCACGCTGGCGCCGGTCATCGAGGCCGCCGGGTTTGCTCCGCCGACGGGGCCGGCGACGACCGTGACCGGATGGCGTCACCTGCAGGTGCGGGATGAGCCGCCGGCCTTGAAAAAGGACGTGCCGGAGCTGCGCATCAACGTGGCCAGCGTGACCGAGGGCTTTGTCATCGACGAACTGGCCGAGATGCTGAAGGAGCACGGTTTGAAGAACTTTTTGTTGGAGGTCGGAGGCGAGGTGTGCGCCGTCGGGCTGGCGCCGGGCGGACGTTCCTGGTGGGCGGGCATCCAGGATCCGGGCGCGCCACAGGGCGAGGTGCTGCAGCAGGTGCCGGTGTCCGACCTGGCGCTGTCCACCAGCGGAACCTACCGGCATCGAAAGGATGGACGCAGTCATCTCATCGATCCGCGCACGCTGCGGCCGGTGACGCATGAGCTGGCCTCCGTCACGGTGCTGCACCCGTCCTGCGCGCTGGCGGATGGCTACGCCACGGCGTTGATGGTGCTGGGGCCGGAGCGCGGCAGGGCGGTGGCGGAGAGGCTCGGTCTGAGGGTCATCTGGATCACCCAAGAGCAGGCTTGCCCCGGAGACGGACGCCGTGACAGGATGACGGAATGAAGGCGCTTCATCTCCTGTTGGCGGCATGGATCACCCCGATTGTCCTGGCGGAAACGGTCAAGGACCGTGAAGGCGCGGTGCGTGCGGACAAGGCAAGGATGGAGGCCGACAAGCGCTGGGCCTACAATGACATCGAGAGCGGGTTCAAGCAGGCGAGGCTCACCGGCAGGCCGCTGCTGGTGGTGATGCGCTGCGTGCCCTGCATGTCCTGCATGGGGCTGGACACGGCGGTGCTGATGGAGGGCGAGAAGATTTCGCCGCTGCTGGACCAGTTTGTCTGCGTGCGTGTGATCAACGCCAACGCCATCGACCTGACACGCTTCCAGTTTGACTACGACCTGTCCTTTTCGACGCTCTTCTTCAACGGGGATGGCACGGTGTACGGACGCTACGGATCCTGGTCGCACCAGAAGAACTCGGCCGATCAGACGCTGGCGGGCTACAAGAAGGCGATGGAGGCGGCGCTGGCGATTCATCGTGGTTATCCGGCGAACAGGGCGGCGCTGGCGGGCAAGCAGCCCGGGCCGGTGGAGTATGTGAACCCGGTGGACATGCCGAAGCTGGCGGAGCGCTACACCCGCGAGCTGAACTGGGATGGCAAGGTGGTGCAGAGCTGCGTGCATTGTCACATGATCGGTGACGCCATGCGCGCCTCCTATCGCGACCGCAAACAGCCGGTGCCGGACGAATGGGTGTATCCAATGCCAGCGCCGGAGACCCTGGGCCTCACGCTGGCCCCCGACCAGGCCGCCACGGTGCAGGCGGTGACAGCGGGGGGGCTTGCCGACAAGGCCGGGGTGAAGGCTGGCGATGAAATCGTGTCATTGGCAGGGCAGCCGCTGGTTTCCGTGGCCGATTTCGCCTGGGTGCTGCACCGGAGCGGTGACAGCGCGAGTCATGAACTGGTGGTGTGGCGCGCCGGTGAGGAAAAACAGCTGACCGTGGATCTGCCTCCCGGATGGAGAAAGGAAGCGGATGTATCAGGCCGCGTCGGGACTTGGTCCATGCGCGGCATGGCGGCGGGAGGGCTGAACCTGGTGGACCTGACGGATGAAGAACGGGCCCAGCGTGGACTGGGCACGCAGGGAATGGCCCTGTGGGTGAAGGGGCTCGGCATGCATGGCCTGCACGCTGCGGCCAGGAAGGCCGGGTTTGAGAAGGATGATGTGCTGGTGGAGGTGGCGGGCATGAAGCACCGCCTGACAGAAAGCCGGCTGCACGGTCACCTGATGCAGGAGCACCGACAGGGCGACAAAGTTCCGGTCAAGGTGCGGCGTGGGGACCAGACCGTGGACCTGCTGCTGCCGATGCAGTGACGTCAGTGCATCGGCAGGGTGGTTCGGGGGATCACCGGCCTAGGAGCTGGATGCTGCCGCTTTCTCCCGATGACCCAACTGGCACCGGTGAAAGGAAGAAGCCATACCCGCCCCTGCTTGCCCCCTTCTGCAGGATGATGCCCTTGATGGCCGGCTTGACGGTGGCGCTGCCGCTGTGGGTGAAGCTGCCTCCGACGAGTCCGATGCCGGTGCTGGTGGTCAGGGTCATCGTGTAGCTGGTGTCCGTGGTTGGAATCTTGGTGACGGTGTTCGTGGTGGAGATGTTGAGGTTCTTGCTGATGCCGGCGGCAAGCTGGCCTTCACTGATCGACAGCGTGGCGTTGCCGTTGACGGGATCCGCCGCACCCAGGCCTGGCAGCACGGAACTGCCGACCGGGAGGGCGTATTTGCAGCCGATGAGATCGGTGGAGATGCCGCCCGGCCAGCCTGCAGGATAATAGCTTACGCCAGCCTTCGCGGGGCGGAACCATTGCAGGCCGCCGCCGGTGACATCGCTGTCGGGCAGGGTGGTGTCGAACTGAAGCATGCCGCCGAGGGTCATGCCGGTGATGGTGGAGGTGCTCTGGATGATGAGGGCCAGGGGCATCTGGAAGTTTTTGGAGAGCGGGGCGCTTGCCGTGGAGATGGTGCCGTCGGCCAGCGTGGCGGCCACGTTGATCGTGCCGTTGGGCTGGAGGGTCAGCGTGGCGTAGCCGTCGCCGCGAGGATATTGGGCCGCCGTCAGGCCTGGCTGGGAAGCCCGGGCGGCAAAGACGATGGAGTAGATGCCGTTGCCCGTGCCCGCTGCGTTCAGGAAGCGTGAGGGCACAAGGTTGGTGGTGCTGAAGAAGGTTCTGTCGGCATCAACGCTGCAGACATCGCCGTTCGCGGTCTGGGTGATGGTGCCCGTGATCTTGTCGGTTCCACCGGTCAGGTCGAGGTGCAGGTTCCAGGAAAGCGTCGTGCTGGCGCCGGTCGCGTCGCCCGTGTGCTTGTCAAAGGTGGTTGTAAAGTTGTGGAGCACGCCCGCGAAGTTGACCTTGCCGGTGAGGGCTCCTGTGGAAGTGAGCGTGCCGGTGAACAGGCCCAGGTTCCGCTGGGCCGGGGTGACTCCCGCCGCTGGCGTCGCAAGGCCGGTGTAAGCTCCGGCACTGAACGGGGTCGCCAGGAAGTTGGCGGTGACAGCCAGCCCCTCGGACATGACGACCGTCAGGGAGGTCGACTCGGCGGCGGCGCCGGAGACGCCTGGAGCGGTCCAGAAGTCCCAGAAATAACCCGTGCTGGCCGTGGCCTTCAGCGTGTAGGTGACGCCGATCTGCGCCTGGCCGCCGACGAGGAGGGGGGTGAAGGAGACCGTGCCGCCCGCCGCGGGCGTGATGGTCAGGTCAAAGTTGCGCAGGACCACATAGGTGAAGCTGCGGGTCACCACGCTGGAGACGTTGTCATAGGCGTCGTAGCAGCGCACGGAAACGGTGTTGGCTCCCGGCACGGGGCTGACGGATGCGGCATAGGTGGCCGTCAGACCGCCTGGCGCAAGGGTCAGCGCGGCGGCGTTGAACGGACCGCCGTTGAGGCTCGCCTCGACCCTGTCCACAAGCTTGTTGTCCGAGGCTGTCCCGGTGATGTCGATGAAACCCGTGCCGCTTTCAGCAACCTTGGCGGAGGCCAGGGGTGATGAGATGGTCACGCCGGGGGCGGTGATGTCGTCCTTGACCTGGATGGTGAAGAACTGGGGCGGGCTGACATTGACGCCGCCGTTGGCCGTGCCGCCGTTGTCCGCCAGGGTGACCCTGAGGGTGGCGGTGCCCGAGGTGCCGTTCGGCTTGTAGGTGAGGCCGCCGCCGGCGGCGATCGCGGGGGGCGTGGTGAAGATGCCGCTGCTGCCGATTTCGGTGACGGTGAAGGTGAAGCTCTGGATCGACTCGGCATCACCGTCATTGATGGAGGTGGCCCATCCGGCGAAGGCCTGCTGCGCGGTGGTGCCTGTGAGGTGAATCTTGTCAGCCCCCTTGATGAAGCTGGGGGCGTCATTGACGGAGGTGATGCTCACCGACACGGTGGCTGTGTTGCTGGTCGCACCCGCGGGATCGGTGGCATTGAAGGTGAAGACCGTGGCGCCGGCATAGTTGGCAGTGGGGATGAACGTGACCACATTGCCGAGGGGGCCGCTCAAGACGCCACGTGTGGAGGGCGGTGGCGTGACGATGTTGTAGACTGGCGAGTCCAGCCCCGGATCCACCGCCACCAGGCTGATGGGAAGCCCCGGGCTGTCTTCCAGCAGGCTGACCGACTGGTTCATCGCAATGGGAACGACATTGTTGACGATCAGCTCAAAAGTGGTTGTCGAGGAAAGCGGTGGAGTGCTGTTGTCCGTGGCCGTGATGGTCACGGTGGTGTTGATGTCCGCCGGCGTGAAGCTCCAGGTCCAGGTGCCGGTGCCGGGGTCGCCGATGATCGTGCCGATGCTGGCGCTGAGGGTGACGCTGCCGTTGCCCTGGAGGTCGGAGAAGGTGCCTGTGTTGGTCACGGTGCCGCCTTCAAGAACGGTTCTGGAGGCGTTGATGACATCCACCACCGGAATCGCGTAACTGACGGTCACATCATTGCCGCTGCCTCCGATGTAGCTGACGGCCACGGGCACGCCGTTGAGGTTCAGGATGCTGCCTTCGGGAAGGCCGGCAAAGGTGCCGATGACTGCATCGGTGCCGTCATTGTTCACCACGATGAACGACTGGCCTGGCTGCGGCACGTGGCTGCCGGAAAGACTCAGGACCGCGCCTGTCAGGTCGACGGCGCCGGCGATGTTGAGCTGCTGATAGCCTGTGTTTGCCGCGGCGCCATTGATGGCGATGGCCAGCACGGCGCCGCTGGCGGTCCTGACGAGGCCGTTCCCGGCGTTGATGTCGACGCCGGCATAGCCCGGGCGTATGCCACCAAGGGCTCCGGGTGAGAGCAGGACATTGCCTCCGGCGGTGGTCAACGGACCTGAGCCGAGGTTGATGCTGGCGCCGCTGATCAGCTGAAAGTGGGTCGGTGAGGCACGTGTGATCGGCGTGCTGGTCAGGACATCACCGCCGGTGGCGCCGCCAATGACCAGGGTGCCTGTGCTGATGCGGTCTAGCTCGGCCTCAGTCAGGCTCAGGAGTCCGCCCACCACGGTGGTGGCAACGCCCAGGTTGACCGGAATGCCTGGATTGTAGGGCTGGAGTGAAACCTGGCTTGTGGACTGGGTCCGGATGTCGGCGGTGCCATCAAAGTTCATGCTGTCCGAGGTCAGCGTGATGCTGCCTCCGTTGGACTGGGTTGAGATGGCGCCCGAGGTCTGGATGACCAGGCCGCTGCTGTTTGCCCCGCCACCTTCAATTCCGGTGACCTCCACATCAGCGCCGACGGAGGTGATGACGGAACCGCTGCCGGTCAGCAGGACGCCGATGTTGCCCGGGCCCGAGGAGGGGCCGCCTGCTCCTCGAACAAGAACCCTCCCTGAGGCGCCGCCCACGATGTCGGTGCCGGAGTGGACCCTCACACCGAACTGGGATCCGGCGGTATCATCACCACCACGACCCATGACGGTCACGTTTCCGGAGCCGGAGGACTGCAGCAGCACGTTGCCAAGGTTGATGCCGATGAAGCTGCCTGAGACTGGAGCCGGCTGCTGGTTGGCTTCCAGCGTCAGATCCCCGTTTTCGGTGATGAGGCCGGCTCCCGTGCCGATGACCAGTGTCTTGCTGGCCTTGAAAACCATGCCTCCGGCACCGGATGTCCGCAGGCTTGAACCGCCGTTCAGGCTGATGACATCGACGCCAGGAGCGGCGGCGTCATCCTGAAGGTTGACGTTCAGGTGCGCCCCGGGGGCAAACAGGATGCTGCCCGTGAAGCTGACGTTGTCATTTCCAGATCCACCATTGACGGTCAATCCAGGAAGCTGGCCGGAGAAGGCGCTGATCGTGACATCGTTGGTGCCCTCGGTGGCATTGACCGTGATGGTGCTGACGGCCGACAGGGAGAGGTTGCCAGAAGATCCGACGGGCACGATGACGCCGTTCACGCTGAAGCTGCGTCCGGCGGCGGCGAAGAGGATCGAGGCCGGAGAGGGTTCTGAAATCACCAGCAGGTCGCTGTATCCGCCGTTGTCAGTCACAACCATCGTCCCGCCGGCGATCGTCACAGAATAGTCGGTGAGAACCGTGATGGTGAATGTCTGGGGCAGGCTGGTGTTCTGGCCATTGTTCGCGGTGCCGCCATTGTCAGAAAGGGTGAGCGTGACCTGGGCGGTTCCAGGGGTGCCGTTGGGGACATAGCTGAGGCTTCCGGATGCTGAGACGGCGGGCGGAGTGCTGAAGATTCCCGCCCCGGAGGTCACGCTGACCGAGAAGCTCAGGGCTTGGCCGGCTTCGTCCGCCGCCCCGGGATCAATGGCGGTGGCCCAGCCTGCGACGGCCTGGGCGGCGTTTGTGCCCGGCCGCAGTGTCTGGTCGGCTCCCTTCACGAACGAGGGGGCGTCATTGACAGCTGTCACATTGACGGTGATCACCGATTCATTGCTGACTCCGCCGTCGTCATCCGTGGCAACGTACCTGAAGCTGGTGCTGCCGTTGAAGTTGGATGCCGGAGTGAAGATCGCGCTGCCTCCGCTGATGTTGACTGAACCCTCTGTCGGCGGCGGTGCTGCGGAAAGGCTCAGCACCACGGCATCCGCACCTGGGTCAAAGGCATCAAGGCTGATGCTCACCGGGGTGTCTTCAAGCGTGGTGACCGTTTGTGGCGAGGTCGTGGGTGCAATGTTGAGGACATTGAGCTGGAAGCTTGTGGACGCCACGGCGGCCGGCACGGCGTTGTCGGTGGCGGTGACGGTCACGGTCTGTGTCTGTCCAGGACCGTCGGTCGGCACATGGCTCCAGGTCCAGGTGCCAAGGCTGTCGTTTTTCACAATGACACCGACACTGGAGCTGAGAGTGACCGAGGCGTTGCCGTCCGCGTCGGAGAACGTTCCTGTCATGGACGCTGACGAGCCTTCGGCGATGGTCACGGACGCGTTGCTGGCGGCAAGCGTCGGGGTGCTGTTCTGTCCGCCGCCGGTGAGGGTGATGTCATAGGGGTTCTCATCACTGTCATTGCTGGCGATGTGCAGGGCGGCGTTGCGCTGGCCCAGGCCTGCGGGGGTGAAGGTCACCGTCAAGGTCGTGGTGCCCGAAGGTCCTGGCACCGGGGCGGTGGGAGGAGTGGAGATGCTGAAGTCCGCGCCATGGGCTCCGTCCACGGTAACGCCGAGGCCGGTCAGGCTGCCTGTGCCGGTGTTGCGGATGGTGAAGACCCGGCTGACGCTCTGACCTCCGGCCACAGGACCGAAGGAGAAGCTGCCCCCATCTTCGATGACCGTTCCTTCCGGCTGTTCGACGGCGATCTCGGGCATCTGAACGGTACCACCCGAAATTCCGGTGCATTCCACCAGACCGGAACTGCCGTTCTGCCTTCCGCTGACAGCCCTGCCCCGTGCCCGGATCAAGGCGTTCGCGGCCGTGCTGACGCCTTCAATCCGCCATCCGCCAAGGATGCGGAAGCCGTTGCCCAGGAGGGTCCAGCTTGAACCATTGTCCTCGGAGGCTTCAAAGGTGACCTGGTCAACCTCGGGCCCCGTGCCGGAACGCAGCCAGGAAACCTGGCCGGCACCAGCCGTCAGTTCCTGGCCTGAGGGATCATTGAGCAGGCGGGCGAGGCTGCTCCTGTTCACGCCGCCCAGCGAGCCGAAGGTGCCTCCGATCAGAACCCGTCCGTCCGCCTGGATGGCAAGGCTGTGGACGCTGCTTTCATGGCAGGAGCTTGGGGCGCCATCAAAGCTGGCATCCAGCGAGCCGTCGGGATGAAGGCGCACACAGCCGCTGCTTGTGGAGGTTTCATCATCGCCGTCGTCACCATCATCATCATTGTCGTGGCTTTCGAAGGAGCCGGCGACGAGGATTTTGCCGTCCATTTGCAGGACCATGCAGCGGATGCCTTCTTCAATGTCGAGGGAGGGGTGGAAGGTGCTGGCGTCCTCCAGGCTGCCGTTGGCATGAAGGCGTGCAATGCCACTGCGGGACACGCCATTGAATTGGGAGAAGGTGCCGCCCAGAAGAATCTTGCCGTCACGCTGCACCAGCAGGCTGTAGACCTGGCCGTTGGCACCGGTGCCGGTGTTGAACGTTGCCGTTCCCTCAAGGCTGCCGTCGGCATTCAGGCGGACCAGGCGCGAGCGATGCTGGCCGTTGGATTCATCAAGAATGCCGCCAACCAGGATTTTGCCGTCCGGCTGCACGGCGATGCAGCGCACCTGGCCGTTGGAGCCAATGTCCGGGGAAAAGGTCTGGCTGCTCTCAATCGTGCCGTCGGCGTTCAGGCGGGCGAATCTGGACCTGGGCTCTCCATGCACCTGGCTGAAATTGCCGCCGATCAGGACCTTGCCATCCGCCTGCAGGGCCATGCAGGAGACATAGGAACTGGAGCCGCAGCCGTTGCCGCCCGAGCCGAAGGCATCGAGCGTGCCGTTGACGTTCAGCCTGGCGATGCCACCGCGGGGCTGCCCGTTCACGCTGCTGAATTGTCCGCCGATGATGATCCTGCCATCCTTCTGCACCAGCAGGCAGTTGACGCGTCCGTTGACCGTGGATGTGGAGTTGAAGGTGTCCGATCCATCCAGCGTTCCGTTGGCGTTGAGGCGTGCGATGTTGCTTCTTGGCTGGCCGTTCACGCTGCTGAACCTTCCGCCGATCAGGATCCTGCCGTCCGCCTGGGTGGCGATGGCATGAACCTGGCCGTTGACCACAGGTGAGAAGCCTGAATCCAGCATGCCCGTCGTTGGTGCAACGACGGCATTGGACAGCAGGGGCAGGCAGAGCACGCTCAGGAACAGGCTGTGGAGGCAGGATCTTGTTTTCATGGTCCCGGGTTTTCTTATGGTTGAATGATTCACGGAGATTTGAGAGGCTACCCTATCAAACCACATGCCTTGTCACGATCATTATTTCGTAACTGAATGGTAAAGTTTATTCTGGGCTCCACTTCCGTTGGAACAATCTGAAATGCCGCAAACGCAATGCGAGCTTGAAGGAAGGCAATGAAAGCGTAGGAATCCTTCTGCTCCTGGTTCTGCGGAACACCAGACATTCAGGAAGTGGCAACCTTTCACATGGCGCCCACATGACTGATTCCCGAATGGCTGACCGGATGCGACGTTTCCTCATTGTCTTTGCCTGCAGCCTGTATGCAAGCCTTGGGGCGTTTGATCCCGCAGGCCTGGCGGAGCTCGACCGGGTGGTTGAGAAGGCGGTGGCCGAAAAAAATCCGCCCGGTGCCGTGGTGTGGCTGGAGCACCAGGGCCAGGCGCATACCCTGGTGAAGGGGGCGCGCGAACTCGTGCCTGTCCGGGAGGAGATGACGCTGGACACGATCTTTGACGCGGCTTCGCTCACCAAGGTGGTGGCGACGACGCCCTGCGTGCTGCAGCTTGTCGAGGAGGGGCGGATCGACCTGGAGGCTCCTGTCAGCCGCTACCTGCCCGAGTTTGTCGGTGAAGGCCGCGACGAGGTCTGCGTGCGGCATCTGCTCACCCACACCTCCGGGCTTCCCGCAGGCATTCCCAAGGAGCCCATCTGGACAGGCTACGCCGAAGGCATGCGCCGGGCGACGACCAGCATTCCCGAGGCTGTGCCGGACAGCGTTTTTCGCTACAGCGACATCAACTTCATCCTGCTGGGCGAGATCGTGCAGCGTGTCAGCGGGCGCAAGCTGGACATCCTGGCGGCGGAGCGGGTGTTCAAGCCGCTGAAGATGAGCTCCACCCGCTTCAACCCGCCGGCGAACTGGCGCGTCCGCATTGCTCCGACGGAGAGGGATGAATTTGGCCAGATGCTGAACGGCGTGGTGCACGACCCCACTTCAAGGCGCATGGGCGGCGTGACGGGCCATGCCGGCCTCTTCACCACGGCGGCCGACCTGGCGCGTTATGCGCGCATGATCCTGGGCGGCGGCGAGCTGGAGGGCGCGCGTGTTTTCAAGGCGGAGACGGTCCGGCGCATGCAGCAGGTGCAGACGGCGGCGACGGTGCTGGAAAGGCGCGGGTTTGGCTGGGACATCGACTCAACCTTCAGCAGGCCGAGGGGCGAGGTGTTCCCCCTCGGGTCGTTCGGCCACACCGGCTTCACGGGAACGAGCCTGTGGATGGATCCGGCTTCCAAGACCTTCATCATCTTCCTCAGCTCGAGACTGCATCCGGAGGGCGGCGGCAGTGTGCGTGACCTTTACGAGCAGGTGGGCACGGCGGCGGCGAAGTGCGTGCCGGGTTTTGATTTCAAGGACTTCCCGGAGGCCCTTCCCAAGCGTGCTGAAAACGAGGTGCCGACGGTGCTCAACGGCATCGACGTGCTGGAACGTGACGGCTTTGCCGCGCTGAAAGGGCTGCGCGTGGGGCTGATCACCAACCACACGGGGATCAACGTGCGCCGGAAAAGCAGCATCGACCTGCTGCATGAGGCGAAGGACGTCAGGCTGCGCGCCCTCTTCAGCCCGGAGCATGGCATCCGCGGAGAACTGGACCAGGAGAAGATCGGTGACACGAAGGATGCAAAGACGGGCCTGCCGGTCTTCAGCCTTTATGGGGAGGCGCGGGCTCCCGGTGCGGAGCAGCTCAAGGACCTGGATGCGCTGGTGTTCGACATCCAGGACATCGGCTGTCGTTTTTACACCTACATCTCAACCCTTCGGCTGAGCCTGGAGGCGGCGGCGAAGGCCGGAAAAAAGTTCATCGTCCTCGACCGGGTGAACCCGGTGGACGGCCTGCATGTCGAGGGGCCGGTGGGAGTGGACGAGGAGAAGTTCACGGCGACCCATGCCATGCCGCTGCGTCATGGCATGACGGTGGGTGAGCTGGCGCGGCTCATCAATGCCGAACGAAAAGTTGGGGCAGATTTGCGGGTCATCCCCGTGCAGGGCTGGAGGCGCGGGCTCATGTTTGATCAAACCGGGCTGCCCTGGCAGAATCCGTCGCCCAACATGCGGTCGCCGGAGGCTGCGCTGCTTTATCCCGGTGTCGGGCTGCTGGAGTTCAGCGTCAGTGTCGGACGCGGTACGGACACGCCCTTCCAGGTGGTGGGTGCGCCGTATGTGGATGACCTGCGTCTGGCGCATGAGCTGAACAAGCTCGGCCTTGCGGGCCTGCGGTTTGTGCCGGTGCGCTTCAAGCCTTCTGCCAGCATCTTCAAGGACCAGATGTGCGGAGGGGTGCGGCTGGTGGTCACGGACCGGCAGGTGCTGCAGCCAGTGGCCGCAGGGATCGCCATCGCCACCACGCTGCAGAAGCTGCACCCGGGCGAGTTTGCGGTCGAAAAGGTTGGCACACTGCTGAACCAAAAAAAGCTGCTGGAGATGATCCGCGCTGGCGCCGGATGGCGCAGTGTCACGGCGGCCTGGTCGGAGGAGTTGGCGGCTTTCAGGATGCGCAGGGAGGCGCTGCTGCTGTATTGAGGCCCGGCTGGATTCGGAGATAAAAGTGGTTCTCTTCAAGAAGCAGCTCATGTATAAGCCGAACTGCATGATGCGCCTCCGTTTCGCCGCACTTCTCACCGCCGTTCTGACGCTTGTCGGATGCCAGACGCCTGTTTATCAGGAGCAGGGCTGGGCTTCTTACATCGCCGACAGCTATGCGGGCCGGATGACATCCTCGGGGCAGCTGTATTATCCGAACTATTACACGGCGGCGCAGAACACGCTGCCCTTTGGCACGGAGGTGACCGTGAAGAACCTCTACACGGGCCGGAGCGTGAAGGTGCTGGTGACGGATCGCTTCCCGTACTATCCAGGACGGGTCGTCAACCTGTCCAGCGCCGCTGCCGGGCAGATTGGCATGACGCCGATGCAGCTCGCCCAGGTGAAGGTCACCGCCTACAAGCTCCCCCAGCAGGGCTATGGAACCGGCGCAGGCCAGGCGCAGCAGCCCCGCCATTATTCGCAGCCCGCGCAGCCGCAGGCCTCCTACCCGCCTGCCCAGCAGCAGTGGCAGCAGCCGGTTCAGCAGTCGGCGCCGCTGATCCCGTCTTACCCCCAGCAGCAGTCCGGTCCGGTGTACGGACCGCCGCCTCAGGCCGCCTACAACCAGGGCGCACCCACCTATCAGGCAACCCAGCAGGCGGCCAAGCCCTCGTTTTTCCAGCGCCTGCGCGGCGCCAGCACGCCCAGCGCCCCTGCCTACCAGGGCGGAGGGGCGCCGCCGGCCGGCCTTCAGACCTTTTGAACCTTCACCTGCCGAACCAAGGATTGTTCATGGACTCCCCCCCGCTGCTGCGCATCCGCGACCTGAAGGTCAGCTTCCGACGTCATGACGCCCCGCCGACCCAGGCGGTGAAGGGGGTGAGCCTCGACCTCGCCCAGGGTGAATCCATCGCCATCGTGGGTGAAAGCGGCAGCGGCAAGAGCGCCACCGCGCTGGCCCTCGCCAGGCTGCTTCCGGAGCCCCCGGCGATGATCACCGCGTCCGAGCTCACCATCGCGGGGCATGACGTGCTGGGCCTGAGCGGGAACAGTCTGCGCAAGGTGCGTGGCAAGGAGATCGCCTATGTCTTCCAGGAGCCGACGACCTCTCTGAACCCGGTGCTGACCGTGCGAACACAGATCGGCGAGTCGCTGGCGCTGCATCGCCCGGAGGTGAAGGACCGTGATGCCGAGATCCTGCGCTGGCTGGAGAAGGTGGGCATCACCGAGCCTGAGAAGCGGCTGCGCGCGTATCCGCATGAGCTCAGCGGCGGCATGCAGCAGCGCGTGATGATCGCCATGGCCCTCTGCTGCCATCCGAAGCTGCTGGTGGCCGACGAACCGACGACCGCCCTGGACGTGACGATCCAGAAACAGATCATGGAACTGCTGGCCGGGCTTCGGCGGGACCTGGGGATGAGCCTCATTCTGATCACGCACAACTTTGGCATCATCCGTGACGTGGCGGACCGCGTGGCGGTGATGTTTCGCGGGCGCATCGTCGAGACGGGGCCGACGGAGGAGGTGCTGAGCAAGCCGCAGCATCCCTACACCCAGGCCCTTCTGGACTGCGTGCCGCGGATGGGCGCACGGCAGGCGCGGCTGCGCACGATCGATCATGCGGCGCTGGAAGCCCTGGGCGCATGAGGCGGCGGCGGCGCAAGTCAACACGGTTCTGGCGACTGGCCCTGCTCCTGGTCCTTGGCTGGCTGGGCTGGGACGGTGTGGTGGACAGACCTGCTTCACCTTCGCGTGATTCCACGCAGGTTTTTGAAGTCATCCTCGGGGCGCGTTTGCACCCGCATCCCGACAATGACGGCGACAGCTTTCACCTCGAGCACGATGGCCGGGTGCATGAGTTCCGGCTGTATTTTGCCGACAGTCCGGAAAAGAAGCGCCATCCTCTCAATGGCGAGCGCCTTGCGGAGCAGGGGGCCTATTTTGGCGGGCTGGATGAGGCCCGGACGGTCAGCCTCGGCAGGCAGGCAGAGGCCTTCACGCGTCAGATGCTGACGTCGCAGCCCTTCACCCTCTTCACCAAGTGGCACAAGGTCTATGGCAGCGGGCGATACTATGCCTTCGTTGTGTTTGCCGACGGTGTGGATCTGTCCGCCAGGCTGGTGCAGGCGGGGCTGGCGCGCATTCACACACGCGGAACCACCCTGCCAACGAACCAGGATGCAAAGTCGTATGAGCTGGAACTCAGGCGTCTGGAAGCGGTCGCTCGCGAGCAACGGCTCGGTGGCTGGGGGGATGAATCATGAATGCGTCAACCTGACAGCACACGGGATCACCCCGTTTTTCGGGTGAAGTGGCTGCGCTTTCCAAGTGCCGGATTAACAAGTTTCCAGGCCACGGCATCATTCCGGCCAATCCTGCTCAAAGCCGGCGGATCTTCACGCCACGGATCCTGCCCTGCGTGTTCCAGGTGGCGAAGCCGAACGGCAGGCAGTGGTCGATGAATCCGGGTCGCAGGCCGACCTGCCTACCCTTGATGCTGACGTTCACCACCGGCCGCCCGTTCACCCAGGCGCGCAGGTCCTCGGGACGCACTTCGATGCGGACATGATGCCACACGCCGTTGGCAAACTTTTGTTCGGCACGTGTCGAGTTTTCACTCGCATCCTTGAAGTCGATGCTGGAGATGCCGGTCAGGACGCCCCCCCAGCCGCCGATGACAAAGGTGGCATGGCTGGAATGACTGGACACAGGAAAGGTGCACATGCCGAAGATGTCCTCGCCTTCGACCCGCATGGCCTCGTACTCGATGCCATAGTCCGTCCCTGGCATTCCCAGGCTGTGCCATGCCGGGAACTTGCAGCCCGTCATGGGCAGGCCGGGCGGCAGCGTCAGGACCTTGTCGGCCAGTTCCAGGGCTCCTTCATCCGGGATTCCGGCCTTCTGCCAGCTGGATTGCAGGGATTCATCCAGAAGGTTCCATGGCCCGGTGGCTGGCGGAGGGGCTTTTTTCGGCAGGCAGCCCATGAGGAGAGCGGCGGTCAAAAAGAAGAGAGGCAATGTTGGAAAATTCATGAAGAATGATTGGAATATGGCTTGGGTTATTCCAGTTTCTAACTAAGAAAAAGCTGGAAAAATTCTTTCGAACTCGACACTAGCTTTTGCCTCAGATCAACATGCGACGCTCGACTCCCGACCAACGTTCCCTGCTAGCCACCACCGTTCTGAATCTGCGCAGTCGTCGTGCTGTCTCCCGCTCCGGTCTTGCGAAATTGGTCAACGCCTCGGCGTCCACGCTTGGACTTTATGTGGACCAGTTGATCGACATGGGGCTGGCCAGGGAGGTCGGCATGGAGCGAGTGTCCAAATTGGGGCGCCCGATGCGTCTTCTTGCGCTCAACCCCGAATCCGGCTGGTTTGCCGGGGTGGAATTCACGGCCCAGAGGGTTCAGGCGACGGCGGTGGACTTTGCCGGAGGGGTCGTCTCCAGCGAAAAAAAGGAGCTTCCCGTGCAGGCCGACGTGCAGACGGTGCTGAAAACGGTGGCTGACCTGATCATCACCCTGCACCTGACCTGCAACAGGCCCCTGATGGGCATTGGCATCGGCGTGCCCGGCCTGCTGGACCGCAGGAAGGGGGTGGCGCGTTATTTCTCATTCCTCAAGGGCTGGCGCGATGTGCCGCTCGCGGAGGTGATTTCGCAGAGCTTTCGCGTGCCGACCGTGCTGGAAAACAACCTCCGTGTCATCGCCCTCGCCGAACGTTGGTTTGGCCAGGGGGGCCATCTGGAGGATTTTGTGGTGCTCGGGGCGCGCAGCGGCCTGGGCTTGAGCATGATACACCGCGGGGAGCTGATGCGCGGCGCCAATGAGATGGCGGGCGAGGTCGGGCTGTGGACCTGGCCGCATCCTGATGGCGATCAGGCGATGCATGACCACCTTTCCGCACCCGCAGTGTATCGTCGCCTCGCCTCGCTGTCGTCCGACGCTCCTTTTCCCGCCGATCTTCGCGACTCCCTGGCCCAGGTGGCGGATCCTGAGTCAGCCGCCTGGAAAAGTGTGGTGATGGACTTTGCCCGCGTGACCCGCAGCCTGCAGCTGATGCTCGATCCTGAGAAAATCTTCCTTCATGGTCCGCTGACAAGCCTCGGGCAGCGCTTCTGCGATGATGTCACGGCCTCCGCCTACACCCTGCGTCCGGAGCTTCCTGACATGAAGGTCCAGCTCGTTCCCTCGATTCTGCATGATGATGCAGGCGCGCTGGGGGCGGCCAGCCTGGCCATGGAGGCCTGGGAGCCTGGTGTCTGAAACTCACGGACGCAGGGCGCGCCGGAAGGCCTGCGCTGTCCAGACAATGGGATAAAGTTTTTCATGGTACCAGAGCCGCGCAAAATAAAGCCCGATGGGCGCGGGGTTGAACTCGGTGCCTTCACGGGTGGCTGACAGCAGCCATTCCACCGCCTTCATGCCGGCCCGCTGATGCGGCGCCTGGCTGCAGCCAAGAAGGGCGTGGGCGGCCAGGGCGGTTTCTTCCACGGTGGACGGCGCCACCGCATCCCCGCCAAAGCCTCCGTCCGGCTTCTGTGTGCGCAGCAGGAATTCCAGGCCCTTGCGGATGAGCTCCTGCGCCTGCTGGGCCAGCGCCGGATTTTCCGACAGATGGTTCACGACGGCCGCCGTGCCAAAGACGGGATTTTCCTCGCCGTTCACCTGCTCGTTGCCGAACCAAAGGGGTGACCAGGAGCCGTCCGCCCGCTGGGTTCTCTGCAGGTAGGCCAGGGCCTTTTGCGTGGCCTTCCGGATCCGCGGCATCAGGGCCGGCATCTGCCAGACCCACCAGGCCAGCAGGGCATGGGCGGTGATTTCAGGCGTGCTGCGGTCAAAGGGCAGGGTGCCCCATCCCCGGCAGAAGGTCGGGACGCCGCCATCCCGGTTTTGCAGGTCGAGCAGCCAGGTGATGCCGGCCTGGGCGGCGGTTTCCACAGGATCACTGGCCTTGCGCAGCGCAATCAGGGCGCCCGAGGTGTCGTCCGCGTCAGGGACGCCGCCGGGCAGGTCCGTCCAGGCCCAGCCTCCGGGAGCGGCGTTGGTGAAGGGGTGCACGTCCTGATACTGCTGCTCAAGCAGCCATTGGACGGTGGCGGGTTCGATCTCATCCAGGGCCTTCACCGACAGCGTGCTGCCCCAGGTGGCGAGATTGGTGTCGATGGGCCAGCTGCCGTCGGGCCGCATTGAGCGGCTCAGAAACTCCACCGCCCCAGGGATGCAGAGGTGGTCTTTTTCACCGGCCGCCGCCAGGGCCATGGTGACAAAGCTGGTGAGCGGAGTCGCCTCCAGGTAGCCGCCGCTGCAGGGTTGCAGGGCTTTCAGCATCGGGGAGATGCGAGGCCAGAGGGCGGCACGAATCCAGCGGAGCGGATTCCACCAGGCGGGCGGGGCGTTTTGGTGCCGCGTGCGGCCGATGGCAATCAGGGCGGGCAGGGCGTAGCTGACGACCGGCAGGCCGATGGCGCCGAACCAACGACGTGGAAACGCGGCCAGCTCAAAGGGCAGGGGCAGCACGCGTTCCCAGGCCCGCTCCCCCAGGGTGCCGCAGATGGCGCAGAGCATGAGGATCGGCACGGAGAAGGTGCGGTCCTTGCCGTAACGGCTGATGACGGCGCGCTGAACGGCCGCTGGATCAAGGCAGCCGACATGGCGGGTGATCCAGGCTTCGCAGAGATTCACGGAGTCGGTTGCGTCCTGACGACCGGCTTCGTCCGACGAGGGGCTGCCGATCCAGAGACGCAGGGCGCTCCAGCACAGCAGGGTGGTGGACAGGTTGCTCTGGCTGAGGGTGGTGTCGCCCCAGCCTCCGTCGGTGTTTTGATGGCTGGCAAGCCAGCGCGCCCCCGCTTCGATCATCGCCCGATGCCTGATCGCGTCCACGCCATGCAGCGCCACCAGGGCGGTGGCGGTGCTCAGGGCGCTGCTGGAGAGCTCCCCCTCCCATTGGCCGGCCGTGCCGCGCAGGGACAATAGGTGCGCGCGGGCATTGGCGAAGGCGGTCTGGAGACGGTCGGTCATGGCAGGGCCCGCAGAGTTGAACAATCGCCGCTTCGATCAAGCGGGCATCACTCCCTCCTGCGGCATTCTTTGGCGGACTGAGCCCTGGTCAGGCTCAGCCGCGCGTGACACGCATCACCCTGCCGTTGCGGACGGCGAGATTGAGCCGTGTTTCACTGTAGTCCATGGTCACGGGAAAGGCGATGCCGTTGCGTTCAACGACACGGCAGTCCAGGCCGGACTCACGGGCGCGGTGCATGGCCTCGGCTTCGGGCAGCCCGATCAGGTTTTCGGGCCGGAAGGGGGCCGGTCTGGCATGATGTGGATGATGAGGACGGGGCGGTGGAGCCGCTGTGGGATGCCCATGCCACGATGGACGTGAGGGCGCATGCGAAGGTGGCGGCGGTGGCAGCAGGCAGGAGGCAAGCGCCAGGGGCAGTGGCAGGGCGGACAGCAGGAGTTTCCTCATGCCGCCCAACCAATCATGCTCCAGCCGTGTTGACGAGCTTGAAGTGCCCCCGACGTGGCGCCGAAGGAGGGCGGGATTGTCGTTCCCATGAAGGGACTTGCGGGCGGGCTGCGTTTTCATCGTCCGTCATCATGCGTTCACTCCGCCTTTCCCTCCTGCTTTTTCCCGTCCTGCTCAGCGCCGAAGACCTTCGCTGGTTCAAGGGCAACACGCACACGCACTCCCTGTGGAGCGACGGCAATGATTTCCCGGACATGATCTCGGCCTGGTACAAGGATCATGGCTACGACTTCCTCGGCATGTCCGACCACAACACGCTGAACGCCGGCGAGAAGTGGGTGACGGAGGCGGTCATCGAAAAGAAGAAGATCGCCCTGGGCCCGAAGGTGCTGGACAAGTATCGCCAGAAGTTTGGCGACGGATGGGTGGAGACACGCAGCAATGACAAGGGGGCGCTGGAGGTGCGGCTGAAGACGCTGGAGGAATACCGGCGGAAGCTGGAGGAGCCCGGCAAGTTCCTCCTGGTCCAGGCGGAGGAGGTCAGCGCCGGCTTTGGCAAGGCGCCGCTTCACATCAACGCCGTGAACCTGACGGAGGCCTTGCAGCCGAAGAAGGACCTGCAGACCCTGCGCGAAACCCTGCGCCAGAATCTTCAGATGATCGCCGAGCATGCGGTGAAGGCGGGCCGTCCGGTCATGGCGCATGTCAATCATCCAAACTTCCGCTGGGCCATGACGGCGGACGATCTGGCGCACGTGGTCGAGGACCGGTTCTTCGAGATCTACAACGGTCACCCGGGCATCTACTATGCCGGCGAGGCCTCGCGCGTGGACTCCGAGCACGAGCGCATCTGGGACATCGCCAACACGATCCGCATCGCCGAGCTGAAGCAGCCGCCGCTTTACGGCGTGGGCACGGATGACAGTCACAATTACCACGGCGGTTCCGCCACGCCCGGTCGTGGCTGGGTCATGGTGCGCGCTGCGAAGCTCGACCCCAACGCGCTCGTGGAGGCCATGCAGCGTGGCGATTTCTACGCCTCCACCGGCGTGACGCTGGAGGACGTGGTTTTCGACAAGGCGACGCGCACGCTGAAACTGAAGATCCAGGGCAGGCCCGGCGTGAAATACCGCACCGAGTTCCGTGGCACGCTGAAAAACTACGACCGCGCCGTGAAGGAGGTGGACGCCCCTGCGGAGGATCCGCAGCCCAGGCGCCTGCAGCATGGCGCTGACATCGGCAGGGTGCTGGCCAGCAGCGAGGACCTGCAGCCATCCTACACGCTCACCGGTGACGAACTTTATGTTCGCGCCATCGTCATCTCCGATCAGCTGATGGAGAACCCGGCGCAGCCGGATCATCTGCAGAAGGCCTGGACGCAGCCGGTGGGCTGGTGAGCCGGCGCAGACTCAGGCCTGGATGCGATGCGGTTGCACGGGCTCCGAGAAGCCCTTGAGCTGCATGGGGGGCAGCGGTGTGGAGGAAACCTCCGTCCCGGCGGCCTCGACGGTGGACGGGTCGGCGATGATCTCACCCGCCTGGGCGATGCCGCACAGGCGTGAGGCGAGGTTCACATGATGGCCGAGCACCGTGTAGCTGAGCCGTTTGTCGGAGCCCATGCAGCCGGCCACCACGGTGCCGGTGGCGAGCCCGATGCCGATTTCCAGGGGGTGCCTGGCGGTGGCGTTCATCACACGCCTCCTGGCCTGCATGGCCTGGGCGCAGCGCACGGCGCTCAGGGTGTCCTCGCGGCTGCCTTCCGGAGCGCCGAATAGCACCATGATCAGGTCGCCGACAAACTTGTCCACGGTGCCGCCATGGGCATAGGCCACGTCGGTGAGCGCGGTCATGTGCTCGTTCAGCAGCTCGATGACCTCATGCGGCGGCATCTTCTCCGTCAGGGCGGTGAAGCCGCGGATGTCGCAGAAGAGCATGGTGACCTCGCGCAGTTCGCCGCCCAGGGCGCCCGGGTTGTCAATGAGACGGTCGGCGATGGTGCGGTCGGCCACGGCGTTCAACACGCTGCGGTACTTCTCCTGAAGCGCGAGGCCGGCGGCCATGTCGTTGAAGGACTGGGAGAGGCGGCCCAGCTCATCCCGGCTCACAGGCACGCGCACTTCGTAGTTGCCCTTTTCCACCTCCTGGGCGGCGGCGACGAGGCTGCTCACCGGGCCGGAGAGACCGCGCGAGACGAGGGTGACCAGCAGGAGGGCGACCGCCAGGGCCAGCAGGCCAAGGCCGGCGGCGCTCCGTCGCAGGTCATGGATTTCATCATGCAGCGGCGCGAGCGAATAGAAGTTCACCTGGGCCGCCTGGGGAAAGGGCGAGTCGGGATTCAGGATCCTGTAGATGAGCCGGTGCTGGACACCGTCGATCGGCACCAGGATCTGCCGCCGTTCCTTGGAGGACTTGCGCAGCGCCTCCTCCATGGCGGCCGCGATGACATCCTTTTGGTTTTCCGGGACGGTGCTGGAGACCAGCCTGCCCTCCACATAGATGCCGCCCAGGATTTCGCCGGAATCGCTGCGGCGTGTCTGCTCGTAGAGGGCGCGGTCGGCAAGCGCGGGCAAAGGCAGGCCGAACAGCAGGGCTCCGAGCAGCTTCTCCGTGCCCGGCTCCCGGAGCGGCGTGATGAAGACCTCACGCACCTGCTCGCCACGTTTTTCGCCGGCCTCGACGATCAGGTAGCCGACCACCTGGCGGGTCAGAACCTCCGCAAGCTCACGCTTTCCCAGCCAGGGCATCACGGAGGATCGTCGGCTGACCACGGCGGAATCGACAGGCTGGGACGACGCGTCCTCCTTTCCCGGGCGAGGTCGGGGCTGGGTGATGAAGTCACCCCTGGCGTCGATCAGTGCGATGAAGGGGCTGCCAGCACCGCCGCCGGCCGGGAGTCCGGGCTTGGGCTGGAGATCTCGTCGCTCGGGGCGCAGGGCGTTTTTGATGCCTGCTCTTGCGTCCGCACGCAGAGGTGCGTTGCCAAACTCATTTTGCAGCCGCTCCCTGGCCAGCGCCTCCAGGGAAGGGCGCAGGATCATGGACGTCTTGAGATAATCCTTCGCGCCCATGCTGCTGAGAACCTCCGGATTCTGGGCCAGGCGCTCCAGCACGGATGACAGGGCCTCGAAGCGCTTGTTCTTGGCCTGAGTGACCGCGCCGATCTGATTTTCAAACTGCTCCTCAAACAGCTTCTGGTAGGTGACGCTGAACTTTCTCTCCGCCAGCAGCAGGGCCCCCGTGGTGATGCCGGCCACGATGGGGAAGATGGTCAGGATCAGCCTGGCTCGGAACGTGGAAAGGAACTTCATTCAGCGCGGGGGGGATGCTCGGAAAACTGCAACCCCGCGTCGAGGAGAAAGTTTGCGGCTACATTCCGGCCGTGTGACAGCAGCTCGGGATGTCCTGGCTGCCGAAGTCCAGCGTGCCGCGCAGCCGCCAGGCCATGATGACGGCGGCGGTCAGGGCGAGGGCGCGCTGCAGTTTGCGCATCGCACCCGGCTGTAGACGGCCACCCAGCCAGTGAAGCTGGGTCTGGGCAAGCCAGAGAAGGGGCAGGGTGCCAAGACCAAAGGCGAGGGCGAAGCCGGAGCCTTTCGCGGGGCTGCCATTCGCCATGGCGAGGGCAAACATGACGTAGAGCGGACCGCAGGGAAGCAGGGGGGTGCCGAGGCCGAGCAGCCCGGCGCGCACGGTGCTTTTCATTCGAAAGGCGGCGGTTTGAAAGCGGCGCAGCCCGGCGCTGAGAAAGCGGGGCTTGGGCAGCCAGGTGTCCAGGCCGATGCCGACCATGGCGAAGGCAAGCACGAGCAGCCAGGGCAGGACGATGCCGGCGCCATGCTGGAAGAAGCCCAGGGGCACGACGCCGATCATGCCGGCCAGGGCGCCGACGAAGGCATAGGCGAGCAGCCGCCCGGCGTGATACATGCCGGTGGCCTTCATGAAGCCGCCGCCCTGAGGGTTCACCGCCCAGGAGCAGGAGAGCGGACCACACATGCCGACGCAGTGCACGCTGGTCACGAGACCTGCGAGAAAGGCGGCGGCGCTGGTGTCGATGCCGGTCATGGACGCTGCTCGATGGAGACGCGCTTCACCTCCTGCGGCTTGTGACTGGAGGCGAAGAAGATGAAGGCGACCCAGAGGGCCACGAATCCGAGGAAGGCCAGGATGGGCAGCAGCCAGGGATTATTGAAGAAAAGCTTTCGGATCGAGAGGTGCATTGGAGCGGAGGCGTGGATCGGGGCCGAGGAATTCCATGACGCGCGTCGTCATGCTGTCACCGCGGCGTGTGTCGGTGACCTTGACCTGGAGACGGAAGGATTTTTCAAAGGCCTTCTCAGGCAGGGACAGCACCAGGGTCTTCTGCTCCTCACCCATGGGGGCCACCTCGAGCAGCTGGTCCAGGCCGGTGGCCTTCAGTTCGGCGGGCGCGGCTCCGACCATTTCGAGGCGGTAGGTGGAGGGCTCGTTGCGCTTGTTGATGACGCGGACAAGGAACTGGTTGCGGACGATGCCGTCGGCCACGTAGAAAGGCGCGCCAATCATGCGCACGGCGCTGGCCCTGAGGGCGGAGATCCGGGTGCTGGCAAAGGCGAAGGCGGCGACTCCAGCCAGCAGCATGAAGGTGTAGAAGACGGTCCTCGGGCGGATGACCTGGGTCTTGCCGCCATGGAGCCCGACATAGGAGTCGTAGCGCACCAATCCGGTGGGGCGCTTGAGCTTCGTCATGATGTCGTCACAGGCGTCGACACAGGCGGCGCAGCCGATGCACTCCAGCTGCATGCCGTTGCGGATGTCGATGCCGGTCGGGCAGACCTGCACGCAGCGGCGGCAGTCGATGCAGGAGCCGGTGGTGCTCCCGGCCTTGCCACGCGGCTCCCCGCGCGACTTGTCGTAGCCGATGACGATGCTGTGGTCGTCCGTCAGTGCCGACTGAAGGCGGCCGTAGGGGCAGAGGATGATGCAGAACTGCTCGCGGAACCAGCTGAAGCTGAAGTAGAGGGCGCCGGTCAGGAAGGAGACGATGCCAAAGGCCAGGAAGTGCTCCGTGGGCGGCCCCTTCATCATCTCATAGAGCTTTTTGATGGAGACGAAGTAGCTCAGGAAGATGTGGGCGATCAGCGCCGACACCAGGACGAACAAACCATGCTTCAGCAGGCGTTTCGTGACCTTGCCGGCCGACCACGGGGCATCTTCCAGGCGACGGCGTGCGGTGGCGTCACCGTCGATCAGGCGCTCGATGCGGCGGTAGACGTGCTCCAGGAAGACCGTGTAGGGGCAGGTCCAGCCGCACCAGAGACGGCCGAAAAGGGCGGTGATGTAAAACAGCGAGAAGGCCAGCCCGGTGATGAGGAAGAAGCCCACCCAGAGATCCTGGGTCGCCAGGGTGAGGCCCATGAAGTGAAAGCGGCGCTCCTGGACGTCCAGGAAGACCGCCGGATAGCCGTTCACCGGGATCCAGGGCAGGGCGATGTAAACCAGAAGCAGCAGCGCTCCGGCCAGCCTGCGCAGCCTGGTGAAGCGCCCTTTGACATCCGCCGGATGAATGAACTTCCTTGAGCCATCGGTGTGAATCGAGGAAAGCGTCTCCAGCGTGGGGGTGTTCATGATCTTGGATTACTTCTTCAAGGGCGAGTCGGCGGCAAGGGTGAAGGCTTCGCCCTTTTCATGCTTGCTCAGGATGAAGGCCAGGACCTCAACGACGCGCTGCAGGCCGAGCTGGGGTTCCCAGGGCGGCATGCCCTTGGTGATATCCGGGGCGCCCTTGCGGATGATCGTCAGCATCTGCGTGGGGTTGCTGCCATGCTTCCATTCCTTGTCGTTCAGCGGCAGGCCGGGAAGCTTGGCACCGGCGAGGTGCGCGCTCAGGTCCGGCGCGTGGCAGGCGATGCAGGTGGTGGCGTAGGTGGCGGCGCCGGCCTCGACAATCTTGGGATCCTTCGACATTGCCCAGAGCTTGTCGTCGCTGATCAGCTCAAGCTCCTTTTTCTGCTGCTCGGCGATCTTGGCCATGGCCTGGTCCACCTTGCTGGTGTCCGAGGTGCCGAGGCCGAACTGATAGTAGGCCACCCAGGCGATGACGAACCAGACCATGGTGATGTACCAGGTGCCAAGCCACCAGTTGGGAAGCTTTTGATCGTACTCCTGGATGCCATCGTAGGTGTGGTCACGGAGCACGGGGCCTTGGTCTTTGGGTTTCTCGGTGTTCATGGGAGTGGGAAGCGGCTTCAAAGGGGAACAAAGGCGGGAGGGCTTGAACTGCTCCTCCATCGTTGCTCATCCAGTGTCCGATCTTGCGCCTGCCTGCGCAAGCCTGTTGTAATCGGCGCTTGATCCCGGTCCGGCCCGGGCTTCCTGTCGCCATTCCATGCCCGCATCCGACCCCTCCCAGGCCCCGCTCGGCGTCTTCGACTCCGGCGTCGGCGGACTCACCGTTGTGCGCGCCCTGCGCGAGCTGATGCCGCAGGAGTCCATCGTCTATCTCGGGGACACGGCCCGCGTTCCCTACGGCTCCAAGTCACCCGACACCATCCGCCGGTTTTCCGTGGAGGACTCGCAGTTTTTGACGGGCCACGGCGTCAAGGCCGTGGTGGTGGCCTGCAACACGGCCACGGCCCACGCCCTGCCCCTGCTCCAGGCCACCTTCCGCGTTCCGGTCATCGGCGTCATCGAGCCCGGGGTCGAGGCGACGCTGTCGGACCCCCGCTGCGAGCGTGTCGGCATCATTGGTACGGCGGGAACGATCCGCAGCAGCGCCTACCAGTACGCCCTGGCCATGCGCCGTCCCGGCCTGCAGATCCATGCCTCCGCCACGCCGCTGCTGGTGCCGTTTGTCGAGGAGGGCTGGATCGACCACCCGGCGCTGAAGCTGGTGCTGCGTCAGTACCTGGAGCCCCTGCTGGAGAAGGGGATCGACACGCTGATGCTGGGCTGCACGCATTACCCGCTGCTCATGCCGGTGCTGAAGAAGATGCTGGGAAAAAAAGTGCGGCTGGTGGACAGCGCCAGCACCTGTGCCGCGCACACGCGACGGGTCCTGGAGGAGCAGAAGCTTCTCCGCCGGGGGCGCGGCAAGCCGGTGCTCGACATCTACCTCACCGACCTTTCCGAGCAGGCGGAGACGATGGCCCGCAGGTTCCTCGGCGCCGACTTTGGCCGGGTGAAAAAGGCGAGCCTTTGAAAAGGCGGATGCGCTAGCCAGGCCCGCCGCTTTTACTGCTTCGCCTTTTCCGAATGTCCTTCTCGGGATCGTCTTCCAGCTTTGCCGAGTTGTTGGGATTCACGGCTGCCATCCCAAGGAATGGAGGCATGCCGCATCCTCTTGGTGCATGTGATTGGGATCATCAGGTGCTCCACGCCCCTGTTCCTGCTGCCTGCAACGATGGCTCATCGAACAGCATTCGTGTTTTTGGCTCATGGCCTCCGAAGTCTAAGCCCGCTTTTCTGACACGTGTCACCGCCTCGCTCGCGCGACACCTCGTTAGGGAAAGTGTGAGAAAGACGGTCTAATCGGGTCGGTCACAGGCGAGGAATTTGGAGGGGATTTTGACGTGGATCCTTGAAAATGAATAGTTTAAGATATCCAAGAGGCCTTGGCGAACTGGGTGGCATCTGGGCGGGAGGTGGCGAGTTTGTGGCCTTCCAGGGGGGAGATGACCTAATCTCCCATGGCGAAGAGGATGGAGGCCGAGAAATCAAGGGGACGATTCAAGGGTTGATGAGCTTGCCTAAAGACGATGCCGGATCTTGAATGGGGGCGATTCAGTTCCCTGCCTAAAGCTTCTCATCCGACTATGCATCGACCGCCGAAAGCCAAGACTGCTGACAAGCATTCTACAGGCAGCTTCACCTTGCTGCAGAGCTTCATCCACGGCATCCACCGTAGCCTTGGCGAAGGGGAACACCTTGCCCCGCAGGGTATGGCCGGCTTCGTCCTCGCCAACGGAAGCATGTATTCCAACCAGTCCGGCGACTGGAAGTGGCAGGCGAGAACCCATAACCCAATCTCCGTAATAGGTATGACCGCATGACCGACAAAATTAAACCATTTCTTCGCTGGGCAGGAAGCAAGAGAAAGCAACTGCAGGTTCTTTCGCGTTTCTGGAAAGATGATTTTTCGCGTTACGTCGAACCGTTCATGGGTTCTGCTTGTCTGTGCTTTGAATTGCAGCCGAAAAATGCAATTTTAGGGGATATAAATCCCGACCTCGTCCGAACGTTCTTGGCCGTTCGAGATCATCCGAAAGCGGTCGCAAACCGTCTCTCCAAAATCCCACTGGGCAAACTCAGTTACTATTCAGTCCGCAGCCAGCGATTATCGGAAATGGACGATGCTGATGCTGCGGCGAGTTTCATCTTTCTTAATCGCTTTTGCTTCAATGGGCTTTATAGAACAAATCTAGCCGGGAAATTCAACGTGCCATTTGCACCAGAAGGAACAGGCCAGCTCGCAACCGCCGCTGATTTACATGCAGCATCGAAAGTTTTGAAAAACTGCACGATCAAGCATGCGGATTTTGAATCCCTACTGGCACGAACGAGTAAGGGCGATTTAGTTTATCTCGACCCGCCGTATGCAGTGGAGAACCGCCGTATCTTCCGGCAATACGGGCCGAGCTCATTTGGATTGCAGGATCTCGAGCGCCTCGCTAAAGCCTTGGTGTCAATGGATGATCGCAATGTGAAATTCGTGCTGAGTTACGCTGACTGCGCCGAGGCAGCCACATATTTTGGTCGATGGCCTCGCAGGAAGATGTTTATTCAGCGTAACATTGCTGGTTTTGCTAGTAATCGCCGCCGGGCTGGCGAAGTTTTAGTTTCAAACTGCTTTCCGGAGGGGTTTTCCCATTGTTAACCATGAAAAAAATACGGTTAGCTGTAATCAGTGATCTCCACGTTGGATCGGCAGCGCGGGCGAGAGACCTTTGTCCAGAACCGCCAGCGTCCGATCGGAAAGCGCGGAGGATGTTTAACGCCAAGACGGATACTCAATACAGAGAGACCTTTGTTCGCTTTCTCAGAGAACAAAACATTACTGCGGATTATCTCGTTCTTCCAGGGGATGTGACGCACCGCGCTCAACCACAAGAAGTGCAGATCGCATCGGATTTTATACTGCAGGCAGCCGATGCACTTAAGGTGCCACATGACAAAATCGTTTTTGTGCCTGGCAACCATGATGTTGACTGGAGTGCGTACGACCTCGCCGACACTACCGGCGCACGCTGGGAGCATCGTTACGTATGGGTTGGCCATGATCGGTTCCACTTTAGGAAGGTCATAAATCAAGGGCAAGGTGACGTTCTCTCGGCACCGCATTTTATCGTTTGGGATTTCCCTGATGTCTTGGTTGTTGGCTATAATTCTTCCAGCCATGACGCCCCCATTCACAAAGACGCGGCACACCACGGGCTCGCAGATCCGAGCCACATTGCCGAGTTACGGGCGCACCTCGAAAGAGACTGCACACCCGACGGGCGTGTTAGACTGTTTCTCGTTCATCACCATCCGCTCGACTTTGCCAACCCGATCCCAAGTACCCCAGAGTTTAGCCTGATGACAAATGCGGAGGAGTTGCTCACATTGCTACATGACCAGCATTTTGACATTCTCATTCATGGGCATAGACACCATCCGCGTTTTGAGACCCACAGCACCCAAACATACCCGCACCTTCCAATCCTTTGCTCTGGCAGCTTTTCCATTGAGTTAGACACTGACTGGGCAGGGACCGTTGGCAATCAGTTCCATCTCGTAACGATCACAGGGAGGCAAGGAGCAGAAAATCACATTACCGGGACACTAACAAGTTGGACCAACAGACGGGCTAAGGGGTGGATACCAAGCGAAGAGTCAACGAGCGGTATTCACCATATCATTCCATTCGGCAGCTACCTGATGCCAGCCGCACTCGACTCTTGTCTTGAGCCTTTCATTAGCCAATGGCTGCAAACACATGATCACGTCCTTTGGAGAGACATTGTTAGCGCCTTTCCAGACTTGGAGCATCTTCCGTTGAACAGTGCCATTGCTGCTTTTCGTAGAATAGCCAAGCTATTAGGTCGTCAGAGCATGTATGAAACTCTCAAAGACTTGATGTTGTATTAACAAAGACTAATATCATGACATACGAATCTCCAGTTCATCGCCGGAATCTTTTCGAGATCGACAATGCGCGTAATCTGTCGAGGCACGAATTGGTTGAGACATTCATTCCCACCCAGTCATTCTGGCGCCTCTTGACGGCAAAACACAACGTGGTGCTGGGAGCGAGAGGCCAGGGTAAGACCGCTTTGGCAAAGATGATTTCACATGACCACCTTGCCTTGATGGCCAAAACCCAAGGGCACCCACAAGCACGAGCCATCATCGACAGGCAGGAATTCGTCGGAATTTATTTGCCTACCCGCCTAGAATGGGTTGGTGGATTGAAGAACAAATCATGGTTAAATGAGCGGCAGCGCGAAGAGCTCTTTCAGTGGCGGTTGAACATCGCCAGTTGTATTGCTTTCATCCCAATCGCAGCCAGTTGCATCGCTGCATACGTTCAGGGGAGAGCCAACCAAGCAAGGGCAGAAAAGGAGCTTACGAATCAACTTTCGAAGGATTGGCTCGCGGATGAATCTGCTAGCTTCGACGACCTAATCCAACTGAGACGGCACTTGGAAGATACGGATTACCGCAAACAGATTCAATTACTTCGCGAAAGAGCTATGGGGGAATTACCCCCGGGCGAGATTCCAGTGGGACTTGCATTTGATTTAGAGCTGTTCGCACCGCTTCGCCAGGGCATCAGGAAAATATCACGAATTTTGGCACTCAACAGTAATTGCACATGGCTTCTTTGTCTGGATGAAGCCGAGTTCCTTGATGAGATGGATCATCGTATCATCAACTCTCACATGCGGGCATATCCGGACAATATGTTCATTAAGCTGACTACGATGCCATATTGCCATTACACGCTCGCAACCAACATAGGTGCTGCGTTAGTGCCTGGACAAGATTTTGGATATGTGAACATGGATTCAGACCGTGTCCTTAACGCCCGAGCGGGTGGTGATCCCGATACCATTGGAACGTTTTTTGGACGGACGCTGTTTAGAAAACTGCTTGAAGCATCGGACACACACCCCGAAGATAACATTGATCGAGAGCCTCTTGGAATAACGGATGTGCTCGGCGAAAGTGAGCTTCTCGACCCTAGGCGGGAGAAGTGGGGTGCTGACTCGGAAAACATGCGGCTGTTAGAGAAGTATGCATCTATAGAAACTGTTGACCGCGCTCGCAAGCTGGCGGGAACCCGAAGTTTTGCGGCTGCGATCAGCAGGAAGATCAATGGACCGTTACTATTACGAAAGCAGGTAGAGGAATGGGGGGGCAACACAGCACTGACCGCCTATTCCGGGGCGCGAATGGCCATCCGCTGCGGGGACGACAATCCTCGTCACATGATCAAAATATTTAATGTGCTTCGGCTTCTTCAATCAAATAGACAAAGGGGCCGCATGGAGCAGATCCCTCCATCAGACCAAACACGCGCTATGCGATCCCTATCAACTAACACTCTAAATCAATACCGCAGTTTGCCGATAGTAGGGCCAGCATTACACGCATTTCTTTGTATGTTGGGGGAATACATGCACTCAACTCTTCACAAGAAGCCGCTAACGACAGACCAAATCACTTCTGTTGTGATCGATAAAGGGATTTCTGATCACCACTGGAAGCTTGTGTGCGTTGCGGTGGGTCATGGGCTTCTACATCCGAATGTGAATTCTGGAAATCCAGATGAGATGCCATGGCGCGAAGGAACGTTTCACTTGGCTTACGCATTTGCTCCGCATTTTCTCCTGCTGCCGAGGCGAGGTAAGGCTGCAAACCTATCTACGATTCTCTTCGAGGCGAAGAGTTCTAGACAGCAGGGCAAAGTGCTTCCGGCATTAGATTCTAATCAGTTGCAACTATTCGACGAAGGAGCAGCACAATGACATCAATACGTGTATTGGACATCGATCTGGAAGCATCAAGCGCGACGCATTACGATGTGTGTTTGTTTGCAAGCGGCTTTGAGTCGAGGTGTACTTACGTGCCCGGACTCATCGATCCGGTTACGGTCGCGAACCCGCTGGTATTTGGTTTCACTGAAGAATCTAAAGGTGAAATCCGCATGCACAATGACGCGATGTTCCGAGAGAGGTGGAAATGCACACCCATACTGCTCAGCGGCGATGACGAGAAACCGATCTATGAGAATCTGCGCCTTCATACTCAATCACTCAATCGAGCGATTCATATTCTCGTTGATTACTCTTCCATGTCTCGCTTGTGGTATACCGCAGTTCTAAACTGGGCACGATTTGCTGCGTCCGGCAGGACTGTGGTCATCGACTTCATTTACGCGATGGGGAAATACGAAGAGGAGAAGATGCCATTCGTGATCCGGGGGATGGTCTCAATTCCAGGCTGTGAGGGGAGGGCTTATCGTCTGCGTGAATCGGTGGCTGTTTTCGGACTTGGCTTTCACGGGTTGGCTGCACTTTGCGTGCTAGACCACCTTGAAGCAGATAGCGTGTATGCCTTTTTGGCGTCACCGGGCTCTTCGACAGAATACGTGGAGCGAACCAAGGAGATTAACAAGGAGCTCATAACAAATCCAAAAACAAATACATTGTTAGAATTACCTCTGGCGAGCGTCGAATCTTCATACCGTAGCCTCGCAGAGGTCATTGCCCCACACAGGTCCGATGGTGAAATAACCCTCATTCCAATGGGACCGAAGCCTCATGTTTTGGCATCGATTCTGGTGGCGATGCGATTTCCCGAAGTCGCATGTCTTCGGGTTACTTCGAATTCAGAGCGCGTCGACGTAACCGCTACTGGGGACATCGTCGTGACGCGTGTTATTGTAAAGGCTGAGTCCGTCTGAGGCGATAGGAGATTTCCTCTTTCACCTGCACACCAACCGAAGAAAAAGAAAAAAGATGCCAGGCATGAATGGCACTCGGTTAAGACGGGTTTTCGTGGATTTTTGGAGGATCTTGGCGGGCGTAAATTCACTGCTTTTTCACGGGCCTGGATCATTCGACTTTTGTACAACGCGGTGATGGATGGCGGGTTGAACGTGCATGGCCCTTCGCACCTGTTTTCTCCCGCACTTTCCCCGCACCCTGCAAGGTCGTGCGAAGCCTTCACCTGCCAGCCGGATCGCCAGTGGTCTGCAGCAGCTCCGCGATCTGGCCCTGCCCGACCTGGCCGCCCTTCTCGGTGGTCTGCTGCCAGCCGATTTCTTTGCCAAAGCCCCTGATGCCCAGGCCAAACGTGAACGCATCTACCCGCCCATCACCCTGTTCTGGGCCTTCCTCTTCCAGGTTCTCAACCCCTCCATGCCTTGTCAGGAGGTGGTCGGCAAAGTGCGCGCCTGGCTCATCACACGCAGGCGCAACAAACGGCGTCCGGCACTGGGCACATCCTCCTATTGTGAGGCACGCAGCGGCCTGAGCATCCGTCTGCTGCAGGCGGTTTTTGAAGCCTTGCGCGACTACCTCGACCAGCGCGCCGCCGCCACCTGGCTGTGGTGCGGGCGCCAGGTTAAGGTCATCGACGGCACCAGCCTCTCCATGCCCGACACACCAGCCAACCAGAAGCGCTGGCCGCAGCACCGCGCACAAAAGAAAGGCTGCGGCTTCCCCGCGGCCAAGATGCTTGGGGTGTTCTCTCTTTCCACCGGCGGCTGGCTGGGCCATGCCCTCTCCAAATGGTGCAGCCACGACCTGAGCCTGTGGCACAAGCTGAGCCACCTGCTGGTCAAAGACGACGTGTTGGTGGGCGACGCGGGCTTCTGTGCCTACGCCCTGATGGCCGAGCTCAAGGCACGCGGTGTGGACTCGGTGTTTCGCCTGCATCAGATGCGCAACAAAGACATGCGCACAGGCAAGTCGCTCGGCCCGAATGACCGTCTGCAAACCTGGAGCAAGCCCCTGAGCCGCCCGGCTCACAGCCCCTGGAAGAAGCGTGCCTGGAACAAGCTCAGCGGGCAGCTCAAAGTCCGTGTCGTGCGCGTGCATGTCGAACGCAAAGGCTTCCGCACACGCTGGCTGTGGATCGCCACCACGCTGAGCGACGCCAGGCTTTATCCGGCAGCCCAGATCGCCGAACTCTACCACCGGCGCTGGAGCATCGAGCTGTTTTACCGAGACGTAAAAACGAGCATGCATATGGAGGTCCTGCGCACCAAAAGCCCCGCGATGATCGAGAAGGAGCTGCTCATGCACGCCATCGCCTACAATGCCATCCGCGCCCTGATTTTACAGAGTGCCAGGAGCCACCAGCAGGAGCTTGGCCGCATCAGTTTTAAAGGCGCTGTGGAACTGCTGCGTCAGTGGCTGCCACAGGCGGCAGCCTGCCATGACCAGCCACGCAGACTGACCCGCTGGCACGCGGAACTGCTGGAGGCCATCGCCAGCGTGCAGAACCCGCTGCGGCCTGGGAGACGCGAGCCCAGGGCCGTGAAACGACGACCTAAAACATTCCAACTGCTCACCAGACCGAGACATAAATTCCGTGAAATTCCCCACCGTGACCGCTACCGCCTCGTCGCTTAACCGAGTGCCATTCATGCCAGGCATTCAGTACTTTAATCCAGAGAAACCACACACTACGTTCTCACCAAAAGAAGAAAAAATGAATATCTTACGGGTCGGCGGAGCCATCAACGCAGTAGTGGTGCAGTTACCAGACAGGGCCAACCCTGGTGTGGTTATTCAAAAAGACAGCATCTTCAATCTCACCGCTCTTATTAATGACGCGAAAGTGAAACTTTCTGAAGGGGACTACAATGAGACTGCCGAACTTGTTGACGAGTGCCTTCAGCTTTTGGAGGGATATTGCAGAGCATTCGAGTCTCAATCGCCTTGATCATAGCTCGAACACAAGATTGACTGATCGTACTTCATTGAGCAGTGGAATGGGGGCCGATCAGCCTCAGGTCCAGGCGCGGATGCGGCTGTCGAGCTGGAACAGCTGGCCGCTGACGTGGGTCATGCTGTCCAGGAAGGCGATGAAGCGTGCGGCGTCCTGGAGGGTGTTCAGACGGCCCAGGGCGTGGCTGGCGAGGATCGGCCGCGCGCGCGCCTCGTCCTGGAGCAGGTGGCGCGTCATCTTCGTGTCGAGGAAGCCCGGCAGGACGCAGTTGGCGCGGATGCCGCGTGGACCGTACTCGGCGGCCAGGGACTGGGTGAGGCCAAGCAGGCCGGCCTTGGCGGCGGCATAATTGGATTGTCCGGCCGGGCCGTCGAGGGCGCTGAAGGAGCCGATGTGAAGCAGGTGGCCGCGGCGCTGCCGGAGCATGATCCTGAGGGCGGCCTGGGAGCAGAGAAAGGCACCCTTGAGGTTCACCTGGAGGACCTCGGAAAAATCCTCCTCGCGCATCTTCAGCATGAGGGCATCCCGGGTGATGCCGGCGGCATGGACGAGCAGGTCGAGCTGCGGCAAGGGGGCGAAGGCCCTGTCCACGGACGCCTTGTCGGTCACGTCCAGTTCAAGCCGGTCAGGGGCGTGCACCTGCCAGCCCTGGCGCTCCAGCTCCACCTTCACCGCCATGGCAAGGTCTCCGGCCCCGCCGGTGATCAGCGCGACTGGCGGGGTGGTGCTCATGAGCCGCCGTCCTGCGCCGGCTTGGCCTTTGTGCCGAGGCCGAGGAAATAGAGGATGCTGGAGGAGAGCAGCATGGAGCCGCAGAGGACGTAGAAGCCGTTGTCAAAGGAGCCGGTGGTGGTCTTCACCCAGCCCATGAGGGTCGGGCCGGCGAGGCCGCCCAGGTTGCCGACGGAGTTGATGAGGCCGATGCTGCCGGCGGCGGCCGCTTCCGCCAGGAACAGGCTGGGCAGGGACCAGAAGGCGGGCATGTACATCTTGAAGCCGGCGAAGGCGATCATGAAGCAGGTGATGGTCAGCGGCAGATTGCCCTTGGTGAACGGCGCGCAGAGCATGGCGATGGCTCCCATGGCGATGGGCAGGCAGGCATGCAGGCGGCGTTCCTGGAAGTGGTCGGAGCTCCAGCCGCCGAACAGCTGGCCGCAGAGGGCGAGGGTGGGCGGCAGGATGATGAGCCAGGTGAGCTTGTTCATGCTCATCTGGTACCATTCATTGATCACGCTGGGCATGAAGAACTCCATGCTGTAGCTGCACATGACCGTGCAGAAGTAGGCGGAGCAGAGCAGCAGCACCTTAGGGTGCTGGAAGGCTTCCAGAACGGTCATGCGCTTGCCGCGGGTCCTGGCCTGGCGCTCCTTTTCGAGCTCCTGCTCGAGGGCCTCGGCCTCCTCCGGGGTGAGCCACTTCGCCTGGCGGGGGCGGTCGGTCAGCAGCCAGAGCACGCCAATGCCGAGAAGCACGGCGGGGATGCCCCAGAAGACATAGACCCACTGCCATCCGACCATGCCAAGCAGGGGCGGATGGGCGGCGTCCGAACCCATTTTGAGGAGTTCGTTGGAGATCTTCGGGCTGATCATCTGCGCGAAGGGCGTGGCGATGAGGAAGTAGGAGAGCGCCTTGGCGCGGTCGCGCGACGTGAACCAGTGCGTCAGGTAGACGATGACGCCGGGGAAGAAGCCCGCCTCGGCCAGGCCGAGAAGGAAGCGCACGCCGTAAAATTGGTTAGGCGTCTTCACGCAGGCGGTGAGCGCGGCCATGAGGCCCCAGGAGACCATGATGCGGCAGATCCACTTGCGGGCGCTCCAGCGTTCGACCATCAGCGTGCCGGGGATTTCCAGGAGGAAGTAGCCGAGGAAAAAGATGCCCGCCCCGAAGCCGATGACCGCGTCCGTGAAGGCCGGCATGTCCTTCACCATGGTGAGCTTGGCCACCGCCACGTTCTGCCGGTCCACGTAGGCGATCATGTAGCTGACGAAGAGCACGGGCAGCAGGCGGAGGAAGGCCTTGCGGCGTGCGCGGTCGAGCGGGGTGGCGGATGCTGCTGAAGACATGGATGGAAGAGGGAGGCTGGAAAAGGGAGGCAGGATGCTAGCGACTGTGCCGGTGAAGGCCAGACAAATAGGCCGGGCCAACAAGGGATTCAGGATTGCCTCACGGATCAAGCACGGGCAGACTGGGGGTGGATTTTCAAGAAATCATGGCTGCCTCATCTCATCGCTGGCTTCACGAGCAGCTGCCTCAATGGGAGCGCGAGGGTCTGGTCACGGCCGAGAACGCCGAGGCGCTGGTGGACTCCGACGAGCCCCTCAGTTTGCCGGA
>CAZXPU010000006.1:0-49527 GCA_964642905.1 uncultured Prosthecobacter sp.
TGCCGGACAAAACGAAACAAGCAGGCGGGGTTGCCGCCTGCTTGTTGAAAGGGGATTCAGGATGAACTCGCCGGATTACTCGGCGTTTTCTTCGACGTAACGGACGACATCGCCGACGGAGAGAAGCTTCTCAGCCTCTTCGTCAGGCACGTCGATGCCGAACTCCTCTTCGAAGGCCATGACCAGCTCCACCGTGTCCAGGGAGTCAGCACCGAGGTCCTCGATGAACTTGGCTTCCGGCGTCACCTGCTCAGGGTTCACGCCGAGCTGCTCGACGATGATGTCACGGACTTTGTCTTGGATGTTGTCTGCCATAATGGGGAGGGGGATGTGCGGCGGAGAGGTAGCGGCTCGTTTTTCTTTGGCAAGAACGAATTCGTGGATTTTTGACGGGGTTCAAACCCTTGTTTTTCAGGCCTCCGGCGGCGGCTCCTCCGCAGGTTCGGGCGTCTGCACCTTTTCGATCAGCTCGCCCTTCATGTTGGCCACCACCTGCGCAAGCACCTGCACGGCGCCTTCGAACTTCAGGTCGTCCACCACCACCTTCTGCTCGGAGCCGCCCTCGGGCCGGTGCCAGACATAGGCGAGCCCCTTGTTGTCCCAGAGCCGCTTGTCCACGCGGAAGACGTCGGCATGACGCACGATGATCCCTTCGGGCGAGACGAAATGATCTTCCTCTCCGCGCAGCACCTTGTGCCTGTTGCGCAGCAGGGTCAGCCCAACGAACAGCGCGGCCAGCAACGTGCCGCCACCCCACCAGAACTGCTCGTCGATCTCCTTCTGTGTGTAGCGGTGCGGCTTCTCCGGCCAGCCGTTCTGCGCGGCGTAGGAGACCCAGCGCGGCGGTTCGCCGTCGCGCCCCGTCGGCCAGCCCTGCTGGCGGGCGTTCTCCACCCACACGTCCACTTTTCCGGCCGCCTTCGCCTCGTCAAAGGTCCGCAGCACCACCTCCTCAAACCAAACCTGCTTGTCCGCGATCCGGTTGGCGGCGGGATAACCAAACTTGCCATCGTAAAGGAAATACAGCCCGAAGGCGGCCAGCATCGCGGCCATCATGCCCATGCGCTTGAAGTACCACGGCGTGACACGGCAGAGGATGGGAAAATCAGGCGGCCTGGCGGTGGCGTCGGTCATGCTCTATTCCAAGACCGCGCCCGCCCCCGGCGCAACCAGACTTTGCAGCTCTGCGCAACCGTCCTGCTCCTCCCGGGTTCTGGCTGCACCCACGCCTTTTTTGTCATACAGGGCTGCGCCCGGCCTCACTCACTCCGTCCCCCATGAAACGCTTCGCCGTCGCCTTCCTCCTGATCTCAGCCGCCGCCGGCTTCTACCTGCACGCCCAGTCCGCCGGGCTGCGCTCCAAGTTTGACGCCTTCGACGCCAACAAGGACGGTGTCATCGCCGGTGAGGAAATGAAAGCCAGTCCCGTGCTCGGCCCCCTTGACCTGGATGGCGACGGCCGCCTGACCCTTCTGGAGGCGGCCCGGGCCCTGCGCCGCAATCCCGCTCCGGACTCGTCTCCCGCTTCAGCCGAACCCGCCCCTGGAGACCGCAGGCTCTTCGACTTCCTCGACAAGAACAAGGACGGCAGGCTCGTTCAAGACGAACTGCCGCGAAAGTCGTGGTTTGACCGCCTCGACACCGACAAGGACGGCGCCGTCACCTTTGGGGAGGCCGATGCCGTGGTCGCCCGCATGAAGGAGCTGGGTGAAAAGATCCCCGCCATCCCCGGTGGGCCCGGGCTGGAATCCCCTGCGGCTGAACCACCGACCGAGGATCTCACCGAGGCTCCCCGCATCCTCAAGGCCGGCGAGCACGGGGTGGGAAGCCTGGTCGCCGATGTCCTGCTCAAGGACCTGTCCGGCCAGGAAAAGCACCTGCGCGACCATGTCGCCGGCAGCAAGGGCCTGGTGATCGCCTTCTTCGGCGCCACCTGCCCCATCAGCGGCAAGCTCGGGCCTGAACTGGCCCGGCTGGAGAAGGATCTGCCCGCGCAGGGGCTGCGCATGATCCTTGTCTGCCCGGTGGCTGCGGAGACCCGGGAGGACCTTCAAAAGTTTGTGGGCGCGCATGCGCTGGTCTCGCCCGTTGTTCATGACACGGAAGGCAGGCTTGGCGCCGCCCTCGCCGCCACCACCACGACCGAGGTGTTCCTGCTCGACTCCGCGCGCACCCTTTTCTACCGGGGGGCCGTCAATGATCAGTACGGCCTGGGTTATGCCAGGGAGGCCGCCACACGGACCTACCTGCGTGATGCCGTGAAGTCGCTGCTCAAGGGCGTGGAGCCGGAGGTCGCCGCCACCACCGCACCTGGCTGCGCCCTGGACCTGAAGACATCGGGAGCGGTGGTGACGTCGGACGTCACCTTTCACAACCAGGTGGAACGCATCCTGCAGAACCGCTGCGTCGAATGCCACCATCAGGGTGGCGTCGGCCCTTTCAGCCTGGAGTCTTATGAAGACGTCATCGAAAACGCCGGCATGATCCGCAAGCAGGTCGAGCGCGGGGCCATGCCGCCCTGGTTTGCCGCCGCTCCGGCCGGGAATGAGGAGAGCCCTTGGATCAATGATTGCTCGCTGTCGAAACGGGAAAAGTCCGACCTGCTTGTCTGGCTGGCGGGCGACCGTCCGCGCGGCAATCCGGCGGAGGCTCCGTTGAAGCGCACTTTCAGCTCCGAATGGCAGCTGGGAAAACCGGATGCCGTCCTGCAGCTGCCGCATGCCGTTTCGATCAAGGCCGAGGGCACCATGCCCTATCAGTTTCTCACCGTGGAGACGGACTTCACGGAGGACCGCTGGGTGCGCGGCTACGAAATCCTGCCCACCGACGCGAGCGTGGTTCACCACGTCATCGTCCAGGTGCATCCCAAGGGCAGCAAGGTGCGCAACCGCGGGGAGGGAACCGAGGGCTACTGGGCCGCCTACGTGCCCGGCAACACCCATCATCTGTGGCCGGAAGGTTATGCCAAAAAGCTGCCCGCCGGCGCCATCGTCAGCTTCCAGATTCATTACACGCCCAACGGCCGCGCCACGCAGGACCAGCTTCGCCTGGGCCTGCATTTCAGCACGGAGGAGCCCCGCCACATCGTGCACACCGCCGCCGTCGCGAACCTGCGGCTGAACATCCCGCCGGGCGCGCCGAAGCATGTCGAGAGCAAGGAGCAGGCCGTTCCCTTCGACATGAACGTCATGGCCTTCATGGCCCACATGCATCTGCGCGGGAAGGCCTTCAAGTTCGAGGTCACCCGGCCCGATGGCAGCCAGGAGGTGCTGCTCGACATCCCGCGCTACGACTTCAACTGGCAGCTCCGCTACGACTATGCGCGCTCGCATTTCCTGCCGCGCGGCAGCAGGTTCCGGATCACCGCCGTCTTCGACAACAGCGAGGACAACCCCGCCAACCCGGACCCGTCGAAGACCGTGCGCTGGGGCTCGCAGACCTTTGACGAAATGATGATCGGCTACATCGAGTACTCCACGCCGAACAAGCGCGACGTCGCGGCCCGGTGACCGGCGTGTTTTGGAAGCAAGGACGGATGCAGATTCAGGGTGCAGTGCACCGAGGCAAGGCATCCCAAGTCATGAGGCTTGACGTAATAACATTTGTGGCTACGCTGATAATGTTATGGTTCTTGAACTCAAGCTTCGTAAAATCGGTAATTCCGTGGGCCTTGTCCTGCCCAAAGAAGCCCTTGCACATCTCAAGGTTGAAGAAGGAGACACGGTGACATTGACCGAATCACAGGACGGCATGCGGCTGACCGCCAGCAATCCTGAGTTTGCCAAAACCATGGAGGTCTTTGAAAGCCTGAACCGTCGTTATCGAAACACGCTGCGTGAGCTGGCAAAATGAAGCCGCCGTACTGGCTGACTCGTGAAGAGTGTCTTGCACTGCATGACATGATGCTGTCGTTCTATGGAGGCATTGAGGGAGTGCGTGATGAGCATCTCCTTGAGTCCGCGCTCGCCCGCCCCCGTCAGCTTTTTAATTATGGCAAGCCTTCCATGGCGGAGCTGGCAGCCGCTTACACGGTGGGAATCGTGAAGAATCATCCGTTTGTGGATGGAAACAAACGCACGGGCTTCATGCTAGGTGCGGGTTTTTTGGAACGCAACGGCCATGAATTCCATGCCTCTGAAGCCGACGCAGTGGTTTGCACACTGGCCCTGGCCGCAGGCGAGATGACCGAAGAGGCCTATGCTTTGTGGATGAAGGCCAGTTCGAGTCCGCATAAACGAGGTTAGCATGCCCCGGGCAGGTCGTGTTGCAGGCTTGTGTGCTGCTTTTGCACCGCTTGATCATGCACCGCCCATGGCCAGAAGATCCGGGCCTGCTCCACAAGCAGCCATGAACGGGAGCGTCAGACAAAGTCGAAACATGCCATGAGCGGATCCTTCACGAACCGCGCCGCAGCGGTCCGCCGGGCCGTGACTCCGTGAGCCGGCCGTTCTCGATCACCGGCACGCCGTTCACCAGCACCTGGGAAAAGCCCTCCGCGTAATGATGCGGATCCTTGAAGGTGGACGGGTCCGACACCTTCTCCGGATCCAGGACGACGATGTCCGCCCAGGCGCCGGGCTTCAGCTCGCCGCGTGCCTGCAGGTGGAAGGTCCGCGCCGGCAGGCTGGTCATGCGCCGCACAGCCTCCTCCAGTGAAAGCACTTTTTGTTCGCGGACATAGCGTGCCAGGATGCGCGCGTTGTTGCCGTAGCTGCGCGGATGCGGCACGTCCTCGCCCAGCCGCCTGGGGCCGCCGTCGCTGGCCACCAGGGTCTGCGGGTGCTTCAGGAAGACCCGGAGATCCTTTTCATTCATGCCATGGTAGATGCCGCTGCCGCCGCCCCGGGCCTCCATGTCCAGAAGCAGCTCCACCTGGTCGTCCAGGGAGTCGCCGCCGCGCACTTTCCGGGCCGCCTCGGGAATGCTCAGTCCGTTCAGGGACGGATCGGCGGCAAACCTGGCGACGACGGCATAACCGTAGTCCTTGCGGCCGCCGCGCGCCAGGATCGCCTTCATGCCCTCCACAATCCGCGCCTTCTCCGCAGGGTCCGCCAGGCGTTTGAGAAAGTCCTCCTTCGTGCCTTCCAGGGCGCTGTCGGGAATGGTCTGGCGCAGCCCGGTGCTTGAGGCCGTGTAACCATAGAGGTCGTGGGTGATCTCCAGCCCTGAGGCACGCGCCTGGTCGAGCTTTTCCAGCACCTCCGCCGCCCTGCCCCAGGCGGTCGGTCCGGTCAGCTTGATGTGGCTGAGCTCCGCCCGCACCCCGGCTTCGCGGGCAATCTTCAGGAATTCATCCACCGCCTCGAAGATGCGCACGGTCTCGTGCCGGATGTGGCTGGCATAGACGCCGCCATGCCTCGACACCACCCTGGCCAGCTCGATGATCTCGTCCGTTCTGGCAAACGAGCCCGGCACATAGATCAGGCCCGTGCTCATGCCCACCGCGCCGTCCTTCATCGCCTGGTCCACGATCTGCTTCATGGTTTCCAGCTGCGCGGCGCCGGGTGCGCGGATGAACCTGCCGCCCATGCCCTGCTCGCGCACCGCCCCATGGCCGATGAGCGTCGCCACGTTCAGCGTCATGCCCGCCTTGTCGATCTCGTCAAAGAAGGCCGCCACGTCCGTGCGCGACATGCCGCAGTTGCCGGTGATGATCGTGGTCACGCCCATGCGCAGGAAGTTCTCCGCCGCCGGGTTCTCCGCGATCTTCTCGGAGTGGGTGTGCACGTCGATGAAACCCGGGGCGACCACCTGGCCGCCGGCGTCGATGATCTTCGTCGCCGTGCCGGAAACCCTGCCCACGGCGGCAATCCGCCCGCCCTTGACCGCCACATACCCCTTGTAGGCCGCTGATCCGGTGCCGTCGACGATCCGGCCGCCGGTGATCAGAAGGTCGAAGTCGGCGGCGGCAAGCAGACCGGCGGTAAGAAACAGAAGGAGGACGGGGCGCATGGCGATGGAGAACCTAACAACGTTTGCCGACGTCTTGTCTGAGGAGATTTCATCGCCACCTCATGCAGCGGAAGGGATGGTCGTCGATCAGGTTGGCCTGCACGCCCTCGAGCCGGTCGGCATGATAAAACTGCACGCCAACATAGTGATAGACCGGGATCACCGCCGCCTCGCGGCCCACCAGCAGCGCCTCGGCCTGCTGGAAGATGCCGTTGCGCCGGACAGGATCCGCCTCCTTCGCCGCCGCCTGGATGAAGGCGTCATACCCGGCGTTTTTGAAGCCCGTGCGGTTCTGGCCGTTGCCGCTGGTGAACAGCTCCAGAAAGGTGCTCGGATCGTTGTAGTCGCCCACCCAGCTGGACCGGCAGAGGTGATAGTCCAGCTCGCGCATCGACTTCAGCCAGACCTTCTGCTCCTGCTTGGTCAGGTTGACGGTGACGCCCAGGGCCTGCTCCCACATGCTCTGCAGCTCGATGGCGATGCTGCGTTCGATTGGCAGCGGAATGTAAAGGTACTCCACCCGGGGGAAGCCCCTGCCGTTTGGATAGCCGGCCTGCGCCAAAAGTTCGCGGGCCCTTGCCACGTTGAGGTCCAGGCCCGGCGGAGGCTGGTAGTTTTTCCCTGCTCCCGGCGGCGTGATGCCCTGTGCGACCGGCTCGCCCAGCTGGGTGATCTTTTCCACCAGCCGCCTCTTGTCCACCGCCAGGGCGAAGGCCTGGCGAACCCGGGCGTCGTTGAAGGGCGGGCGCGTGACATTGATGCGGACGAACCAGGAGCCCAGGAAGGGGCCGGTGTGAAACCAGGGCTCGGCCTTGAGCCGCTGCGTGAGCGACGGCGGCACCATGCCCTTGTCCATCATCAGGTCGCAGCCGCCGGTGTGGAAATAGCTGAGCGCCGTGTTGGCGTCCTGAACGGGCCGCACCTCGACCGTGGCCATGCGCACGTTGGCGGCGTCCCAGTAGCGCGGGTTCTTTCTCAGCCGGATGCGGTCGTCCAGAAGCCATTCATCCAGGATGTAGGCGCCGTTGCTGACGATGTTGCCCGGCTTGATCCAGGCACTGCCATGCCTGCGCACCACGTCCGCCGGCACGGGGCTCAGCGTGACGAAGGCGCAGAGGTCGATGAAGTACGGCGTCGGGTTCTCCAGTTCCACCCGCAATGTTTGTTCGTCCAGCGTGTGCACGCCGACGTGCGAGAAGTCCTTGTCCGTCTCCTCGGCAAAAGCGCGCGCGCCCTTGATGACAAACATCAGGCTGGCGTAGTCCGACCCTGTTTCCGGAAGCAGCGCACGGCGCCAGGACTCGACAAAATCAGCGGCTGTCACCGGCCTGCCGTCCGTCCAGGTCACGCCTGGGCGCAGATGGAAGGTGTAGGTTTTCTGATCCTCGGAAACCTGCCACCTCTCCGCCATGCCCGGCTCGGGCCTGCCCTCCTGCGTGACGCGGCACAGGCCTTCAAAAAGCGAGGTCGAGATGCGCATCGACACCTGGTCGGAGGCGAGCGCGGGATCGATCGTCTCCGGCTCCGCGCTTTGCAGGAACACGAGGTCGGCCCGGGGACGGTCTGGCGTGCAGGCGCACGGCAGCAGGGCCAGGCAGGACGCAATGACGCAGGTTCGTACGTGCACGGGTGGCGGGAGCAGGGGTCAGGGTTCAGTCTTGAGCCTGCCTGTGACGCCTGCGGGCCAGGACGCGCCCTGGGCGATCCAGCGCTGGATCAGGGCGACTTCCTCCTCCGTGAGCACCTCGCCGACGGGGGGCATGGCTTTCACGCTGGCATGAGCCTTGCCGAGGTGGGTGATGAAGCGGCTCTGGGCCGGTTTGCCAGGAAGGATGAAAACGCCCAGCGTGCCGGTCTGCACCGCCTCCGCCTGGCTGGCGAGGCTGAGACGGCCGGGCTGGGCCTTCGAGTTGTGGCACATGGCGCACTTGGCCTCCAGCACAGGTTTCACGTGCTCGGTGAAGCTGACCGTGCCGCTCTGCGCCGCCTTCAGCGCCGTTGCATCCAGGACGTTGCGGCCCGGCAGACGGGTTTCGCTTTCATGTTCGGCGGATGAACAGGCCGCGAGGATGGCGGCAAGCGGGACGAGCAGGAGGGATCGGATCATGGTGTTGGTAAAATGTTACCGCAGCTTTGCCCGGCGACAATGCCCGTCTTCGGAACGGCGGATCCAGCCGGCTGCCCGGCGCCTTCAGGCCTCCAGCCGGTAGCCGATGCCGGGTTCGTTGAGGATGCGCACGCCGCGGTCGCCGAGCTTTCTGCGGAGGTGGTTGATGTGCACGCGCAGTCCTTCGCCGGGGTCGCTCACCTGGCCGGGCCAGACCTGCCGGATGATCTGGTTCTGGGTGACGATGCGCCCGGCGTGCGCGGCCAGCGCCTTGAGCAGCTCAAACTCCGTCGGCGTGAGCTTCAACGGCTCATCGACGATCCGGGCCTCATGATGCAGCAGGTCGAGCTTCAACGGTCCGGTGCTGATTTCGGGCGTGTGCCGCGTGCCCCGGCGGCGCTGGATCACCTCAAGGCGCGCGAGCAGCTCGGCCGAACCAAATGGTTTGGTGACGTAGTCGTCGGCGCCGCCTTCGAGGGCCTGGACCTTGACGGCCTCCTGGTCGCGCACGCTGAGGACGAGCACGGGCGCGTCGCTCCATTCACGCAGCCGCTTCAGCACCTCGAGCCCGCCGATTCCCGGCAGGCCGAGGTCGAGCAGGATGACGTCGGGCCGGTGAAAGGCGGCCTCCTGCAGGCCGCGCTGACCCTCGTCGGCCTCGCAGACCTCGTAGCCGCGGGACTCCAGCACCATGCGCAGCAGGCGGCGCATCTGCGGCTCGTCGTCGATGATCAGGGCCTTGCTCATGGCTGGCGGGTTTTCACGGGCAGGCTGAGGAGGAACTCCGCGCCGCCTTCGGGATGATTGCGCACGGTGATGTCACCCTTCATCGCGCGCATCAGGCCGCGTGAGATGGCGAGACCCAGGCCGGTGCCGCCCGCCGGGGCGCCGCGGGCACGGGAGAACTTGTCAAACACACGCTCCTCCAGCTCCGGCGGCAGACCGGGGCCGTGGTCGCGGACACGGAGATGCAAAAGCTGGTTAGGCCGGTCGTCCGGCCCGTCTGCATGCGTGTCCGCCTGGATTTCGATGCTTGTGCCCGCTGGGGCGTGCTGAGTAGCGTTGTGCAGGATGTTGGACAGGGCCAGGGCCAGCAGGCGGCTGTCGAGTCGCAAGAGGGGCAGGCTTTCCGTGCCGCTGACACGCAGAGGATGGGCGGCGAGCTCGCGCTGAAGCGGCGCGGTGGCGGCATGCAGCACATCGCCGATTTCACACCAGTCGGGCGCGGGCTTCACGGCGTCGGATTCCACCCGGGTGATCTCGAGAAGGTTCTCGACGATGCGCTGAAGCCGGCGCGTGGCGGTGTCGATCTCGGCGGTGAAAGGGTTGGAGCTGTCCAGTCCGTCGAGGGCGGTGCGGATGATGGTGATGGGAGTTTTCAGCTCGTGGGAGACGCTGTCGAGCAGGGTGCGGTGCAGGCGTTCGGCCTCGGCGGCGATCTCGGCGCGGTGCCTGGCCTGCAGGAGCTGCTCGCGTTCCTGGTGATAGTGTTCCAGGGCGGCCTCACGGGCGCGCAGCCGGGTGATGAGGTGGCCCATGGCCATGGCCACGACAAAAAACATGCCGAACATGACCACATCCTCGGGTCGTTCGATGTGAAGGGTGAAGCGCGGTGGGATGAAGAAGTAGTTCCAGACCAGCGCCGCCACGGCGGCCATGGCGAGGACGGGGCCGCGGTTCCAGCGTGTGCCGGCGAGCACGATGGCCAGCAGGAAGACCAGCGCGGAGAACATCGAGCCGGTGTAGGGCAGCAGCACCCAGCAGAGCGAGGCCAGCACAAAAAGCAGGGTCAGGCCCCAGCTGAACTGGCCGACCACGTGCACCGGCACGGGCGGGCGGGGCGGCCCGTGGGCGGGGCCCGGGCCATGGGTGGGGTCAGCGTTCATGGCTGCATCCTGCTCCTGAAAATCCGCTCCGCCAGTAAACAGGCGGCGGCGGGGTGTTAAGAAGGTGTGAATCTCTGGGGCTGGCCCGGCGGCGTCAAGGCCGCCAGCGCGCCTTGATCAGGCGCACGAGGATCACAAACAGGACGATGCAGGCGATGCCGACGGCGTTTTCGTGCAGGGTTGGCGGGAAGATCAGGAAAAAGCCCGCGCCCTTGGCCAGGGCGGAGAAGCTGGAGACGCAGAATGGCATCAGGAACAGCCGGAACACCACCCATGAATCCGGCCTGCCCGCCGCCACCAAGCCCTGGGTGCTCAGCAGCAGCGCCACACCGATGATGGCGCTCAGCCCGAGCGAGGTGAGCCAGAGGCGAGGGCTTGGGTCAAAGCGCCCTGCAACCACCAGCACCCACCAGATGAAGTAGCACCACAGGACCGTTCGTGCGGGGGTGAGGGAGGCGAGGTAGCGGAGAACAGGCATGCAGGCGACCGTGCCAGGGAGCCAGGTCCGGACCAGCTTTTTCGGGAATTGAGCGGAATCCACCGAAGTGCATCGGACGCGCTTCAAGATTCGCCCCTGAATTCCAGGCGATAGCCGATGCCGGGTTCGTTGCGGATGCTCAGGCCGCTGCCCTCGAGCTTTTTGCGCAGATGATTGGCATAGACGCGCAGGTAGTTGCTCTGCTGCTCCGCCTGCGGGCCCCAGACGGCGCGCAGGAGCTGCCGGAGCGTCACCACCTTGCCGGCATGGGCCACCAGCCGGGAGAGCATGGCGTATTCGGTGGGCGTGAGCTTCAAGGGCTGCCCGGAGAGCGTGGCGGCATGATGGACGGGATCGAGGACGATTGGGCCGATCTGGAGACAGGAGGCATCATCGCCCTGGTGTCGGCGCTGAAGGGCGGTGAGCCGTGCGAGCAGCTCGGCGGTGCTGAAGGGCTTGGTGACGTAGTCATCCGCGCCCGCATCGAAGGCGGCGAGCTTCATCACCTCCTGGTCGCGCACGCTCAGGATGAGCACCGGGGTGCAGCTCCATTCACGCAGCCGCTTCAGGGCTTCGACGCCATCCATGTCCGGCAGACCGAGGTCGAGCAGGATGACGTCCGGCCTTTCGAAGACGACGGCCTGTAGGCCGAGCGTGGCGTTTTCAGCCTCACGAACGACATGCCCCCTTGCCTCCAGCGCCAGTCGGAGCAGGCGCCGGATCTGGATTTCATCGTCGATGACAAGCACGGTCATGGCTGGATGCCTGCGGGTTGAGCGGTGGAGGGAACGTCCGCAAGATTGAACGTGGAGGTCTGTGGCAGCTCCATCACCAGCTCCGCGCCGCCTTCGGGATGATTGCGAGCCGTGATGTCCCCGTTCATCGCCCTGAGGAAGCCGCGTGCGATGGCCAGGCCCAGGCCGGTGCCGCCGGCCGGCGTGCCGGGTGCGCGGAAGAACTTTTCAAACACCTTCTGCTCCATGCCCGCAGGCAGGCCGGGCCCGTGATCGCGCACGGTGATCCGCAGGCCGCCCTTTTGAAGGCTGGCGCTGATGTCGACGCCAGCCTGCTCCGGCGTGTGCACGGCGGCGTTGTGAAGCAGGTTGGCCAGGGCCTGGGACAGCAGGTGATGGTCGAGCCAGACCAGCGGCAGGTCATCCGCGATCCGCACGTTGACTGGATGTTTTTCCAGGGCGGGGCCGGCGGACTGCCGGGCGGCGCTGACAACATCATGCAGGTCGCACCAGTCGGGCCTGGGCTGCAGCATCTCGGATTCAAGCCGGGTCATGTGCAGCAGGCCGTCCACCACGCGTTGCAGGCGCTGCACGGCGGTGCTGAGCTCGGCCAGGTAAGGGCTGTGAGTGTCTCCCATGCCATCCAGCGCGGCGTGGATGACGGCGATCGGTGTCTTCAGCTCATGCGAGACGCTGTCGAGCAGGGTGCGATGAAGCTTTTCCGACTGGGCGACGACTTCGGCATGACGGATGGCCTGGATGAAATGCTCCTTCTCCAGGACCAGCGCGAGCTGCAGGGCGAAGGCCTCGATGGTCTGGCGCATGGTGAAGTCAAGGCGGGCCTCCTGGGGGAGCTGGATGCCGAGCACCCCCATCGTGGCGGTGGCGGTCTGCAGCGGGAACCAGGTGGCGGCGGATTCCGGCAGCGTGTCCGTGAAGCGTCCGGCGCACAGCCGGTTTTCATAGGCCCAGGCGGCAACCCCCCATTCCTTGCTGGAAGGCGGAAAGCTGCTGGCCTTGTGCACGGCCCTGGGCAGCGAACGGTCGTTCTCACGCACGACGAGCGCGGTGCCGGCATGCAGCAGCTCATCCATGGTGCGAAGGGCCTCGGCGAGACCCTTCGCGGGATCGGCGGCGAGCGCGGCGCTCTGGGTGACACGCAGCAGGGCGTCCGTCTGGCGGAGACGGCGGCTTTCGGCGATTTCACGCAGGCGCAGCCGGCTGGTCAGGCTGCCCATGCTCAGGGCCACGATGAAGAACATGCCGAACATGATCCAGTCCTCCGCCTTGCTGATGTAGAGCGTGAACTGCGGCGGGATGAAGAAGAAGTTCCAGCAGAAGGCGCTGAGAGCCGCCATGAGCATGACCGGACCACGCTGGAAGCGCAGCGCGGCGAGCACGACCGCGAGCAGAAAGACCAGCGCCACAAACATGTAGCCGGTGAAGGCGACGAGGCCCCGGCAGATGCTGGCGATGACGAAGACGGAGACGAGCACCCAGCTGCATTCGCCGATGACGGACTCGGACAACGGCTCCTGGAGCGGCGCGGCGCCGCTGGGCGTCTCCTGAGCGGCAAGGGGGCGCACGACGCAGACATCAATGTCGCCGCTGCCGAGGATGATCTGGTCGGCGAGCGACTTTCGCCAGCGCGACGGCCTGTCCGGCTTGCCCACGACCAGCTGGGTGACGTTGCGTTCCCGGGCGGTTTGCAGCAGCGCCTCGGAGATATTGTCGCCGGTGACGGAGACGACCTCGCCACCAAGCCGCCGGGCAAGGCCGAGGGCGCGCGTCAGCCGTTCCTGCTCGGCGGGGGCCGGGACGCGTGAACCCTCGACCCAGACGACGAGCCAGGGGCAGTTTAGGCGCGTGGCAGCGCGGCGTGTCCAGCGGATGAGGCTTTCGGCATACGGGCTGGGGCCGATGCCGACCATGAGCCGCGCGTTGGTCTTCCACGGGCTGCTGACACGTTTAAGCCGGCGGATGTCCTCCAGATCGCGGTCCACCTGCTCGGCGGTGAAGCGCAGCGCCAGCTCACGCAGGGCGGTGAGGTTGCCTTCCTTGAAAAAGTTGGAGACGGCATGCTCGGCACGCTCACCGAGATACACTTTGCCGTCGGCCATGCGCTCCAGGAGCTTTTCAACGCTGAGGTCGATGAGCTGGATTTCATCGGCGACATCCAGGACGGAGTCCGGCACGGTTTCACGGATCGCCACCCCGCTGATCTGCTGGACGATGTCCACCTGGCTTTCGATGTGCTGGACGTTGAGCGTCGTGTAAACATCGATGCCCGACTCGACCAGCTCCAGAACGTCCTGGTAGCGCTTGGTATGTCGTGAGCCCGGGGCGTTCGTGTGCGCCAGCTCGTCCACGACAACGAGCTGCGGTTTCTGTGCGAGCACGGCGTCGATGTCGAACTCCTCCAGCGTGAAACTGCGGTGTTCGAGCCGTTTGCGCGGCAGGACGCGCATGCCATCCAGCAACGCCGCGGTCTCATGCCGTCCGTGCGTCTCCACGACGCCCACAAGCACCTCCACCCCCTCTTTCATGCGCTGACGGGCCGCCTGGAGCATCGCGTAGGTCTTGCCGACGCCGGGGCACATGCCGAGGAAGATGTGAAGCCTGCCGGTTTTGGAGGAGGCACGCTGGATGTTCGCGAGGAGGGCATCAGCGTAGGACGAACTTCCAAGTTCGTTTTCTGAATTGGGGTTTACCATGGCTGGTCCTCCTCGTGACTGTAGCTTTGCCCAGGCTCGTTGAGAATGAACTTGGAAGTGCGTTCTACATTTTTGCATCGCTCCGCGATCCACACCGTGCTTTCTCCATGTCGCAGCTTTGCCTTTTCTGGATTGCGGGAGATGTAGCGCATCACGCGCTGCCAGTGGGCTTCATCGCGAATGATGCGGTTCCAGTTGTCGTGCTGCCAGAGTTGACCGGGATGACCGGTGGCTTTGGCGATCTCGCGGGAGGTGAAGCCTTTCCAGGATTGCAGCAGGTCTTCGATTTCGTAGTTCTCAAACGGCTGGCAGGCGAGATGGACGTGATTGGGCATGATGACGTAGCCATGCATGTGGTGACGAACAGCCTCAAAGTGAACGAGCGATCGAGCAACGATGTCACGAATCTGAGGCTGTCGAAAAAGACAGGAGCCATGACATTCGTCCATGAGGGCTTCGGCTTTGCGCCAGTGGCGAAGCTGCCATGCCTGATGGTCTTCCTGAATACTTTTGGGAAGGGTGCCATCGTGAAGACTGAGTTCGTGGCTGATGCGTTCCTGCCACGCCTGGTGTTCGCGCTGAATCTGTTCAACGAAGGCTTTGGGCAAAGAATCGTTGAGGCGGAAGGTGATGAAGTAAGTGGCTCCAGGCTGCCGCCAATGCGGGAGATTCCGCTGATAGTTCCAGAAGACTCCGCGTGGATTGAACGGGCGGAAGTCCTCGGGAACGGTGTAAAACGAATGTCTGCATTCGTTGGTCATGGAGGTAGTGTGAGCGGGGAGAACGAACTTGTGGAACGAATATCCAAATTCGTTCAAGATTGCGTGGGCTTGTTGGGTGCGGGGAGAACGAACTTGGAAGTTCGTTCTACATTACATCCCGTCGAGCGCGAGGTTGAGCTTCAACACGTTCACACCCGCATCGCCCAAGATGCCCAGGTCGGGCTTCGTGGTGTTCGCAGCGATCAAGGCCCGCACTTTCCCGACGTTGAGATTGCGGGCTTTCGCCACGCGGGCGGCCTGAAGCAGGGCGTTGCTGACGCTGATGTGCGGGTCGAGGCCGCTGCCGGAGGCGGTGACGGCGTCGGCGGGCACATTCGCGTCAGCGGCGAGGCTGTTGGTGGCACGGTAGGCGGCGATGCGCTCCTTGACCGCGTCGTGGAGCTTCTGAGAGGTGGGGCCGAGGTTGCTGCCGCTGGAACTGGCGGCGTCGTGGCCGTTTCCGGCGGCGCTGGGTCGCGGGTGGAACCAGCCTTCGCCGGCGAAGTTCTGACTGAGCAGGGCGGAGCCGCGCACGGTGCCGTCTTTGTCGGTGATGAGGCTGCCGCCTGCCTTTTCAGGGAAGGCTTTCTGCGCCACGGTGGTGATGAGCAGCGGATAAGCGCCACAGGTGACGGCGGCGAGCACGAAGGTGGCGCGGAGGGAGGTGAGGATGAGTTTCATGGTGTAGAACGAATCTCCAGATTCGTTTGGGTTGAGGGTGTTCGGATGGGAACGAACTTGGAAGTTCGTTTTACGTTAAGCGAGCCGCAGGGTGGTGATGAGCACATCAATGGCCTTGATGCCGATGAAGGGGATGACGATGCCGCCGAGACCGTAGATGAGCAGGTTGCGCTGAAGCACGGAGGCGGCTCCCATCGGTTTGTAAGGCACGCCTTTCAGTGCGAGCGGGATCAGCGCGATGATGATGAGCGCATTGAAGATCACAGCGCTCAAGATGGCGCTCTGCGGGCTGGCGAGGCCCATGACGTTCAGTGGCGAGATGGCCGGGAAAGTCGCCATGAGCATCGCGGGGATGATGGCGAAGTATTTGGCGATGTCGTTGGCGATGCTGAAGGTGGTGAGGGAACCGCGCGTCATGAGGAGCTGTTTGCCGATCTCGACGATCTCGATGAGCTTCGTCGGGTTGCTGTCGAGATCGACCATGTTGCCCGCCTCGCGGGCGGCCTGCGTGCCGGTGTTCATCGCCACGCCGACATCGGCCTGGGCCAAAGCAGGCGCGTCATTGGTGCCATCGCCGGTCATGGCGACGAGGTGGCCCTCCGCCTGCTCGGTGCGGATGCGCTTGAGTTTGTCCTCGGGCGTGGCCTGGGCCATGAAGTCATCCACGCCCGCCTCGGCGGCGATCGCGGCGGCGGTCATCGGGTTGTCACCGGTGATCATGACGGTCTTGATGCCCATCTTGCGAAGCTGGGCAAAGCGCTCCTTGATGCCGCCTTTGACGACGTCTTTGAGCTCGACGACTCCGAGCACCTTTCCGCCTTCGGAAACCACAAGGGGCGTGCGACCGGCACGTGAGGCTGCTTCGACGACTTTCGCGACTTCCGGCGGATAAGCGCCACCGAGGGCCTCGATGTGCGTTTTCATCGAATCCGCGGCGCCTTTGCGAATGCTGCGGCCACCGATGTCCACGCCGCTCATGCGTGTCTGCGCGGTGAAGGGAATGAACGTTGCATGCGGCTCGGCGACCTCACGTCCACGGATGTTGAACTTTTCCTTCGCAAGCACCACGATGCTGCGGCCTTCAGGCGTTGCGTCGGCGAGAGATGCAAGCTGCGCCGCATCGGCGAGCTGTTGCTCGGTGATGCCAGGCGCGGGGCGGAAGTCCGATGCCATGCGGTTGCCGATGGTGATGGTTCCCGTCTTGTCGAGAAGCAGCACGTCGATGTCGCCCGCAGCCTCCACGGCGCGTCCGCTTGTCGCCATCACATTGCGGCGGATGAGACGGTCGATGCCGCTGATGCCGATGGCGCTCAACAGGCCGCCGATCGTGGTTGGAATGAGGCACACGAGCAACGCGACGAGCACCGGCGTGGTGAACTCGACGCCGGAATAGATGCCGAAGGGCTTCAACGTGACGCACACGAGCAGGAAGATCAGCGTCATCGCGGAGAGCAGGATGGTCAGCGCGATCTCATTCGGTGTCTTTTGCCGTTTCGCGCCCTCCACCATCGAGATCATGCGGTCGAGGAAGGTGTTTCCTTTTTCGGAAGTGATGCGGATGACGATGCGGTCGCTGATGACCTTCGTGCCGCCTGTGACCGCGCTGCGGTCGCCGCCGCTTTCGCGGATGACAGGCGCGGACTCGCCCGTAATGGCGGCTTCATCGACACTGGCGATGCCTTCGATGACTTCACCGTCGGCAGGAATGAGATCACCGGCTTCACACACGACGATGTCGCCCTTTTCGAGCGCAGGTGCGGGCACGGCGATTTCCTGGCCGTTCTTGAGGCGGCGTGCCATCGTGTCCTTGCGCGCCTTGCGCAGGCTGTCGGCCTGCGCCTTGCCACGGCCTTCGGCCACGGCTTCGGCGAAGTTCGCAAACAGCACGGTGAACCACAGCCAGACGCTAAGCTGGGTGATGAAGCCGTGGTCGGCCTGGGTGGTGAAGATGCTGACGGTGGTGAGCACCGCGCCGACGAGCGTGACGAACATCACCGGGTTCTTCACCATCAGGCGTGGATCGAGCTTCTGAAACGCGCCACCGATGGCGGGCACGAGGATGGAAGCATCCAAGAGAGATGTGGGTTTGTGGGACATGGGTTCAAAGTGGTCCGTACAGTCCTCTGTGCGGTATGTGTCTTCGCTTTCACCCTCGCCGCTTCATCGTTCGGCACTAATTAACATGCGGTGCATAGGCGTTAAAAAGGCGTAAAACTGACTTCTTGCCGACATGGCAGGGGCGTCGCCTCGTGCTTCATGCTAATTCTTCTGTCAACAAACCGGCCCGCCATCCGGTGAGGAGGATGAACCCAAGCTCATCCTCATGGCCCAATACATCACTACCGTCATCCAAGGCATCTCGTCACGGCACCTTTGCCACGAGGGCAGGACTGTGTTCAGCAGCCCTTTTTACATGACCGGCGGCAGCCTGGTCCCCGGTGTCATTTTCAAGGGCGGGCAACTTCGCGATGCCCGGCAGCCGCGCAGGGTGCTCGGTTTGGCCGAACTGGTCCGCCACCTCCGCCTGCCAGTCGTGACGCGCTGGCAGCTCTTCTGCCGTGAGATCAGCGAGTGTCTATCCGATTGGACTCTGCCGCTCAGGAAGGGCAAGGAGCGCCGCTGGAACCCGCTGCTGGAGTAGGATTCCTTGCTCTGCAAGATGCTCCGCAGAAGAAAAACTCGAAAAAATGTCGGGAAGCGCTGATCTCGTTCGGATGAAGCCAGTGAAAGCAACCATGATCACACACCATCCACCTATCGAAACGGTCCTTTCTGAGGCCGAAATCTGCCAAAACAGAGCGCATATCAACGCGTGGATAATCTCGAAATACGACGAATGGCGTAGCCGCGCCAGGCACATTGCCGAGTGGCTGGAGCTGAGCTGGGAGGACGAAGCATATCAGGTCTTCAATGATGCGGTGCTGAACTTTGCCAAAGTGACCGAGCGTGAAGCCACATCATCATCGGTGGTGTTCGCTCATGAGGATGATGTTGCTGTGTTCGTTGCGAAGCTCATTTCAGACAAGAAGATGGCTATCGTCACCTATCTTGAGTGGCGCATGATTGATCTGAAGCGGAGCACAAAGCGCAGGCAAAAGCTTATGACCGCCTTCACGGATATGACAACATGTGAAGACGACCCCGAATTCGAGCCGGGTAACGACAACAGCGTCAAAGAGGCCGAACTGTTCCAAAAGCTGCTGGAAGATGCAGCAACGATGCGCCTCGAAATCGATAGACTCAGGCCTACGCAGCGCACCGTCATCCGCAGCGCTCTCAAAGGCCAGCAGCTTGAAGAAATTAGCGAAAATGTCGGCAAGTCACTGGATGCCACGGAACAAGACTATCACCGAGGCCGCAGGCGGTTAAATCCTGAGAGTCAGCGACTCCTGGACAGACTTGTGAAACTCGCCCGCAACAACAACCCTTCTTGAATTCAAGCCATGAACAACAACTACCCACCCACCCGTGACCAGGAACCTGCAGACCTTCACTCGATTCACCACTTCATCTGGCTCTACCATCAGGGTGAGCTATCCACCGAAGATGCTGCAAAGATTGAGATGCTGATCCAAACCGACCCTCGTGCCGCGAGTTCGTCTCGTGCCTGTTTGGCTGCGAACGCGAAACTTTCGTCGGAAGAAGACCAAGCTCGCGCCGCCCATGAAAAGGCTGCCATTCTGCGAGCCTTGGAAAGTTCCCCGCCAGTCGTAATAATTAGCAAACCCGCAGGTCAACGGCTCGTCAGGGAATCAAGAGAGACATCTCCTTTTGCGTCATTCTTCACCCGCCTCTCCGACTGGCTTGATTTCACGCTCAATGGTCTGTCTCTCCAGGCTGGTTATTCCGACTCATCAGCAGCGGACGAGGAGCGCTGGTTCGAGCAAACGCCGGGCGATCCCTATCGTGCGTGCATCGTGCGAGATGCTTCGGGTGTGTGGTCGTTGCGCGTATTCACCTCAGATGCAGAGGCGGCAAAGCATCGCATTGAAGTGGGCGTGCGTGATGTCCCGCCCGTGCTGGCCTTTGACGAGGCTGAGGCCGGACTCTTTTACGCTGAAGTTGAAATCACGGAGGAAATGGCTTCCGCTCTCCGCACACGATCCGCCGTGCCTGCGTTCAAGGTCTTGTAACCACTCTTCCTCCGAGAGTCATGAGCATGGATTCCATCGACGCCGATCAACTTCCAGACTGCCTGCGCTGGCCGGATGATCCGGTCATGCGGCTGAGCATGGCGAAGAGCCTGCCGAGCAACCTCTTTGCCCAGTTGCGTTCGTGCTTGAAGTTGGCTCAGCCACCTGATGCGGAGTTGTTCCGCGCCGCTTGGGATCAGCGTCCGCAGAGCTTGCAAGACGCAATAAAGCAGGGGCACTGGATCGATGCCTACGCAGAAGCATCGCAAAACAACAGCAGCCTTGAAGACCACAGCATTACTTCTCAGAGTTACATCAGCGCGTGTCGTTCTCTGCTGCTTGGTGAGGAGCGGCGTGTCGCTGTGCCAGTCGTGACGGTGGATGGGAACAAGCGGGGCCGTGTGCAGCAGCTTCACATCCATGCTGTGGCAGCGGGCCATTCCGCGCTGCATGTCCACCCCGAGTATGTCTGGCAGGAGCCAAGAGCAGATGCGTCATTCCTGACGGGTCTGGCAAATGCATGGAAACTGGCGTCTGCGGAAGCGACTCAAACGATTCAGGCTTTCTGGCACCTGAGCGAGACAGATGGGAAGCCGCCTCCATCCACAGGTTTGTTGGGGAGTTCGGCATCGGGCGCGGCTTTTCGGGTGTTTTGGCATCTGATGCGAGGCCTGTGTCTGGACGAAGCTGTCATGGTGCTCACGAGCGTGAGTGATGAGCCTTCTTCGTTGAATGATGTGGCTGATCTCGGACCTAAGCTGGAAGCCATCCGATCCACGCACGTCGGAAATCCAGCCAAAGAGATTCCCACCATCGTCATCGCAGTAGAAAGCGCAGCCCGCAGTGCGCAGGACAGCATCGCCATCACACAGGCAGAATCTTGGGCCGTCGTCCACCAAGTCGCCAACTGCGCTGAACTCGCTGCCGTGCGCTCCTGCGAGAGCATAGCGGCCATTGCTTACCTCACTTACTTGGCGAAGGCACTGGATGAGTGCCGCCTGCTGCCAATGGGCAAACGCTTATCGGAGGTGCATGTGCCGCCGCAGGTGTGGAAGGATGAGCGCATCCGGCCTGAGCATGAAGCGGGCTGGCGTGATGAATCCGAAAACGATGCCGCCAGCGGCCCGGAGCACCGTGACTCGCCGCCAACGAAGCGCCGGGTGCGGCAGCCTTGGGAGCGGGTGTTTCATCTGCATCGCGGGCGCAGTCCACTGGTGCTTGTTGGCGGGCCGGGATCGGGGAAAAGCACGGTGCTGCATTGGACGGCACGGGAGATGGCGCGGGCGTCGGTCATTGCGTTGCAGGCGCGGTCCTGCCAGCCTGCGGAGGTCTCCTGGCCGGTGCTGGTGAATCTGGACACCTGGGCCGCGCATGAGCAGCGGCAGCAGCCACGCGCTTCGTTGGTCTCGCTCATCACGGGCGCGGTGCCGGAGGAAATGGCGCCGCATGAGCGCAGCGCCATCACCCGCTTGATCGAGCAGCGCCTCACCACCGCCACGCAGCAGACCTGTCTGTTCTTGGACTCGCTCGATCAGGTGGCCTCGGGGCGTGTGGACCCGCTGAGGAAACGCCTCGCCTCATTGAGCGACCTCACCACCCGCCTCGTGCTCACCACGCGTGAGTCCGGGCTGCGCACCCATGAGGAAGCCATGAAAACCCTTCCCTCACCTATCAAAGTCGAGTCCGCGCCGCTGACGCCGGAGGACACCCGCACGTTGGCCGCGAAGTGGCTCGGCCAGGAGCAGGCCGCGCGGCTGGAGCGCCACCTGCGCTCGTATCCCTCGCTCGGCATCGTGGCGGATTCGCCGCTGCTGCTCACGCTGGCCTGCCTCGTCACCTCGGAACAGCCGGATCAAACACTGCCGGAGACACCCGCCGCGCTCTACCAGGAAATGACCCGCCTGCTGGCCCAGGGTCGCTGGCGAAATGGCGACGATGCCCCGCCAGCGAGTCACGATCCTCAGGCATTGCTCGACCAGCTTCCCGGCATCGCCTGGCGGCTGTTCGTGCGCAGTCCCGGCGTCAATCGCTTCGACCGGAACACCATGCTGGATGCCATCGGTCAGATCACAGGACGGAAAGGTGAGGCCCGCGCGGAGTTTCTCGACCACCAGCTTGTGGAGTTCGGTTTTGTGGAAGCCTCCGAATCCACCAAGGCGGAGCCGCGTTATGAATTCCGCCACATCACCCTCTTAGAGTTTCTTGTAGCTCGGCATCTTGCAGAGGTTTTAGCTCTAGAAACATGGAACTCAGCCAGGATTCACGGTTTTGATAGTGTCAAAGGGTGGACAATCTTAAAACTGAGGCATTGGCTTGAAGCCAACGTCTGGAATGAAACCGTGTGGAGCGTTCTAGAGTTCATGTGCGGGATAGGTATCGAGGCACTTCCGCTCGTGAGGATTCTAACCGACCGAAACAATGACGATTTGCAACACACGCTTCTGACGTTGGCCTGCCGATTTACAGCAGCCTTGCCCGATAGATATGGCAGCCTGGCTGTTTATCAGTGTTTACATCGTCGGCGCGAAGTCTTGGCGAAGCTTTCCGATCAGCTAGGACAGAAGCACGAGAAGTTTGGGGAACATGGGCAGATCCGACTTTGGCATAACCCTTTTTTCGGAGATTTGGAACGTCAACGACTACAAAAGAGAACATGGAACCTGCGAGGAGGCCCAAAAAGCAATGCAAGCTTGCTTTGGCGTGCTGCTGCCAGCCAGGTAGCACAGATGGGAAGCAGGTCGGCTGTGCAGTGCTTTCAGAGCATTTTTGGATCGGGTGATGCGTCTGCGGCTTCTCCACTGGTTGATGGTGCGGTCAAGCTTCATGATCTCTCGATCTTGGAAGCAGTTTATGCAGCAGTTGGCACAATGAAGTGGTTGCCGGGCGAGAAAGCGGTCATCTGCACTGCACTACTAAAGTCAGGGGTTGAGTCGATTGTTGAATCAGCAGCCAGTTTGTTGCTGTCACTTGCTGAAGCAATTTCCCCAACCCGAGAAGGAGCGGAGATAGTTCAACAAACATGGGAACTCTTCGGGACTGCTCACGAAGAACAAGCTTGGGAAATTACGAAGAGAACCCTGAATACTCCTAGTTTCTTTTGCGCAGAAGAGTGCAACGCTTTAGACCAACTAAAGCCAGGAGAAAGTGTTTTCATGGTTTCCGAGGGTGAAGATTTCGACAATCGATGGTCACGCACCCATTTTGCGTATCTGCTTCTAAACACTCTGGCCAAAAAGAAAGTTCGGCTAGAATTTACAGACCTCAAAGAGGTCATCATCGCAGCGGCTAGAAGCCTCTCTGCGGACGATGTATACCTATGTATCCTAAATTGCCGTAATCCGGATGCCGGAATGAAGGCGGTTATGTTTGTTTGGGAGATGATCAACAACAAACCCATCTCATATGCGCAAGCTCTCATTCACTTGGACTTGGCCAGACTGAAAGAGGAATGGATTAGCCGCTACTCTGCTAGGTTCTGGGAGGCAGTGATCTCGCAAGAAGGCGATGATCCCTATCTGCTGAATATTGCGGCTAACGTATTTGCAAGCGACCCACAGAAAAGCGACAAATGCGAGGAAGCACATCTACTTGCTTCAAGACTGTTAGCCAATGATGTAACGGAGAATGCTGGCGATTTATCATTCCATCTTCCATATCTACTGGACACCGGATATGCAGCTGAAATCGCTCCAATAGCGCAGCAAATGGCAAAGGTATTGGTCGAGAGCTATGGCAGGAAACTGAGGCTCAGATGGATGAAAGAACCTTACACAGAAAAAATACTTTCTGCGCTCGCCCGAACAGAGGAATGGCCACGAGTTTTGCAATTTTGCAGGAGCGCAGTTGAGAGATCGCCGTCTTCAATGTGGGAGTGCTGGGACGCTGAGTGGTGCACCAAAGCCATCTGCTTATCAGCCACCAGTTCAGAGCTAAAGAGCTGGCACGACAGAATGTCTGCTCGAAAGTTTTCTTCCGTGGCAAGAGGTCTGTATTGTTCATGTGCCGAACTGTTAAGGGGGATGAGATCGACGCGGGAAGAACGAATCCAATCGAAGTATCTGCGCTTCTATAAAGATTCGTTGAGGATTAAGCAGATGAAAATCTTGCAAGATGAGCTTTTGCATCGGGGCTGGAGCTTGCGCCTTCGACGCCGGAAGATCGAAGTGCTTCGTCGCGGGCAGGATGAACCGCGTGCAGATGCGGACTTCGGGTGTTGAGCGGCCGTTCGTCGATGGCGTGGTGTTCTCCGGGAAAAGTGATGAGGTGATCAAAAAGATGTCACCCACGATGAGCCTCATCCGGTGATGGCTGATGAAGGGCAATCCAGCCCGACTCATCGACGCCATGAAACCGAACCCAATGCCGCCAATCAGTCCAGCGGCCACTGCAAGCGGACTGAATCATCCTAACAACGGCAAGTATCACGAAATGAGCAAGCTGACAAAGCTGCTTTTAGTGGGAAGTTCTGGCAGAAAACTCTGGGCTGGGATTCAGCGTGTCCCCGACTTCTACCCGATTGAATGGCCACTAGGAGCTCTAATACTTTACCTTGCCTTGATCGCGGCTGGAATTTATTCAGGCGCCATTCTCTCCGCACTGATGTCAATTTCCGGCAATCCACTGCTGGCGGTTGGTTGGCCCCTGGTGATCTGCGCGGTTGAATTCATCGTTTTACCCTGCGTGAAAGGCTTTAGTCTCGTCGAGAAGCAGGTAGCATTGATGAATGCTTTTGTAGGCGAAGACCGGTTCGCTCGTGATTCCGCGTCAATGAAAGCAACGAGTTGGAATTTCAAGGACTGGACCGTGCTGCTTTTACTTATCCTCTGTCTTGTGAGCAAGGCAGTAGTGCTAGTTTGGTTTGGCTCTTATCAGCCGCAGGCTCTCCTTGTGGCTAATTGGTCGATTGCAGTGTTGGACTTCACCTTACACCTGGCAGGAACGACCACTCGCGTGCCTTGCTTCATCGGTGCCCGTCTTACCGACCGGCTGCACCTACGCCGCCGTCGTTCACGCGGCTATGCCGAAATGGGGAAGGACGGGAAGCCCATGCTGGGTGCGATGCCTTTTCGCGAGTTTTCCTTTTCCACGGTGATCCCTATCCGCTGCGGTGAAGTGGATGGTCATGTGATCCTGCACACTGGCTCGGATGATCAAGGCCACCACTACCTGCTCAAGTCTCCCGGAACGCTCGATGACAGCGACCGTGCGGCCTTTCTCAACTGCCAGCCCAACCACCTCGCCCAGACCGAACTTGCCCGCGCCCTGGCGCGTGTGCAGCTCGAACTGCTGACCGCACCCGAGATGCGCACCTTTCACGAACTCGAATCCACAGAACCGCCATCTTTCACTCAACCGCCTCCATTACTTCCATCGCCTGAAACCTGAACTCAAACCTTTGACATTCCATCCACATGAAGACATCCATCCTCACGATCATCATCGCTCTCTCCATTCCTGCCTGCGTGGACCACTCTGCGCAAAGCGGTGCGAATGGAAAATCTGACTCAGCCACGGTCATCATCACGCAACCCCGGACACCGGAGAATATCAGCAACGTTGTGGACTCGCTGCGCGAGTCCTTCACCCGTGTGGCTGTGGCCTCCAATGGTGCCGAGGTGCCAAACCCACACCTGAGCATCCTCACTGCCGACGGCAAAACACTCGACGTGCCCGCGCCAAAGCTCGAAGGCGGCTTTTTTGGTGAGAACACACCGAAGGCGCGGCAGGCAAGGCTGGAAAGCCACCTGAAAGCACTGGCCGACAAACTCACCACTGGCTGCTCAGCTAAAGTCGTGCCTGTCCAAGCAGTGAAGACGGTGGTGGCTTCTGCCAAAGGGAGCGCTCACTATTACGTTTGGGCCGCAGGTGGTGGCCCGAATCCCTGGAGTTCGAAAGATACGAACCCACCACGCTTCATCGAAGATCGCGAAACCTTCGCAGGGCAGCTCAGCGATGCCTCCACTCAGAATCGGCATTTCTTGGTCCTGAGTGACGGGACAGGTATCGAAACAGCCACGCCCAAGGCCAAACAGGACCAGCCCAAGATCGCCAAAGCGAAGCCCACTGCTGCAAACCAGACGCCAAACACGCCGCTTTCTTCAGGCCCCAAGCAGGCACAGGTGGCAGCGAAAGGCCCACCGACACCATCCACAGCATCGTCCCAGCCGCAGCATATGATCATGCAGCCTGGGGGTTCGGTGATCGTTAACGTCGGGCGTGATGAAGACAAGAACGGCTCTCCAAGTAAATCTGCTCGGATCGAACTGCCGAACGATGCTGAGCGAATCGGCGAGCCGATCCGGTTCGAGCAGGGAAAGTCCACGCCGATCAACAAAGCAGAGCTGGATCGCATCGCTAAAGAGCTCAAAAGGCTGAAAGCACGCTTTGAACTGCGGGTCGTGGTTACTAGCCGTGCCGACATCGAAAAAGGCTCCAAGCCGACCCGCAACCAAGAGCTTTCCGAGCAACGCGCCGATGTCTGCCGCGCCTACATGCTGGAGAGCGGTATTCCGATCCACCAGGTCATCTGCATCGGTGATGCACTGGCTGAAAGCACCGCCGAGCAGGAACGACAGGTTTGCTTTTATGTGATCGACAAAGTCGAACGGACGATTCCAGATGCAGCCAAGACAGCCAGCAACTAAGAGAGCTATTCAAGAGGCTGCAAAATCATGAGGCGTGGCTGATCGCAGCCACGCCACTTCGTTTTTTTTTGGTTATTCGAGAACCCTGCCGCACAGAGGATTCGCTTCGCGGCTTCGCAGGTGCGGACCACATTTAGAACAGACCGCCTTTGCCCATGAGGAAGTGCTCGACGATGGGGCCAAGGGCGAGAGCGGGAAGGAAATTGAGCGCACCGATGAGCAGGACGGTGCCGATGAGCAGGACGGTGAAGGTCGGGCCGTTGACCGGAAAGGTGCCCGCGCTGGCAGGCACGGTCTGCCTGCCCGCCAGGGAGCCTGCGATGGCCATGATGGGCACGATCATGAGAAAGCGGCCGAAGAGCATCGCGAGGCCGAGCGTGGTGTTATACCAGGGCGTGTTGGCGGTGAGGCCCGCGAAAGCGCTGCCGTTGTTGCCGGTGGCGGAGCTGAAGGCATAGAGCATTTCGCTGAAGCCATGCGGGCCGGCGTTGTTCAGCCCGGCGACGCCCCAGTCGCTCACACAAGCCCAGGCGGTGAAGCCCAGGATGCTGAGCGTGAGGATGAGCAGCGTCAGCATCGCCAGCTTCACCTCCTTCGCCTGGATCTTCTTGCCCAGATACTCCGGCGTGCGGCCCACCATGAGCCCGGCGATGAAGACGGCGAGGATGACAAACACGAGCATGCCATACAGGCCCGCGCCGACGCCGCCGATGACGACCTCGCCCAGCTCGATCATAAAAAGCGGCACAAGACCGCCGAGAGGCGTGAAGGAGTCGTGCATGGAGTTCACCGCTCCGCAGGACGAGGCGGTGGTGATGGTGGCGAAGAGGGACGAGCTGAAGACACCGAAGCGCACCTCCTTGCCCTCCAGGTTGCCATCTGCGGCGGCAACGCCGAGCTGCTGATGAATCGGATTGCCCGCGGCTTCGCAGTGAGCGCAAAAGAGCACTCCGCCGACAAAGAGCAGCATCATCGCGGCCCACACCGCCCAGCCATGCGCCTGGTTCTTCACCATGCGGCCAAGGTAATAGGTCAGGCCGCTGCCGATGGCGAAGATCGAGAGCATCTGGATGAAGTTCGACAACGGCGTCGGGTTTTCGAAGGGATGCGCCGCGTTCGCGTTCACAAAGCCGCCGCCATTCGTGCCGAGCATCTTGATCGCCACCTGCGATGCCATGGGACCCTGCGCGATGACTTGCTCCACTCCTTCAAGCGTCTTCGCCTTCGTGTAAGGATCGAAGTTCTGGATCATGCCCTGCGACACGAGGAACAGCGCGAACATGACGCAGATCGGCAGCAGCAGGTAATAAGTGGTGCGGGTGAGGTCGGTCCAGAAATTGCCGAGCGTTTTTGCCGAACTGCGGGCGATCCCACGAACCAATGCCGCAGCGATGGCAATGCCGACAGCGGCGGAGACGAAGTTGTGAAACGTCAGCCCCACCATCTGCGAGAAGTAGCTCATCGTCGCTTCACCGCCGTAGCTCTGCCAGTTGGTGTTGGTGGTGAAGCTCACCGCCGTGTTGAAGGCCAGATGATGGCTCAATCCCGGCAGTCCCTGAGGATTCCACGGCAGCAGGTGCTGCAAACGCAGGATCGCATAGGTGAAGACTGCGCCGACGAGGCTGAAGGCGAGCATGGCGAAGGTGTATTGCTTCCAGCCTTGCTCACGCTGCGGATCGACGCCGAGGAGCTTGTAGGTGAGTTTTTCGAACGGCTTGACGACCGGATCGAGCCAGGTGCGGCCATGGGTGTCGAGCACCTGCATGAGGTAGAGGCCCATCGGCTTCGTGATGAGCGCGAGCAGCCCGAGGTAGAGGGCGAATTGAAGCCAGTCAGCGGCGTGCATGGTGTGCGGGGATCAAAATTTTTCCGGACGCAGCATTGCCACCGTCAGGTAGGCGAGCAGGGCGAGGGCGATGAGCCCGACGAGGATGGTTTCCATGGCGTTGGGGCGGGTCAGAGGGTTTCGCAGCCGTTCGCGTAAGCGGCACTGATGACGAAGAAGGCCGCGAGCGTGACGAGGTAGATGAGGTCGATCATGACGCCCCGATCTTCGTGGGCAGCCTGTGGGTGCGTGAGTTAAAGACGCGCCCCTGGGCGTCAAAAAAGCGTTAAGACAACACGGCCTAGATCTCCACCTGCTGGCCGAGCTCGATGACGCGGCCGACGGGGATCTGGAAGTAGGTTGCGGGCTGCTGGGCGAGCTTGCTGCCGAGCGAGAAGAGGTGTTTGCGCCAGCGTGCCATGCCCGGGGCCGGGTTGGGGACGATGATCTCGCGGCCGAGGAAGAAGGTGGCCTTGTCAGGATCGACCTCGAGGCCGTGCCCCGCGCACTGGCGCAGAAGACGCGGGAGGTGGGTTGCTACGCTTGTAGCAATAGCTCGTTCCTAGATTAAAGGGATGTGACTTTGAAATCGGGCACGTCTGTATTGTGCTTTGCCCAATCATTCATGTAGCCGGTGGTCTTTTTATGAACACTTTTGCAGTACTCGATCAGGTTTTTGTCAGCATTGGAATTTTCATACGCCCCTATCTGCTTTTCTAAAATTCCGAGAGCTTCTCTCATTCCTCGGGCGAGGTCTTGTTCTTTGAGCTTTATGCGGTTGGCGTGGGGGTCAGGTGTCTGGAGCAGGCGCCGGCGTAAGACCTCCGCGGCGAAGATGCCGTGCTGGCTGCGAATGATGCGCGCAATGCGGAGTGGATCCGTGATGCCTTGCATGCGGATGGCGCTGAAGATGCCTCCGCGCGAGGCAGTTCGCAGGCTGTTGGGGACGTGCATGAGGGTGTCCACATTGGCTTTGCCATGAGGCCCGACTTGGATGGCATCCCATGCGCGCAGGCTGAAATAAAACTCGGAGATTCGCGCCTTCAGCGCCCAGAAAATCCAAATCCACCATACGGACTTGGGGTAGGTGCGCAGAATCTGCTCTGCGCTGTCGAGCAAGGAGAGGATTTGCTCACCATTGCCACGCAGCTCCACGAGCTCCAGCTTGCAGTCCTCCTTGAACGACACGCACTCTTGAACGGTGTATTTTCCTTTCTCCGGAGACTGCTTCATGATGACCTTGAGAAGGTATTTGAAGCCGGCGTCGTTCCACAGGGCGATAAGGCGCACCTCCGCGCTGCGCAGGGCGATGATGGCCCTTTCCAGGTCGGCGTCCCGGAATGGAAATTCCTCCACCCAGGCTGAGGCGTCGCGGAGGCCGTTGAGGGATCGCATCACGGGCTTCAGGTAGTCACCGTTTTGCGGTTTGGTTGTTGAACCGGCCTCATAGGCACGCCCTAGCGCGATGAGGCAACGCAGCCGCGTCTGCTCATGCACGGTGATGGAGTCTCGTGAATGCTCAACGTTGCGCAGGATCTCGAGGCCGAAGTCGGCGATCCAAATGCCGGCCTTGAGCGCGCGTTGCAGCTCCTGGGGATTGCCGCTGGGATTCTTCAAAAACTTGGCCTGTGTGCGGTTCAGAACCAGCATGGTGGACCACATGCTGGCGCGCACCAGGTACCTGCGCCAGTGATCCATCGTTGATTCGGTCATGGGTGATTCCGTGGTCCATGCATGGTAGAGCCACTGGCGCGCCATGTAATCTCCCGAATGCGCTGGGTTGGCCGGGGGCTTGCCATCCAGCCTTGAGATCAAGGGTTCGATCATCTTCAGCACCTGAGTTTCGATCTGCTCCATGGACTGCTTCTGGTTGCAGACCTTCAAGGCATGACCTCTCCATACGGCCTTGAGTTCATTCAGCGCATCGTCATGCTGGCGCGCGAGGATGAAGCCCCCAATTTTTTTGAGGCGCCTGCTCTCATGCCGTTGAATGAGGCGCTGCGGGATTTCCGGCTGGCATCCTGCGGACTCCATGGCTTCAAGTGTCAGCGGAGTGGCGCCAGGAGGTGCCGACGGTGAGGCTCCTTGCTGTTCACCATCGTCTGTCATGCCTCCATCTCCCGTATCGACGTTGTCGAACCAGTAAAGCAACTGTGAGTTTCGGACAGAGCGCAGCAACACATCACCCCGTGCCATGGTCGCCTCCAATTCCAGGAAGTGCAGCCTTCCGAGGATGATCTTCGGGGCGTTGTTTTCTTCCAGGCTTGTGCGCAGTTTTTTGAACTGCTTGTCCAGCCCGTCCAGCGAGGCTTCCAAAAAGTCGCTGGCAAGGTGCCGGTGCAGCAGGGGGCGGCACAGCTTCATGGCCACGATGCCGTGCTGGATCATGTGCAGTGCCAAGGCCTCCAGCTCCACCTCGGATTCAGTCTTGCCGGCCTCAGTCCCGGGGGATGCCGGTGGCGCCTGCTGTTTTGATTTGCAGTGGATGAAGGCCGCCTCCAACGCCCTCAGCATGTGATGGACGAGTTCCAGTCCGGCGAGAGGATCGGCGGTGGCCAGCAGCATCTGTCCATAGTGTCGCGCGAGGAGATTGCCCATCATGAGGATCTCATAGGGGTGGTCGTCCCCGCTGGCCTCCTTCCAGTCAGCCACCAGGAGCGGACGCAGCTCGGCTTTGATCCGCGGGTGCATCCAAAGCAAGCCGCCAAGCTTTTCGCGCAAAAACGGAAGGTCGGAGCTTGGCTTGATCCAGTGCTCCAGCCATTCCTCGCTCTTCTTGAAGGCCTCCTCATAGTGCATGGGGGTCTCCTTTCTGACACGTTCGGCATAGCGGCCGAAGGTCCGGCTGATGCCCACGGGGTGCCGCGAGTAGCGGAATGAACAGACGAGATAGAGGAAGGCGATGCGCAGACGCTCTCCGCGATGCCACGTTTTCGCTGCTTCAATCCGTCTTTTGACAAAAGGCGGCGGGCGGTCCTTCTCAAAGACGTCCTTCACCTGAGGGCGGCCTTTCCCCAGCCACTCTCGCAGGCTGCGGCCGACGATGGGGGAGTCTGCGTAGTCTTCTTTTCCCGTCCTCTCGTGGAGGGAGCCCAGGATGACGAACTTGATGCCGCATGTGCGATCTGCGGCGATCTCATGCAGGCAGTCCCAGAGGTGGAGCAGGATGCCGGGCTTTTCTAGGTACTGGAGGGTCATGTTGCCGTTGCCCTCAGGTGCGTAGGGCGCATGACTGGCGATCTCATCCAGCCCGTTGAGGTAGATGACAAGGTCGTCAAAAAGGCGCACATGGTGACACCTGAGGATGTGCTTGATGGTGCCGATGAACCGATCGCGCGACTGATCGCTCATGGTCTCATTCCATTCATGAAAATCGAGCGCCGGCGGGATTTCCGCAGTGCCATGCATGCGTGCAGACATCTGCATGATGCGAAGCAGCAGGCCCCAGGGATTGCCGATCTGGTCGAGGTCCAGCCAGGCGACGTTTTGAGAAGACTCCCCGGCCACGCGGGCACTGATCCGCCGCACGGCTGACTCAGGGGCGGTGGAGAACACGAGCACCATGCGGCTGGCGTTGATCGCCTCTTTGAGCTGCCTCTTGAGGCCGTGCCTGGGCCTGCTCCCGTTCTCCTTCTCGGGTTCAGTGGTTTCTTCTTCATCCGCCCTGTTGATGATGGGGGGCAGAGGCAGACGCCAGAGGCCTGGAAAAACCACGCCGGAGCTGGGCAGGGAACGCGTGATGCGCATGAAGAGCTGCTGCAGAAAGAGGCCGTGTTCCTTGTGCGCGAGGCGAAGCAGACGCCGGTCCAGCCTGCCGCTTTTTGAAAAGGGTGGTTCTAGCTTCAGCGAAGCCCGGACTCGTTCGTTGTTTTCTTCGTCATGGGCAAAGGCTATCCAGTAGATGTGCAGATGGGGCAGGCGCTCGATGGCATGCCTGAAAAGGGCAAGCGTGCGGTTTTCGGTGCCGCCGACTCCAGTGACGATGATGGCGGCGCGTGCATCTTTGTCGGCCACTCCGAGCCCGCGCAGGTAGCCAAGAAAGCTTTCATGATCGTCGGAAGTGGGTTCGGCATCGAGCGTCTCGTTGGTGATCAAGGAGAAGTTGCCGCCGTTCATTTTCACCAGCGAGCGCTGGCTGCACACAATCGTCGGGCCCGGCATGGGCGCAGGCTGCGCGACCTCAAAGGTGACCAGGGAGAGAGGCACGGCAGCAAAGGCCTTTTCAATGAGGTCGTCAAAGTTTGTCGTGACGATGCAGTTGCATCGCAGCACGGTGCTGAGGGCTGCGACCATGCGATGGCCCAGGCCAGGCTCGCACATCTGCAGCAGAGACTGAAACATGCTGTCCTGCACGGCATAGTCCGGACGCACGAGGGTCAGCTTTGAACTTACCATCTGCACCTGGCAGAGAAACCGCAAGGCGCTGCGCCATTCCTGAAGAGCTCCGAGGGCGGAGGCTACCAGAGCACGACTCATCTCCGGACACTCTTTTTCGATGAGTTCCTCATCGTACTTTGTCAGCCACTTCGTCAGAATGAGGGTCATTTTTTCTGCATCGGGCAGTTCTGGCTGCACATGCGGCACGCCTTCTTTTTTGGGCCATGACCAGCGCTCGGCGATCTCCTCATCCATGCGCGGCCATCCAATGCTGCGCGGGTCCCAGCGGGGAAAGCGGTCTCGCTGGGGAGTGTCGCTGAGGGGGTCGAGTCCCAGCGCGCGCATGATGCAATAAGGCAGATAGTGCCGTCCCAGGTGGTTTGGCAAAGGATACCCCGCTGGGCGTGAAAGCCCAGCGCCTACAAAGAAGGTGAAGCGGTAGCCTTGTTCATGATCCTCGTTGATCAGATCAATGAAGTCGCGGGAATGATCTGATTTATAATGATCCGTCTGAGGATTGAGCTGAGGCTTCATCTTATCATTAAATGATTGCCTCAGTTTGATGACCGGCCAGAGCTTGGTCAAGATACTAAAAAGTGCAGAGATAAAATGGCGTTACATCTTGGTGCTTTTGGGCTGAATCGGATGCATGGTTTATTAAAGGTAAGCGCTGTTTTTAGATCTCCACCTGCTGGCCGAGTTCGATGACGCGGCCGACGGGAATCTGGAAGTAGGTCGCGGGCTGCTGGGCGAGCTTGCTGGCGAGCGAGAAGAGGTGCTTGCGCCAGCGTGCCATGCCCGGGGCCGGGTTGGGGACGATGATCTCGCGGCCGAGGAAGAAGGTGGCCTTGTCAGGATCGACCTCGAGGCCGTGCCCCGCGCATTGACGCAGCAGGCGGGGGACGTTGGGCTTCTGCATGAAGCCGAAGCGGCCGGTGACACGCCAGAAGTTGTCACCGAGCTTCTCGACCTCGACACGCCTTCCCGGAGGCACCCAGGGTTCGTCCTCGGTGGTGAGGGTCATGAAGATGACGCGCTGATGGATGGCTTGGTAATGCTTCAGGCTGTGCAGCAGGGCGACGGGGGCGCGGCCCTGGGTGCTGGTCATGAAGATGGCCGTGCCTGGCACCTGCACCACCCTGCCGCGGGCGAGGCTTTCAATGAGCGTCTCCTGCGAGAGGGCGCTGCGCTCCATGGAGGCGCGTACCAGCCTGCGTCCGGTGGCCCAGGTGGTCATGACCAGGAAGATCAGCGCACCGACCGCGAGCGGGAACCAGCCGCCGTCGAAGAACTTGACCAGGTTGGCGCTGAGGAAGGCGGCCTCAATGAGACCAAACACCAGGCAGAGCGGCACGACCTTGAGCAGGGACCATTGCCACAGGTGCCGGGCGGCGAAGTAGAACAGCACGGTGGTGATGAGCATCGTCATCGTCACGGCCACGCCATAGGCGGCGGCGAGGTTGGACGAGGTGCGGAAGGCGAGGACCAGGGCCAGGCAGGCGAGCATGAGCGTCCAGTTCACCAGCGGGATGTAGATCTGGCCGCGGGCGTGCTCGGAGGTGTGGCGGATGTTCAGACGCGGCAGGTAGCCCAGCTGAACGGCGCTGAGGGTGAGCGAGTAGGTGCCGGTGATGAGGGCCTGGGAGGCGATGACGGTGGCGGCCGTGGCGAGCAGCACCATCGGCAGCGCGGCCCAGGGCGGGGCCATCTGGAAAAACGGCGCGTGCGCCAGTTCCGGGCGCTGCATCAGCAGGGCGCCCTGGCCGAGGTAGTTCAATGCCAGTGCGGGGAACACCAGCATGAACCAGCCGCGGCGGATCGGGCTGGCGCCGAAGTGCCCCATGTCCGCATACAGGGCCTCGCCACCGGTCACGGCCAGGAAAACGCTGCCGAGGATGACAAAGGCGGCATGGCCTCCGGTGGTCAGGAAATGCCAGCCGTGCCAGGGGTTGAAGGCGGCCAGGACTTCCGGTCCTTCCACCAGCTGCGACAGGCCGAGCAGGCCGAGGCTGACAAACCAAAGGCCTGTCACGGGGCCGAAGAAACGCCCGACCCGGGCGGTGCCGAGAAACTGCACGGAGAACAGCACCACAAGGATGACCAGCGTGATGCCCATGATGAGCCACTGCATGCGCTGCTCCCAGGCGGCAGCCTGCACGAGGTCGGAAGGCGGAGCGCCGAGCAGGCCGCCATCCTTCAACCCCTCCACCGCGCTCAGCACCGAGATGGCCGGTGTGATGATGCCGTCGCCGAACAAAAGAGAGGCTCCAAACAACCCCAGCAGCACCGTCACCACGCGACGCTTCATCGTCTCACCCATGCCATGCGTGGCCAGCGCCATCAGCGACAGCACGCCGCCCTCGCCCTTGTTGTCGGCGCGCAGGATGAAGACGAGGTATTTGACGCAGATGAGCAGGATCAGCGACCAGAGCACCAGCGAGACCACGCCGAGAACATGCGCGTGGCTGGCGGCGACGTGATGCGGGCTGTGCGGGCTGAAGCACTCCTTGAGCGTGTAGATCGGGCTGGTGCCGATGTCTCCGAAGACCACGCCCAGCGCCGCGATGACGAGGGTGGTTCCGGAGAGCTTGTGGAGGCCGTGACGGTCTTGTTCCTTCATGACAGCCCAGGCTCCCGCAGGCGGCGGAGGCCGCCAGTGAAGGCGGGGGCGTGCCGAGTTAAAAAGGTGTTAACATCCGGAGGAAATCACTCCTGCCTGAGCAGCTTCAGCAGGGAGCGCCCGTCCGCGTAGCGGATGTTCGCCACCCGCCATCCAGCCTGGGTGGCCACGCAGTCGTAGGTGATCACGGTCCTTTGGCCGCTGTTGGCAAAGCTGGCTTTGACCACGCTTTTGTTCTCCTGCTCCATGACCTTGCTGACCCTGAAATCCGTGAGCTCCCAGTCCTGGGCGTCGAAGATCGGGCTGAAGTCGATGACGCCTTCTCCCTCCTGAGATTTTTTGGCATCCTTCACCAGCAGGCTGACCAGCTCCTGAGTCAGGAACTTTTTCGCCACGGTCGCATTCTCAGCCACCTGGAACACGGCGCCGCTTTCCATCTCCACCTGATAGAGACGCTCAATCAGGGCCTCCGGTGTGCCTGGCTCGGCTGCATGCAGGCTGGCGAAGACGAATCCGAGGAGAAGAAGGCGGAGGGAAGTCAGGCGCATGAACCGAAGTTTCACCCCGACGAGCCTGCGGGGTCAATCTGGAATGCTGCGCCTTGCATCAGGCCGGCGCCTCATCTGCGGAAGGATCGTGTCGATCCAGTTCGTTATGCGCGGATGTCCCTCCTCCGATCCGCCGCCCTCTGCCTGACCGCCTCGGGCCTTCTGCATGCCGAGCTCACCCCCGAACAGCAGCAGGTGCCGCTGGAGCAGATCCCTTCCGACTCCTCGGCGGCCAAGATCGTTCTGATCGCCGGCAGCACCAGCAACAAGCCGGGGCAGCATGAGTACTTCGCCGGCTGCGCCTTGATCATGGACTGGCTGAAAAAGGTTCCCGGCGTGGCGCCCGTGCTCGTCGCCGAGGGCTGGCCGAAGAACGAGGCCGTGCTCGACGGCGCGAAGTCCGTCCTGCTGTTCCTCGACGGCGGACCCAAGCTGTCGTTCCTGGAGCCCGCACGCTGGGCGAAGATGCAGGCCCTGGCCGAAGCCGGCACCGGTTTTGTCATGCTGCATCAGGGTATCGACTGCCCGGCGGACCGGGCTGATGCCTTCAAGCAGTGGTTTGGCGCGGCCTTCCAGTCCGACATCGGCTGCCGAGGCCACTGGGACGTGAAGTTTGCAGCCGTGCCCGCGCATCCGGTGACGCGTGGGATCCGACCCTTCGAGCTGCTCAAGGACGGCTGGCTCTACAACCTCCACTTTGCCGAGAAAGGTGTGACACCGGTCCTGGCCGGTCCCATGCCGGAGGACAGCCGGAAGACGGCGGACGCGAAGGCCCATGCCGGGCGGGCGGAAACCGTGGCCTGGACTTATGAGCGTCCAAATGGCGGTCGCAGCTTTGGTTTCACCGGCTGTGACCTGCATGCCAACTGGGCCGACGCCAATCAGCGACTGCTGGTGCTCAACGGCCTGCTTTGGACCGCAAAAATCGAGGTTCCCGAGGGTGGGCTGGTTTCAGAGGTGAGCGAGGCCGACCTGAAAAAGAACTGGGACCGCAAGGTCTTCCTCAAGAAGGCCAAGGGGAAGGCGAAGTGAGCGGCGCAAGGGGAGGAGCGCAGCCGGCGGTTGCATCCCGGCGTAATATCGGCTCTGTCCGCCTTGCATGGTCAATGTCATTGTCATCCTCGAAGTCGATCCCGCCCGGGTCGATGAATTCCTGCAGGTCATCACCTACAACGCCGCCGAGTCCGTCAAGGAGCCCGGCTGCACCCGCTTCGAGGTCAACCGGCAGGCCGACCAGCCGAACCTTTTCGCGCTGAGCGAGCAGTATGTCGACGCGGCGGCCCTGGAGGCGCACACGAAGACGCCGCACTTTGCGCTTTGGAAGGAGAAGTCGGCCACCGGCTTTGTCATCAAACGCTGGGCGGTGAAGGGCCCGGTGCTGGAGTAACACGCCCGTGGAAGACGCCTTCGGCCATCGCATCTCCTACCTGCGCGTCTCGGTCACCGACCGGTGCAACGAGCGCTGCCGCTACTGCATGCCCGAGGAGGAGCAGGCCTGGTTTCCGCGCGAGGAGGTGCTGGGCTATGACGAGATGCTGCGCGTGCTGCGTGTCGGCGCCACGCTGGGCATCAGGAAGGTGCGCGTGACCGGCGGCGAGCCGCTGACGCGGCCCGGCGTCACCCAGTTCTGCGCCGATGTCGCGGCGATCCCAGGCATCGAGCAGGTGGGCATCTCCACCAACGGCACGCTGCTGAGCCGGCTGGAGGACGGAGAAACCCTGGCCGCGCGGCTGGTGCATGCCGGGGTGCGCAGCGCCAACATCTCGCTCGACTCGCTGGACCGCGAATCCTACCGGCGCACGACCAGCCGTGATCTGCTGCCGAAGGTGCTGGAGGGCATTGACGCCGCCATCGAGGCCGGCTTTCCCTCCATCCGCCTGAACTGCGTGCTGATGAAGCGCCAGACCGAGCAGGAGATGGTGCCGCTGATCGAGTACGCCCGGGAAAAGGGCGCCCTGCTGCGCTTCATCGAGCTGATGCCGGTGAGCACCCAGGAGGTGCTGAGCGAGGACAACTTCCTCTCCGCGGGCTCGGCCCTTCGCATGGTGGAGGCGCGTTACGGGGCTCTGAAGCCGCTGCCGGACTTCAAGACCAACGGCCCGGCAACCTATTATGAGATCCCGGGCTCCGGGCAGAAGGTCGGGTTCATCGGTGCAATGACCAACCTGCACTTCTGCGAGGCCTGCAACAAGCTGCGGCTGACCAGCGACGGCAAGCTGCGGCCCTGCCTGGGAAGCTGCCTGGAGTTCGACCTGCGGGAGAAGCTGCGCGGCGGCTGCACCGACGAGGAGCTGGCGCAGCTCATTCACAACGTCGTGGCGCGCAAGCCGAAGGAGCATGACTTCCGCCACAACTACCAGCCCAACCGCCGCATGATCGCCATCGGCGGCTGAGGCGGCGCCCGCAGCGCTACTCGGCCACAAACTGCACGGCGTCGATGATGACGTGACCCTTCGTGCCCTCGTTGGAGATCTGCACCCAGCCGGACCTGCCGGCTTCAAAGCGGAAGCTGCCCAGCGTGTGAAGGTTGAACTTGCCGGCGGGCTTCTGCTTCTGGTCCACAAGGATGACCTTGTCGCCGTCCGCCGAATGGACGGTGACGGGTACCTTGTCGGCGCGGTTGCCGAGGGCTCCGTAGCTGACGGCCACGGTGTAGCGGCCGGCCTTCGGCAGGGTCGGCGTGTACTTCGCTTTTTGTTCGCCCTTCAGGGCGTCGCCATCATGACGGTAGCCGCGTTCGACAAAGCCGCCGGTGGTGTGGCCTTCAGACTCGAAGCCCGTGAGCTCGGCCTCGTTGTCATCGACGACAATGCCGGGGATCTGGTCCTTCTTGAAGGAGCTGACCTCGGGGGCGGCAGGCGATTCGAAGTCGAGCACCTGACCGTCCTTGAGCAGACGCTCCTTCAGCTTCGCATAGTCGATGCCCTGAATCGTGGTTCCCTGTTCGATGGCGTGAACGGCCGCGGTGGCGGAGCTCTGGCCGAGCACCATGAAGACCGGCTCCATGCGGATGCTGCCGTAGGCGATGTGGCTGGCGCTGAGGCAGACGGGCACGAGCAGGTTGCTGCATTCGGAGGCCTTCGGGCGGATGCTGCGGAAGCTCACCGGATAAGGGCGGCTGCCGACCTGGACGTCACCCTCGTTGCGCACGAAACCCTCCTTGGTCACGTAACGCTGGATGTTGTGGGAGTCCATGTTGTAGGCGCCCATGCCGACGCTGTCCTCGACGATCTCGCGGCGCTTGCAGTTCTTCTCGGTCATCACGTAGTCGCTGATCATGCGGCGCGCCTCGCGGACATAGAGCTGGCGCGGCCAGTTGTCGTTGTCGGTGAACTCATCCTTCGCCAGGCCGAGCTTCTGGAAGGCCTCGCGGATCTTTTCCGGAACGCGCGGATGATGGGCGTAGGTCCACATGAGGCCCTTCTGCCAGTCCTCATGAGCCTTCCAGATCTTCGCGCGGGTTTCGTAGTCCGCCTCGGGGTAGTCCCAGTTCTGGCCGATGAAGTCGGTGCTGACGGCGAAGTTGTTGTTCGTGTCGGTCTTGCGGTTGGGCATCCAGCTCGGGGCCCAGGAGATGCGCATGTCCCCGGCCTCGACGTTGCGCAGGGCGAGTTCAAACCAGCGCTCGTCGTAATTCGCCGGCTTCTCCCAGTCGCGGCGGTTTTCCGGCACGTCGGTGGTGCACATGCGGAAATTGTAGGCCTGCACTTTCTTGTCGCCGCTGAACTCCTCGCCGGGCTGCTTCTCGATGCCTGGCAGCAGGCCGCTGGAGGGGTCGCCGGGCTTCACATAGGGATCGACGTTCTTGGTGAACTGATGATGGATGCTGTGGCCGACCTGCACGCCGTTGAGGGCTTCGTTGTAGACGCTGTTGGCCTCGCGGCCGACATGGTAGCCGACGCCTGCCTTCGCCATCAGGTCGCCCTCGTAAGTGGTGTCGATGAACATCGGCGCGGTGAACTCACGACCGCTTTCCATGCGGATGCGGGTGATCTTTGCGCCCTCCTTCACCACGCCCTTTTTCAGGTCGAGGCGTTCGCCGAACACCACGGTGACCTTGTCGCCCGCCCCCTTGAGCATGGCATCGTAGACCTCGGACGCGGCATGGGGTTCGAAGGTCCACATTGTGGACTCCGCGCCGGAGTTGCCATGCGGCTTCTTCGCATAGTATTCGTCACGGGTCTGGTGCTTCCACCGGGTGGCGTCGGAGTAATGACGGAAGATGTTCGCGTAGAACTCCCGGGAGAGGCCGCCGATGGCCTTTTTGTTGCCGATGTCCGTGGCGCCGAGACCGCCGGTGGTGAGGCCGCCGAGGAAGCGGGTCGGCTCGATCAGAATGGCGGTCCGGCCCATGCGGGCGGTCTGGATGGCGGCGGTGATGCCTCCGGAGGTGCCGCCATAGATGACGACATCGGCGGAGTCTGCGGCTGAGAGGCTGGCGACGGCCAGGAGAAGGCAGGCGGTGGGTCGGAAAAGCATGGGAACGGAGGAAGAATGGCGGACTGAGATGTGGCCGTCTTTCAGGAGGTGGAAAACAAAAAGTGCGGTCAAAGGCAAATTCGGGCCGATGCTGCGGCCTCCTGCCGGGCTTGATTAAGCGCCATGTTTCCCGACCATGGCGGAGATGAAAACTGTCTCACCCCTGCTTTTGCTCGCGATGATCACGGCGGCCCCCTGCCAGGAAAAGCCGGCGTTGGAGGCGCTGCTGATGCTGCCCGAGCCCCGGGAGATGCGCACCGAGCGCAGCGTGGTGCCCGAAGGGTCGCAGGCCACGGTGCTGAGCCCCGCCCGCGAGATTGCCGAGAAGCCGTTCATCGAGGCCTATCCCAAGGAGGATTTTGCCAGGCTCGGCCTGAGCCCGGAGACCTTTGCCGAGCGTTCCAAAAAAGCCGCTGACCGTCTGCTCACCGTGCTCAAGCCCGACCTGGTCAAGGATGCGGAAGGCCGGGTGATCTACGCGGTTTATCGTGGTGACCGGCCGGTGATGGCCTGCCTGCTCATCGCTCCCACGCTGCCTGCCCTGCTCGAACCGGTGCTGGGTGAAAAGCTGTGGGCGGCCCTGCCGGATCGGCATTCACTTTATCTTTTTCCGGCCAGGGCCGGCGCCCTGGAGGAGTTTGCCGCGGATCTGGCCGATCGCTTTCATGAGGATGCCTATGCCGCCAGCCCAGAGATCTTCGAGCTTTCGAAAGGGGCCGCTCCGCGCGTGGTCGGTGCTTTTGCGAAATAGCCGGAGGCGCGTGCTGCGCAAAAGGACGGCAAGCGGACGTACAGGTCTTCCATGCGTCTGCCCTTCCTCCTCATCGCCCTTCTTTTTTTCAGCGGTCCCGGCCTGGCGGAGACAGCCCTGCCGCTGACCTTGCAGACAAGATCTGCCACAGGCCGTCCAGCCCTGGTGAAGGAGCAGTGGCTGCCCTCGCGCACGGCGATGATCGTCTGTGACATGTGGGACCTGCATCACTGCCGCAACGCCGTCATCCGCGAGGGCGAGCTGGCGCCGCGCATGAACCAGGTGCTGGAAAAGGCGCGTCAGGCCGGGGTGCTCATCATCCATGCGCCAAGCAGCTGCATGAAGCCCTATGAAGGCAGCCCGGCCCGCGAGCGTGCCAGGACGGCGCCCGCCGCCGTCCGTCTGCCGGACAAGATCAGCGAGTGGTGCCGGCAGATTCCGGCCGAGGAGCAGGCCGTGTATCCCATCGACCAGACGGACGGCGGCGAGGATGATGATCCTGCGGAGCACGCCCGCTGGGCGGCGGAACTCACGGCGAAGGGCCTGAACCCCAAGGCGCCCTGGACGAAGCAGATCGACGTGTTGCGCATCGACCCGGAGAAGGACGCCGTCAGCGACTCCGGCACGGAGATCTGGAACCTGCTGGAGGCGCGCGGCATCGACAACGTCATCCTCATGGGCGTGCACGTGAACATGTGCGTGGCCGGTCGTCCTTTTGGTTTGCGGCAGATGGCGAAAAACGGCCGTCATGTGGTGCTGATGCGCGATCTCACAGACGCCATGTACAACCCGGCACGCTGGCCGTTTGTCAGTCATCGGCGCGGCACGGAGCTCTTCATCGAGCATGTGGAGCGCCACATCTGCCCGACCGTCACCTCCGACCAGATCCTTGGGGACGGCAGGCCCTTTGCCTTCAGCGCCACCACTGCCGGACCGAAGCGGCTTCAGGTCATCCTGCTGGGCGACAGCACCACCGAGGCGAGCATTCCGAAGAAGCTGGACCCGGACGAGCCGCAGTTTGAGGACACGCTGCGCATCCTGCTGGCCTCGCAGCCAGGCGCACCGCCCTGCGATGTCTACAATGAAGGTGTCAGCGGCGAGTTCATCCGCCGGCTGCTCGACACACGCTATGACAAGGCCGTGAAGACGAAGCCGCAGGCCGACTACATCTTCATCCGCTACGGGCTTAACGACCGTGCCAAAAGGGAGAAGTTTGACGTCAACTTTCCGGCGGACTTCCGGGAGCTGATCGGCCGGCTGCGCAAGGATCATCCGAAGGCCATGCTGATCCCCATGACCGTGATCCCCTACCTGGAACCGAAGGCGGGCCGCGCTTTGAACGCGATGATCCGCAGCATCGCGGCCACGGAGAAACTGACCGTGTTCGACATCTATCCCCGTTATGCCGCCGAGCTGAAGAAGGGGCCGAACATGCTGAACTACCGCCGCTATTCGCTGGCCAAGGTGCCTGAGGCTCTGCGGCCGCTGGCCACGCCTTATGTCCAGCCGGAGGGAGAGGATCCGAAGATCGTCGTCTCGGACAACCGCCTCGACGCCCATTTCGGCCACCTGCCGGGCTGGTACTCCGACCGCCACCCGAACCAGGCGGGTTATCACGTCATCGCCAGCGAGACCGCGAAGTGGCTGGGCGAGGTCATCCGCAAGAGGCAGGGGACGAAGTAGGCGGTCACTCGTGCCAGGTGCGTGCCACGCGCTCGACAGCCGTGGCCTTGCCGGTGGCGGGGTCGATCGTGACCAGGATGCCGTTCAGCCTGACGGCGCCCCTGCCGACGCCGAACTTGGCGGGCATGGCGGTGTGAAAGCGCTCCAGCACAGGCTGGATCTCACTGCCGATCACGGACTCCATGGGGCCGCACATGCCCGCGTCGCACTGAAAGGCGGTGCCTTTGGGCAAAATTCGTTCGTCCGCCGTGGGCACATGGGTGTGGGTGCCGACCACGGCCGATACCAGGCCGTCCAGGTGCCAGCCCATGGCGACCTTTTCGCTGGTGGCCTCGGCATGAAAGTCCACGAAGATCACGGAGGTCTCACGGCGCATCTCCTCCACGGCCCGGGTGATGGCGACGAAGGGGTTTTCCATGCCCTCCTTCATGAAGACACGGCCCTGGAGGTTGATGACGCCGATCCTGCCCTTCTTGGTCTCAAGGACGATGGAGCCCTGTCCCGGCGGATTGCCCGGGTAGTTGACGGGGCGGAGAAGCCGGGGCTCCTCGGCCATGAAGGGCAGGAGCTCCTTCTGGTCCCAGATGTGGTCGCCGGTGGTGATGACGGCGGCGCCGGCACGCATGAGGCCGATGGCGATCCTCGGGGTGATGCCGCGGCCGCCGGCTGCGTTTTCACCGTTCACGATGGCGAAATCGACCTTCAGCTCCTCTTTGAGCAGCGGCAGCAGCGTGGCGACCGCCTTGCGGCCCGGTTCACCCACGACATCTCCGAGGAACAGGATGCGGATGGGTTCGGTGGCGGTGGCGGCAGGTTCGGACATGAGGGCATTTCAGGCAGCGGGAGGGGCAGGTCAAGCAATGGTCGCGTGACGGCGGAATGGCGGGCGCGGACATCCGACGGAGCGAGCGCCCTTGACCTGCCTTTCCGGCACGCCTTCATGCGGACATGATCGCCTTTTTACGCGGGAAGCTCGCCGAAGCCATGCCACATCAAGCCATCGTCGATGTTGGCGGGGTGGGTTATCTCGCGAACATCCCCCTGACCACCTTTGACCGTCTGCCGCAGGCCGGCGCGGAGGTCACGCTGCTGACGCACCACCATGTCACGGAGCGTGAGCACACCTTGTTCGGCTTCCTGAGCCATGACGAGCGCGACCTGTTCCGGCTGCTGATGGACCGCGTGTCCGGCATCGGCCCGAAGATGGCGCTCTCGGTGCTGAGCGGCATGCCGGTGCCGGCCTTCAAGGACGCCGTCATCCGCAATGACACGGCGGCGCTGGCGCGGATCAAGGGCGTTGGCAAGAAGACCGCCGAGCGCATCGTGCTGGAACTGAAGGACAAGGTGGGCGTGGTGGACGCCTGGCAGGCGGCCAGGGTGGCGCGCGGCACGCAGGATCCGAAGCAGGAGGCGATGAGCGACGCCGTGCTGGCCCTCATCGCCCTGGGCTTCAAGCAGGGCGAGGCGCAGAAGGCGGTGAACGAGGTGGTGAAACAACCCGGCTTTGACCCGGGCAAAGGCGCCGACCGGATCATCCGTGAGGCGCTTCGCGAGCTTCAGTGAAGCTGCCTCACCGCGCCTGCCTCAGAAGCCGAGGAACATCGGGCCGGGGATGATCTTGACGCCACCGGCGCCCAGCGGGTTGCCCTTGGTCTCCTCGACGCTGTCGACCACGTTGTCCTTCAGGTTCACCGCCAGGCTGCCGGTTTCGACCTTGATGTAAGTCACGGTCTGAAAGGTCCTGCCGAAGGCGTCCACGCCGGTGGTGTACTGCGGCACTTTTTCGTAGATGACATATTCGAGCTTCTCCTCCTTGCCCGAGGCGTTGAGCTTGCTGCTCTTGCGCGTCGGCCTGCCCATGGACGCGGCGACCTCCTCGGCGGTCATGCCCAGGGCGATCTGATGCGCGGCGATCAGCTCCTCGACCTTCATCTGACGCTCATGAAGCTTTTTGAGGTTGGGCACCAGGTTGGGGTCGGGCGTGGCGACGGCCGCCGCAGGCAGCCAGCCCGAGACGTCGCCGTGGCGGGCGCGGCCGCGGACCCGGAAAGCATTGTCGGAAAGGGCCACCAGCCTGACCACGGTGCCCGGCGCCATGGTGCCGACGGCACGGTCCATTTTGGAGGCAATGTAGACGGGCGAGTCCTGCACCACCTTCAGGAACACCGGCTTCGGCAGGATGTCCTCGACATGAATCGTGCCGGGCTCGACGGCGAGGCGGGAGGTCGGCCGTTTCGCGAGCTGGGCTGACCCCGTGGCGGCTGCAGACAGAAGAAGTACAAGGCAGGGCAGGAGCAAGGGGCGGATTCTCATAGCATCATCAAAGGTTAGACCCTCAGACGCTTCAGGGGAAGGCTTTGTTCGAGCATGCGCACGTCAGCGGGCCGGCTTTTCACCGAGCAGGTAGCCCAGCAGGTCGGCAAACGCCGCCTCGTCCAGCATCTGGCCGAAGGTGGGCGGCATGAGCGACACGGGCGTGACCGTGCTCTTCTCCACATCGCGTTTTGAGATCCGGTGCTCCCGCCCGGTGGCGTCGGCGAGGATGCTGACCTGGCCGGCCTCGGCCTTCAGAAATCCCGCGAAGGTGTCGCCGTCCTTCATCGTGAAGCTGTGCAGGTGGAAGTGGGCGTCGACGTTGCGGTTCGGATCCAGGATGTCCTCCGCAAGCCGATCCGGGCCGCGGGCACCGATGCCGTCGAGTTGCGGACCGATCAGCCCGCCCTGGCCGCCGATTCGGTGGCAGACGGCGCAGCTGGCCTGAAACGTCTGCCTGCCCCTGGCAATGTCCGGCTTGCGGGCGCGGTGGGCCTTGACCCGGTCCGCGATCAACTGGTCGAGCTGACTCCGCTGTTCCGGCGAGACGGGCAGGGGCGGTGGAGCCGGCCGCGGAGGAAGGTGAGCGGTGAGCCTTTCACGCAGCCAGGCAGGAGCGCTGTGCTGAAGGATGAGGGCCAGGGACCGGAGTTCCTCGCGCGCGCCGGACTCGGTATGGAAATCCTCCACGCGGATCACGGACGGCTCGATGCGGGTGACGCCAATCCAGGCGAAGGCCCTGCCGTCATCACCATCGACAAGCTCCAGCCGAACCAACTTTCCGGCATGGCCGGAGAGGTCGAGGCGCGTGGACTGGCAGACGTCGTTGCGCGGGGGGAAGGCGCTGGCGAGCAGGGCCCCTGACTGCGCGTCCACAATCCTGACGAGATTCCTGTCATGAGGAGCCTCCTTGGGGGGGCCTCGATGGCCGTTGATCCAAAGCGACAGTGAGTCCGGCGCGGTGAAGGATGCCGACTTCATCACGCCTGTGCGCCGCTCCTCATCCCCGCCGCCGGCGTTCATGCTCTGCAGCACGCGGGCCTGGGCGCCGTCGGCGCATTGGCGCTCGCGCAGTGTCCAGGCCGGAGGCGCCGTCGAGGCGGCCTGAGTCCAGGCGGGCGTCGGTGCGGCTTCCAGGGCGTCGAGACGCTGCACGGCCAGTGTCTGCGCCCATTCGACCAATTCGGGCGGCACGGGCAGGCCGCGTTCGCCGAGTCCGTCATGGATGGCGGTGACGAGCGGCACGGAGCGGGGCGCCGAACGGCGGGTCTGCGCGATGAAAGGGATCAGCAAAGCGGGTTCGGCGTGACGGGCGATGTGTGCGGCCTCCGCAGGCGTCACCGGCCTGTCATCCAGGGTGCCCATGATGTAGGCGGCGGCTTCGGCGGAGGGCACGGCCAGCGCAATGCCGGACAGCTCCGCGGCAGCCGGAAGATCTTGGAATCCGCCGGGCAGGGCGAGAAGGTCGCGAAGGGTGACACGCAGATGATGAATGAGGGATTCATCCTCCGGCGGCGTGGTCTTTAGACGCTCGAGCAGGGCGGGGATGGCGGAGAGGCCGGGCTTTTCCTGAAGATGAGCCAGGGCCGCCCGCGCAAGCTGGGGCGAACCCGTCCTGACGATGGCGGCAGGGTCGGAGAGGTCCTGCACCGGGGGCTTCTGCCGGGCATGCGTGCCGGAGGTTTTCACCACCTTCCAGATGCGACCGCGCTCACGGTCCCTGCCCGGATGATCCAGCGGCACTTCATAGTGACCGATGATGCGGTTGTAGAAGTCGGCGATGTAGAGCGCGTTGTCCGGGCCGAGCCGGAGGTCCACGGGCCGGAACCAGGGATCGTCGCTGGTGATGAAGTCGGGCTGCTCGACGGCCTTCGGCGTGCTGCCGCTGAAAACAACGCGGTCATGGTTGACCTTGGACGTGACGACATTGCCGACGAACAAATGATCGTTCCATTCCGGACCCCAGACCCCGCCGTCGACATAGGCGATGCCGCAGATGCCGGTGCTGCCGTGGGTGTGGCGGCACATGACGGGGGCGAAGCCGAGGCCGTCATGCGGTTTGCCAAAGCTCGGGTAGTGAGCTCCGCGGATGAGCTGATAAACCGGCGAGCTGTGGCAGTCGGCGCTGTAGAGGTTGCCGCGTTCGTCCCAGGCGAGGCCGAACGGGTTCACCTGGCCGTGTGTCCAGCGTTCGACGTGCGAGCCGTCGGGCCGGAAGCGGAACACGTTGCCGCTGTGAAGCTCCAGAAACGGCTGATCCGCAGATGACGCAGATTTTGCGGATTCTGCATCTGGGCCATCTGCGGATCTTGGGAATCGGCTGGTGTTGTTGAATCCATGGGTGGCATAGACCCAGCCGTCGGCGCCGAGCCGGAAGCTGCTGCACATGCCGTGCGTGTCCTTTTCGTAGCCGAGCGGGCCGAAGAGCACCTGGCGGATGTCCGCACGGTCGTCGCCGTCGGTGTCGGCGAAGTACCAGAGGTTGGGGATGCTCCAGGCGATGCAGCCTGCCTTGTGCTCCGGCTTGTGCCAGGGCAGCACGCCGGTGGGGATGTTGAGGCCGTCGGCGAAATCCACAACCTTGTCAGCCCTGCCGTCGCCGTCGGTGTCCTGCAGGATCTTGATGGCGTCGCGGCTGTTCCTGACACGTGTTCCCTGCGGGTCAGACCAGCGTTCCTTTGCGGCCGCATAGGGATACTCGACCGTGGATGACACCCACAGCCGGCCGCGTTCATCAAAGGCCAGGTTGATGGGCTTGTGGATCATGGGCTCGGCGGCAAACAGCCGGATCTCGAAGCCTGCGGGCGCATGCAGGGCCGCCTGCTCCTGCTCCGGGCTGAGGGCCTCGGTTTCCCGCACCAGCCGGGTGTCAGGTTCGGCGGCCCGGGCGTGCAGACACAGAAGCAGGAGGGGCAGCAGGTGTTTGGCGGACATGGTCAGGAACATTACTGGTCCGCGATTTCGGCTCTTGCACTTGCCTCTCAGTGCGTCCTCATAGCGACGCCATGCGTTGTTCATGGCCCAGCCTTGAGTTCCAACAAGCCCCCGGTTCCGAAGCCGGCGCGGCCGCGCAAAAAGCCCGTCGCAGCGCCGAAGCCAGCCGTTCCTGCTCCCGTCATGGAGGAGGAAGGGGTGGAATGTCACGCCCTTGTGCGCGGGACGATGGCGGTGCCGGAGTTTTTTTCCAAGCTTGGCATGCTGGGCGGGCCGGAGGTGGTGCTGGACCATGTGACGCCGGAGGCCGAGGGCTTTGCGGTGGCGCTGGTGGCCGCACGCGCCCGGCAGATGCGCCGTCGTCTCTGGGTGCTGGCGCCGGACCCAAGGACGCAGGACCGTCTCCAGGCCGAACTTTTGGTTTGGCAAAGCCCGGCCTTCTATTTTCCCCGGCACTCGCAGTCGTTCGGTGACGAGGCGCTGCCCGACCCCGACCTGATGGCGGAGCGCGTGGCGGTGCTGGAGCGCTGGGCGGGTGCGGCGCAGGAGGGGCAGGGTGGCGCCCTGCTGCTGTGCGCGGACAGCCTGGAGGAGCCGGCTCCCGCCGCCCTGGAACTGGCGAGGCAGCGGCGGCAGATCGAGGCGGGGCAGCGGCTGGACATCGAGGACTTCATCAGCCAGCTCGCGGGGGCGGGCTACGAGCGGGTGCCGGTGGTCATGGAGCGGGGCCAGTTTGCCAGGCGCGGGGGCATCGTTGACTTCTACTCCTGGCAGGCCGAGGAGCCGCTGCGGGTGGAGTGGTTTGACGACGATGTCGAGTCCATCCGCGCCTTCGACCTGCATAACCAATCTTCTGTCAAACGGCTGGAGCGTGCGAACGTCATCCTGCAGCTGGCCGAGCAGGCGGCGGAGGCAGGCAGGGTGAAGGATCACCTCGACGGGAATGACCTGGTCCTCGTGATCGGTGATGAATCGCCGGCCGTGCCGGTGCATGTCCGCATCCTCGCCGGGGCGACGCCAGGGGAGGGGCCGGAGGATTTCGGCTCCGCGATTCATGAAAATCCTCTGGGGGTTTTTGATGCTTCGGACTTCGTCCTGCACGAGGCGCGGCGGAAGCAGTTCGAGATGCAGGTGGCCGAGTGGCGGAAGCTGGGCTGGCGGACGGTCGTTTTTTTTCACAATGAGGCCGAGCGTGAACGGTTTGCGGAACTGCGAGCGGCGAACGTCGCGCCGGTGGAGGCGCAGCTGGGCCTGCTTTACCGCGGGTTCACGGTGCCTTCGGCAAAGCTGGCGGTGCTGACCGGCGCGGAAATTTTCGGCCGGCACCAGGTGTCGCGGCGCTCGCGCGGGGCAAAGCTGGCGGACCCGGAGCACCTGCGCAAGGCGCGTGACATGCTCAGCGAGCTGCGCGACGGCGACCTCGTCGTGCATGCCGAGCACGGCATCGGCCGGTTTGCGGGCGTGGCGGTGCGGACCGCGCCCAACGGCCGGAAGGAGGAGGTGCTGAGCATCCTGTATGCGGACGACGCGAGGCTGTTCGTGCCCGTGGCGCAGGCCCATCTGGTCAGTCGCTACGTCGGGGTCGGCGGCCGTGCGCCCGCCCTCAGCAAGCTGGGCGGGAACGCCTGGCACAAGACGCGGAAGAGCGCCGAGAAGAGCGTCGAGGAGTTTGCTGCGAAGATGCTCAGCATCAGCGCCGAGCGCCGCAGCGTGACGGGTTACGCGCACCCGCCCGACACGAAGTGGCAGGTGGAGTTCGAGCAGTCGTTCCTTTACCGGGAGACGCCGGACCAGCTGCGCTGCGTGGAGGAGATCAAGCGTGACATGGAGGCCGAGAAGCCGATGGACCGCCTGCTCTGCGCCGACGTGGGATTTGGCAAGACCGAGGTGGCGATCCGCGCGGCGTT
>CAZXPU010000006.1:49537-80421 GCA_964642905.1 uncultured Prosthecobacter sp.
GTGATGGGCGGCAAGCAGGTGGCCATCCTGGTGCCGACGACGGTGCTGGCGCGGCAGCACTGGCAGAACATCCGCGAACGGATGAGCGAGTTTCCGGTGACGGTGGAGATGCTCTGCCGGCTGACGCCGAAGAACCGTGAGAAGAAGATCCTGGAAGGCGTGCGCGACGGCACGGTGGACATTGTCGTGGGCACGCACCGGGTCATCTCCAAGGACGTGCGCTTCAAGGACCTCGGGCTGGTGGTGATTGACGAGGAGCAGCGCTTCGGAGTGAAGCACAAGGAGAAGTTCAAGGAGCTGTTCCGGCTGGTGGACGTGCTGACGCTGAGCGCCACGCCGATCCCTCGCACGCTGTACCTGGCGCTGATGGGCATGCGTGACATGAGCACGATCGAAACGCCGCCGCCTAACAAGCAGGCGGTCGGCACCATCATCACCCCGTATGATGAGCGGGTGATCAAGCAGGCGATTGACGCCGAGCTGGACCGCGGGGGGCAGGTCTTCCTGCTGCACAACCGCGTGATGACGATTGAGAGGACCGCGATGCGCATCCGCGAGCTCTGTCCCGCGGCGAGGGTGATCGTCGGCCACGGTCAGATGGACGAGGAGATCCTGGAGGACGTCATGCACAAGTTCGTCGACAACGAGGCGGACGTGCTGGTCTGCACGACCATCATTGAAAGCGGGGTCGACATTCCGAACGCCAACACGATCATCATCGACCGGGCCGACCGCTTCGGTCTGGCCGACTTGTACCAGCTTCGCGGCCGTGTCGGGCGCGGTGGCCAGCAGGCCCATGCCTACCTGATGCTGCCGCGGGATGCGGTCACAGCGGGGGATGCGCGCAAGCGGGTGAACGCCATCAAGCAGTACACCGGGCTGGGCAGCGGCTTCAAGATCGCCCTGCGCGACCTGGAGATCCGAGGTGCGGGCAACCTGCTGGGCACGGAGCAGAGCGGCCACATCGCCGCCGTGGGCTTTGACATGTACTGCCAGATGCTCAAGCAGGCCGTGGGACGCATGCAGGGCCGGCGGGTGCCGCGGCCGGTGGACGTGGCGCTGCGGGCCGATTTCCTGGTGCAGAGCGAGGCGCTGATGGCCCAGGCGGAGAAGGGTGCGACCGGGGCCTTCCTGCCGTCCGGCTTCATCGAGGACACGCGCATGAGGATCACCGCCTACCGCCAGCTGGGCGAGGTGATGACGAGGAAGGAGCTGGACGATCTGGAGGCGCAGTGGCGCGACCAGTTTGGCGACAAGCTGCCGCATCCGGTGCAGAACCTGCTGGCCTGCTCGGCGCTGCGCCTTGCCGCGGCTCACGCGGGCATCAGCGAGGTGGAGATCAAGGACCGCAAGCTCATGCTCAGCCGCAACGGCAGCTATGTCATGCTCAACGGCAGGTTCCCGAGGCTGGCCGAGCGTGCCGGGCACCGGCAGCTGGCCGAGGCGCTGGCGATGGTGAGGAGCCTGTAGCCGGGTGGCAGGACCGGCGATTGTGCGGCTTCGCGGTTGTGTGAAGGGCTGTGGCGGTGCAATTCAGCACCCGCCTTTCCCGATGGCCGATTCTGACGCATCCCCGGTTGTTCCTCCCATGCCCCCGTCCTGCCGCCGGGAGAGCACCGTCGCGTTTGTCCTCAGCCTGCTGCCGGCGTCGGGCGTGATTGCCGCGTTGATGCTCGGGCATCCCGGTGTCGCGGCGGTCATCTTTGTCACGACCTTCTCCGTCATTGGCATCGGTGCCGTGGTGCCGCGCTGCCGCTGGTTTGGCGCGCATGTCTCCAGACTGCCGGACGGCGTGCGAGGGGTCTGCCTGACGATCGATGACGGGCCGGATCCGCGGACGACGCCTGTCTTGCTCGACATCCTGGACGAGCATCAGGCGAAGGCGCTGTTTTTCGTGATTGGCAGCAAGGCGCTGCGTCATCCGGAGCTGGTGCGTGAGATGGAAAGGCGGGGTCATGCCGTCGGCAACCATTCGCAGACGCATCCTGCCGCCCGGTTCTGGTCACTGCGTCCCTGGCGGCTGTGGCATGAAGTCGCGGGCTGCCAGGAGAGCCTGCGAGGCATTTTGGGCAGGGCGCCGGTGTGGTTCCGGCCGCCGGTGGGGCATCACAACTTCTTCCTGCCGCCGATCCTGCGTGCCCTGGGCCTGACGATGATGATCTGGAACTGCCGCGGCTTTGACGGCGTGAGGCGTGACCCGGGCCGGATTTTAAAGGCGATCGAGAACGGGCTGGCTCCAGGCGCCATCGTGCTCCTGCATGACGCGACTCCGGCATGTGCGGAGGTGCTGCGCGGCACGCTGGAAAGCGTGCGCAGCCACGGGCTGGTCGTGGAGCCGCCTCCTGCGCCGGGGGTGAAAGAAGCGTGAACACCACCTTTTCCATGGCGCGCCGGGGAAGCGTTGGTTAACTTGCTCTCCCCCCGTTTCCCAACCCTCGCATGGTCCGAATCCTCACCCAGCAAGGCCAGCTCATCGACTGGAATGATGACAAGGTTCGTCCCTTCCCGGACAACCTGGTCTTCCTCGACCTGCTGAATCCGTCCCGCGCCGAGGAGCTGGAGTCGGAGAGCTGGCTGGAATACACGCTGCCGACGCGTGAGGAGATGCAGGAGATCGAGGAGTCCAGCCGGTTGTACACAGAAAAGGGGACGCTCTACATGACGGCCTGGATTCCTGTCGGCCTGGACACCCCGGAGCCGGACAACACGGCCATCTCCTTCGTGCTCGCGCCGGACTGTCTCACCACCGTTCGTTATGCCGATCCGATGGCCTTCCGTGTCCTGATTGAGCAGGCGAAGCGCCAGTGCCCCTGTCCGATGAGCAGCGACGCGGTCTTCCTGGTGCTCTGCGAGCTCATCATCGCCCGCATCGCCGACGCGCTGCAGATGGTGGAGGGTGACCTGAAGAAGCTGGCGCGCGAAGTGTTCCGTCTCGACCCCCACCGCGCCAACGCCGCCGTGGAGAAGGACCTGGGCGACGTCGTGAAGACGCTGGGAAGGCGCAGCGCGCTGGTGGCGAACCTTCGTGAGAGCCTGCTCAGCGTCAGCCGCATGCTGCAGTTCTTCCTCAACAACGCGGCGACCTGGATGCGCGGCGACCTGGCCGCCCAGTTCCGCTCGGTGATGCGCGACGTGAAGTCCCTGGACGACTACACCAACCAGCAGACCCAGGAGATGACCTTCCTGCTGGAGTCCACGCTGGGCCTGATCAACATCCAGCAGAACCAGATCATCAAGATCTTCACCATCGCCAGCGTGCTGTTCATGCCGCCGACGCTGATCGCGAGCATCTACGGCATGAACTTCGAGCACATGCCCGAGCTCAAGGAGCCCTGGGCCTATCCGGCGGTGATCTGCGTGCTGGTGGTCTCCGCCCTGATCCCCATCTGGTGGTTCAAGCGGAAGAAGCTGCTCTGAGGATGCGGCGGCCGGACGCTCAGCGTTCGATGACGAAGCCACGAAGCCCCGCCGGCGGCGTGACCGCCGTGATTTCACGCTCCTTGATGAGCGAGCCCAGGTTGCTTTCATCGATGGCGGCCAGAAAGGCCTCCAGCTCTTCACCGTCCTGGGCGCAGGCCAGCAGCTCAACACGCCCGTCCGGGAGGTTTTTCACGCTTCCGGTCACCTCGAAGCCCGAGGCGATCTGCTTGGTGCTGTAACGGAAGCCGACGCCCTGGACGCGGCCGGAGTAAAGAATCTTCTTGGCTGGCATGGAGCGCTGCCTCAAACACGCGCCGGAGGGGAAATCAACCTCTTCGGCCGGGTGTCGGTGACATGCCGCAACGGAGGTGTGGACGAATCTCCGTCAAACCGCTAGAAGCTCGCGGCATGAAATCACCGCACCGTCGCCTCTGCCTGCCGCTTCTGACGGCCATCCTGACGGGATGCCTGGCCGCCGCCGAGCCAGGCCACCCGGGCTTCGCCGTCGCCACGGTGCATCCGCTGGCCACCGAGGCGGCCCTGAAGGCGTACCAAAAGGGTGGCAATGCCGTGGACGCGGCCGTGGCCGCCGGGCTGACGCTGGGTGTGGTGGACGGCCACAACTCCGGCATCGGCGGCGGCTGTTTCTTCGTCATCCATGCGGCCGACGGACGGATCACCTGCATCGACGGTCGTGAAACGGCCCCGGCCAGGGCGCACCGTGACATGTATGTGGTGAAGGGAAAGGTGGATGAGGAGGCCAGCAAGACTGGTGCCCTGGCCTCGGGCGTCCCGGGGGCGTTGAAGGCCTATGACCTGGCGGTGAAAAAGCATGGCAAGCTTCCCCTGGCCGAGCTGCTGAAGCCGGCCGCGGAGGTTGCCGAAAAGGGCTTCGAGCTCGACGAGGTCTATGCGCGCAAGCTGGCCGCCACCGCCGGCAAGTTGAAGAAGTTCCCTGGCAGCGCGGCGCTGTTTTTCAAGCCTGATGGAAGTCCGCTGAAGAAGGGGGACAGGCTGGTGCAGAAGGATCTGGCGACGACGTATCGCGCGGTGGCGGAGCAGGGCGTCTCCTGGTTCTACGAGGGTGAGCACGCCCGGAAGACGGAGGCCTGGATGAAGGAGAACGGCGGCATTCTCACGGCCGCCGACATGGCGGGCTACAAGGCGCTGGAACGTGAGCCGGTGCGCGCCCGTTACCGGGGTTACGAGGTGGTGGCCATGCCCCCGCCGAGCAGCGGCGGCGTGCACGTGGCGCAGATTCTCCAGGTGATGGAGCATTTTTCGATAGGCGGGATGAGCGACGCCCTGCGCGTGCATGTGATCACCGAGGCGATGAAGCTGGCCTTTGCCGACCGCGCCCACTGGCTGGGCGACCCTGATTTTGCCCGTGTGCCGCGCGGCCTGGTCGATCCTGGTTATGCAAAGGCCCTGGCGGCGAAGATCGACCTGGGGAAGGCGGTCCGGGTTCCCTCCCACAACATGCCGCCGCACTGGGAGGGCGACGTTTTCGGCAGGCACACGACCTTTCTCTGCACGGCGGACGCCGAGGGCAACTGGGTGGCGCTGAACCAGACGATCAACACGGCGTTTGGCAGCAAGGTCATCGTGCCGGGCACCGGCGTGCTGTTGAACGATGAGATGGACGACTTCGCGGTGCAGCCGGGCGTGCCGAACGCGTTCAAGCTCATCGGCGCCGAGGCAAACGCCGTCGCGCCCGGGAAGAGGCCGCTTTCCAGCATGAGTCCGACGATCCTTTTCAAGGATGGCAGGCCGGTGCTGGTGACCGGCGCGGCGGGCGGGCCGACCATCATCACGCAGGCCCTGCTGCTCATCTCCAACGTGATCGACCGCGGCATGGAGCCGAACGCGGCGCTGAAGCAGCCGCGTTTTCATCATCAATGGGCGCCTGACGAGCTGAAAATTGAAAAGTCGTTCGGTGACGCCACGCTCGCGGAGCTGGAGAAGCTGGGCCATCGGCTGGACAGGTCTGCAGGCTTCGGCGCCTGCCAGGCGATCACCTGGGATGCGGAGCGCAAGCTGCTGGTGCCGGCGCATGATCCCAGGGTTCCCGGCAGGGCGGACGGCCTGTGATGGGATTTTTAGACGTGGATTTTGGTGGGATGAAAGTGGAGCCCGCGGCTTGAGAAGTGGCTGTCAGTTTCGTTCACTGGAATCGTATTCTCACAACCTCCCATCTGTCTTCCTCCCATGCCCACCGTCGCCATCCTTGGCACCTTCGACACCAAAGGCCCCGAACATGCGTTCATCGCTGAAAAAATCCGCGCGCGCGGCCTGGATGTCCTGCTGATCAACGCGGGCAGCCTCTCGGCTCCAGGTCTCACGCCTGACATCGGCAGCGAAGAGCTGGCTGCCGCCGGCGCGGAAGACTGGCAGGAGGTGCTGGCGAGGCAGGACCGAGGGGAGTGCGTGACCCTCATGGCCAGGGGCGCCGCCCAGGTGGTTTCCAGGCTGGCGGCCGAAGGCAGGATCCAGGGCATCCTTTCGCTGGGAGGCGGCGGCGGCACGGCCATCTGCACGGCGGCGATGCGGGCGCTGCCGATCGGTTTTCCAAAGCTCATGGTCAGCACGCTGGCCAGCGGCAACACGGCGCCGTATGTGGGCACCAAGGACATCGTGATGATGCCGGCCATCGCGGATGTGGCGGGCATCAACCGGCTCACCCGGGTCATCTTTGAAAACGCCGCCGGGGCGATCTGCGGCATGGTGGACGCGGCCGAGGGGCGCAGGCAGGCTCCTGCGGCCGACAAGCCGCTGATTGTGGCGAGCATGTTTGGCAACACCACGGCCTGCGTCACGGAGGCCCGGCGGATCCTGGAGGAGGCGGGCTATGAAGTGCTGGTGTTTGCCGCCACCGGCAACGGCGGGCGGGCGATGGAGGCGCTGATTGAAAGCGGCATGGTGGCGGGCGTGCTCGACGTCACCACGACGGAATGGGCGGACGAGCTCTGCGGCGGCGTGCTGAACGCAGGTCCGGAGCGGCTGGACGCGGCGGCGAAGGCGGGGGTGCCTGCCATCGTTGCACCGGGCTGCCTGGACATGGTGAACTTTGGCGAGCCGCAGACAGTGCCCGCGAAGTATGCCGGGCGGACTTTTTACCAGCATAATCCGCAGGTCACCCTGATGCGCACCACACCCGAGGAGTGCGCCGAGCTTGGCCGGATCATCGCCGGCAAGGTGAACGGCTACACCGCGCCGGTGACGGTGCTGATTCCAAGGAAAGGCATCAGCGTCATCAGCGCCGAGGGCGGGGCGTTTTACAGCGCGAAGGCGGATGAGGCCCTGTTCACTTCCCTGAAGTCAGGCCTGAATCCCTCGGTGCCGGTGGCCGAGCTGGAGGTCGGCATCAACGATCCGGCCTTTGCCGCCGCCTGTGCCAGGGCCCTCCTGGAAAACATCGCCAAGGCCGCCGCATGACCCTCGGCCTGTTCATTCCCTGTTATGTTGACCAGCTCTACCCGCAGGTGGGTCGGGCGACGCATTCTTTGTTATGCCAGCTCGGGCACGAGGTGGTCGTGCCCGCCCGTCCGGCCTGCTGCGGGCAGCCGATGTCGAACTCGGGCTACGCCTCCCTGAGCGAGGGCTGCGTGGCGGATTTCAGGGCGGAGTTCGACCGCTTTGACCGCATTGTCTCGCCTTCGGGGAGCTGCGTGCTGCATTTGAAGGAGAGCCTGGAGGCCACGCATCATCCGCTGGCGCACCGCGTCCATGAGCTGTGCGAGTTTCTTCATGACGTCGAGAAGGTGACAGGCCTGCCCGCCAGGTTTCCGCACAAGGTGGGCCTGCATTCGAGCTGCCATGGCCTGCGCGGGCTTGGCCTGGGGAAATGCAGCGAGTGCATGGCGCCTGAGTTCTCCAAGCCGGCGAAGCTGCTCAGCCTGGTGGAAGGGCTGGAGCTGGTGCCGCTGGACCGCCCCGATGAATGCTGCGGCTTTGGCGGAACCTTTTCCGTGTTTGAACCCGACGTTTCGGTGTCGATGGGCCGGGACCGGATTCGGGATCATGCGGGTCATGGGGCGGAGTTCATCACCAGCGCCGACATGTCGTGTCTGATGCACCTGGGCGGCCTGCTGGCGCGCGAGGCGCCCCAGGTGAAGGTGGTGCACATCGCCGAAATCCTGGCCGGGAGCGCGGGGGCCGGCATGGCTGAATCCTGAAAATTTGAACTGAACTTAGAGAGCCGAGATCCTTCGTCATGTCACACGCCGCCAACGCCCATGAATTTCTTCGTGATCCGGCACGGGCGGCCTGGCATGACCAGACCCTGTGGATGGTCCGGGTCAAGCGTGACCGCCAGGCCGCAAAGGTCCCGGATTGGGAGGCGCTCAGGGAGGCCGCCTCGCGGATCAAGGAGCACACGCTTTCCAGGCTTGCCGTGTATCTGGAGGAGTTTGAGAGACGTGCCCTTGCCAACGGCATCCAGGTGCACTGGGCCGCCGACGGGGAGGAGCACAACCGCATCGTCCACGACATCCTGGCGCGGCATGGCGCGAAGAAGCTGGTGAAGAGCAAGTCGATGCTGACCGAGGAGTGCCACCTCAACCAGCATCTCGAGGGTCACGGCATCGAGGTCATCGACACCGACCTGGGCGAGCGCATCGTCCAGCTTCAGCGCAAGCCGCCGAGCCACATCGTGATGCCGGCCATTCATCTCAAGCGTGCGGAGGTGGGCGAGGTGTTTCATGAGCATCTGGGCACGCCACGGGGTCTGGATGACGCGCAGGAGCTGACCGAGGCGGCTCGGCAGCACCTGCGGCAGCAGTTCCTGACGGCGGACGCCGCGCTGACCGGTGTCAATTTCGCCGTGGCGGAGACCGGCGGCTTTGTCGTGTGCACGAACGAAGGCAACGCCGACATGGGCGCGCATCTGGCGCCGGTGCACATCGCCTGCATGGGCATTGAGAAGATCATCCCGAGGCAGGAGCATCTGGGGGTTTTCCTGCGCCTGCTCGCACGCAGCGCCACCGGTCAGCCCAGCACCGTTTTCAGCTCGCACTTTTACAAGCCGCGTCCCGGGCAGGAGATGCATATTGTCCTGGTGGACAACGGCCGCAGCCGCCAGCTGGGGCGCGAGGACTACCGCAAGAGCCTCGCCTGCATCCGCTGCGCGGCCTGCTTCAACACCTGCCCGGTGTACCGGCGCAGCGGCGGGTACAGCTACAGCTATTTCATCGCCGGGCCCATCGGCAGCATCCTGGCGCCCAACGTGGACAAGGCCGCGCATGGCGACATGCCGTTTGCCTCGACGCTCTGCGGCTCCTGCTCGGCCGTGTGCCCGGTGAAGATCGACATTCACACCCAGCTTCTGAAATGGAGGCAGGAGATCACGGCGGCAGGGCATGCTCCCTGGTGGAAGACTCTGGCGATGAGGGTCACGGCCCTGGTTCTGAAGCGGCCCGCGCTTTATGCGCTTGCCGGCCGCCTGGCACGACATTTCCTGCCGCTGGCGGACGTGTTGAAGCTCGACCCATGGACCCGCTCCAGGGGGCTGCCGGAGGCTCCTGCTCAGTCGTTCCGTGAATGGCTGGCCACGACGGAGCGGTCCGGTCCCGCCAAAAACAACCCGCCATGAGCCGCTCGACCATCCTTGAAGCCATCCGCCGGGCACAACCGGCCGTCAAGCCGCTGCCAGAGCCCGCCGCCTTGGGGGTCGGAGGTCGGATGGAAAACTCGACCGCACAGTTTGTTGCCACCCTCGACTTCATCGGAGCCCGGGTCGTCCGGGGTCGACGACTGGAGGAGGCCGCCCTGTGGCTGAGGGAAAACCTGCCTGCGGAAGCCCGGGTGGCGTCGACCGTGCCTGAAGTGCCGGGGAACGTGGACCTGAGACAGGTGGTCGATCCGCATCAATTGGAAGGCCTGCACACGGCGGTGTTTCCCGCACGGCTGGGCGTTTGTGAAAACGGGGCGGTCTGGGTGGAGGAGGCCGACCTGGTGCACCGGGTGCTGCCGATGATTGCCGAACAACTGTTCATCGTGATCAGGGCGGCCGACCTTGTGGGTGACATGCATGAAGCCTATGAGAAAGTGACTCAGGCAGGCAGGGGCTTTGGACTGTTTTTGGCGGGTCCGTCCAAGACCGCCGACATCGAGCAATGCTTGGTGATCGGTGCTCACGGCGCCCGTGGAGCCACCGTTTTTATCTGGGATGAAATATTTTAGAAGTCTTAGAGAAATTCAGAAACGGCACAAAAAAAGCCGCTTTGAGAAGGGAATTGAGACAAAAAAAGATCAAAGAACAAGTTGGCGATTGGAACTAGTCATGCTGTATTCCCCCTTGTAGGGACATTAGCTTAAGTTTTCGACTCCAATGAAAAACAAACTCTCAATCATTGTGATGGGTGCCATTGCACTCACCTTTTCTCTGGCGACTTCAGCCAGTGCCCAGCTTGGTGCGCCTGGTGGATTCGGTTGGGGCCCCACGCTGATGCGCCCGTCGGGCTATCACAGCTACTACTCCTCCAAGTACGGTCTTCTCGGCAAGGTCAAAATTGAAGGAGACGTCAACTACGACACCATCATCGGTGGCTATGACCGTGCCCTTGGCAATGCCGCCAAGCGCAATCCTTACGGCCTGATCATTGGCTCAGGTGAGCTCTCCAAGCTCCTTCTGACCTGCCAGCCAAACGCGGATCGTCAGCCCGGCATTGGCGCTCCCAAGGTGAAAATGCCCTTCCATCAGCTGGTGGCCTCCCTCGACATTCGTGGTGTCAACCTGTCCCGTGGTGACGGCAAGTTTGCCACCTTCGAGGACGAAGTTGCCTATTGTGGCCGCATCCTGGTCTGGCTGGACCACACCCGCCGTTACCTGCTTCTGGATTCCGCCGACCCTGAGCGTCGCCGTGTTGAATGGCCCTATTCCAACAGCGTGCCGCCTGAGCGTGTCTTTGTCGAAGGTGTTCAGCCCACCCAGCCCGGCGGAGCCTTCATTGTGACGATGACTCTGGATGATTCCAATCGCAGCGGTTTCAGCAAGCTGTTTGGTGAGCCTGCCATCTGGGACCGTCAGATGATCAGCATCAAGCAGCCTGGTGTCACGCCGAAACCCTGGAAGGACGCCAGCCCGGTCTGGACCAACGCCGGTGGTGTTGCCATGGGCAAGTAAACTCCCTTCTGTTCCCTTTGGAGGCGGTGGTGACTGGTTCACCACCGCCTCTTTTTTTATTCGTCACCGTCGGCCGAGGTTCAGCCGAAAGAGTGGAGGTAGTTTCTGCGATTAGCTGGCTGCTGCATCCATGAGGTCAATCCTGAAGCATCTGTTTACCCGCCTCCTTTTCTGCGTCGGGTCGGTGGGTGTTTTTTTCGCCGGGCCCACCCACGGGGAGTCCGAGAAGGTTTCCTTTGCAGAGCTGCTCCAGGTGCAAGGCAAGGTCCGGGAGTTGTTCGCCAGGGTCAGGCCCTGCGTGGTGGCGATTCAGATCGGCAACGGCACGGCCAGCGGGGTCATCGTCAATGAATCAGGGTTGGTTCTGACGGCCGCCCATGTCGCTGAAACTCCGGGGCGCGAGGCGTGGGTGGTGCTGGACGATGGCCGGAAGGTGAAGGGGACGACGCTCGGTCTCGACAAAACGACGGATGCGGCGCTGGTGCAGCTTCATGACACGGACCGGCGCTGGCCTTTCGTGGACATTGGCAGGAGCGTGGCCAGGATCACGCCGGGCGACTGGTGCTTTGCCCTGGGGCATCCGGGCGGGTTCGACAAGGAGCGCGGCGTGGTGCTGAGGGTGGGGCGAATCATCCGTCAGACGGCGAACTCCCTTCAAACGGACTGTGTTCTGATGGGGGGCGACTCCGGAGGCCCCCTTTTCAATCTCGGAGGCGAGGTGATCGGAATCCACAGCCAGATCTGGGAGGCGCGGGATCACAACATGCATGTGTCGATGGCGCCGTTCCTCCGCTCCTGGGAGGACATGAAAAACAGTCTGGTGATCCGAGTGTGGGGCACGGGAAGCGGCGGGTTCCTGGGGGCCTCCGTGGATGTCAACGCCGCCGGTCGAGTCGAGGTGCTGCAGGTGCTTGAGGGGTCGCCGGCCAAGACCGGAGGGCTGCTGGCGGGAGATGTTGTGGAGGCCGTGGATGCCCGTGAAATGCGTTCGGTGACCCAGTTTTCCAACGCCATTCGAGCGAGGGCGGCGGGTGACGAGGTCATGCTGAAAATCAAACGCGGTCCGTCCACGCAGGCCATTCGAGTCAGGCTGGCAAACCGACCCAAGGAGGATGAAGGATGATGCGCGGCCTCTTTCTTTCCCTCCTGGTTCCCTTGCTGCTCCGGGCGGACGCGCGCCCCACATTGATGGGGCAGGAGAGGACCAACGGCGAGCAGGTGCTGAAGGAAGTGACGCCGATGCTGCCGGAGGTCAGGAGTTCCTGCGCCACGGTGGTGGATGAAAACGGCGGCGTGCTGGCGGCGGCGACCTGGGTGGGGCCTGACGGTTACTTTCTGACCAAGGCGAGCGAGACCCCGGAGATTGAAAAGGGGCGGATCTGCTGGGCGGAGGCAAAATCCGCCGCCATCCGTGAGATCAAGCGGTTGCCCGGGCACGACTTGGTGCTGGCCCAGGCGGTGGGGGTTGCGGGCGTCAGGCCTGTTGTGTTTGATGCGGCCATACTCCTGCCGGAACATGCGGAATGGGTGGCGGCTCCGGTGAAGTCTGGGGAGGGAATCCGCATCGGAGTCATCAGCGCCAGGGCGCGTGCCATTCCCGGACTGGGGGCGGCGATGGGGATCCGCATGGATGAAAAGCCCGGGAAGGCCGGGGTGCGCATTCTCAGCATCGCCGAGGACAGCCCGGCCGGCGCCGCAGGGCTTCAGGCGGGGGATGTGATTCTGAAGATCGACGCTGAACCGGTGGCGGATTTCAAGGCGGTGCATGAGTCGATCAAAAAGCGCCAGCCCGGGGATCAGGTGCGGGTGACTTACAGACGCAAGGACCAGGTGGAGGTCACGCGCGTGCGGCTCGCCAGCCGGACACGGGTCATGATGAACTGGGAGGGAGAGGATTTCGCCAACGGCGGCATCTCCATCCGCACGGATCACTTTGCCAGGGTGCTGCAGCATGACCTGCCGCTGGGCCCGAAGGACATGGGCGGGCCCCTTTATGATCTCAAGGGACGGGCGCTGGGGGTCAACATTGCGCGCGTGGACCGCGTGACGACCTTTGCCCTGCCTGCCGCCGTCTTCTGGAAGGAGGCGGCGTCATTGATCGAGGCGGACCGCCATCCCCCCAGGGCGATGCGCCCCTGATTTCGGGGAAAGTTTGGCGGATGAACGCTGGGAAAGAAGAGGCGGCGGTGTTATGGAGGCGGGAATGACAGCCGCCTTCGAAATCATCCGGGTCCTGCGCCGGGCGGGGCATGAGGCCCTGCTGGCGGGCGGGTGTGTCCGTGATTATTTGTTAGGCCGCGAGCCCAAGGATCATGATGTCGCGACCAGCGCCACGCCTCAGCAGGTGCTCCTGCTTTTTCCCGGCGCCCTCACGGTGGGGGCGCATTTCGGAGTGGTCATCGTCAGGCGGGGGGACGAGCAGGTCGAGGTGGCGACGTTTCGGACGGACGGCAGCTACAAGGACGGGCGCAGGCCGGAGTCCGTGAGCTTTTCAACGGCCGAGGAGGATGCGCGCAGGCGGGACTTCACGGTGAACGGCCTTTTCAGGGATCCTGTGGATGACCGCATCCTTGATTATGTCGGGGGGCGCGCCGACCTGGAGGCGCGGCTTCTGCGTGCCATCGGCGACCCCATGAGGCGTTTTGAGGAGGACCGGCTGCGCCTGCTGCGGGCGGTGCGCTTTGCCACGGTGCTGGGCTTTGAGATCGAGCCTGAGACCTGGCGTGCCGTGAAGGCCTCGGCGCACCTGCTGCCGGCGGTCAGCGCCGAGCGCATCCGTGATGAGTTCGTCAAGATCCTGCGGCATCCCTGCCGTCAGCGCGGGTTTGACCTGCTGGTGGAAAGCGGCCTCATGGCGGGGATCCTGCCTGAGGTGCTGGCCCTGAAGGGGGTTCAGCAGCCGCCGCAGTGGCATCCGGAGGGGGATGTGTTCGTGCACACCCGGCTGATGCTCGGCCTGCTGCCGGAGGACGCCTCGCTGACGCTGGTCCTGGGAGTTCTGCTGCATGACATCGCCAAGCCTGCGACCTTCACGGTGGACGAGGATGGCAGGATTCGATTCAACGGCCATGACAAGCTGGGCGCGGAGATGGCCGGGGAGATCCTGCGGCGGCTGAAGTTTTCCAACGAGGTGATCGAGGCGGTCCAGCCGGTCGTTGAGCATCACATGAGCTTCAAGGACGTGACCCGCATGCGTCAAAGCACGCTCAAGCGGATGATGGCGCGGCCGACGTGGCCGGACGAGCTGGCGTTGCACCGGGTGGACTGCCTGGGATCCAACGGCATGCTGGACAACTACGAGTTCATGGTGAGGAAGGCGGGGGAGTTTTCCAGCGAGCCGCTGATTCCCAGGCCCCTGCTGAGCGGGCATGACCTGATCGCCCTGGGGTGGAAGCCTGGAAAGGGCGTGGGACAGGCCTTGTCTGCGCTGCAGGACGCCCAGCTCGAAGGCCTGGTGTCGACCCGGGAGGAAGCCCTGGAGTGGCTGAAGGGCCGCACGGTGTTGGAGTGAATCGTGAGAGCCGGCCGTTGCCAACCAGGTCTTGCCAGGCCCTTGTTTTGGTGACAGAAACCGCTCAGCCATCCTCGCGACAACGTGCAGGGTGAATCTGCCGCCCCACCGCATGTCTCACCGTCCATTCCTGTTCTGGAAGAGTTGGTCGCCCGTCCTTTTGCTGGTCAGCTTCTGCGCGCTGCTGCTGCTGCCAGGCCTGGGATCGAGCACCACGGCTCGTCAGCAGGAGCTGCGGGTGCTGCTTTGCGCACGTGACATGGCGGACGGCGGGGACTGGGTGGTGCCGCATTTTCTCGGCCAGGAACGGCTGCGCAAACCTCCTCTGATGTACTGGCTGGTGGCGCTGGCCTTCCGTGCGGCGGGCACGTCTGAAAGCCTGGGGGCGGCACGTGCGGTGTCCGCCGCAAGCGCCACGGCCCTGGTCGTGGCGACCTTTCTCCTGGGACGACGGCTGATCGGACGCAAGGCGGCGCTGCTGGGCTCGCTGGTGCTGGCGACCTCCATCGGCTTTCTGTATCACGGCAGGCTTGCGGAGACGGACATTCCCCAGGCCTTGTTCTGCTCGCTGACGATCTTCATGCTTCATCAGGCGCTGGTGGCTGGCAGGTTTTCCGCCTGGCTGCTGGCGGGGCTTTTTGGCGGGCTGGGTTTCATGATCAAAGGTCCGGCTTCCCTGGCCATGCCGGTGGCGGCCGCCTTGAGCTATGTGCTGGTCACGAAAAAGTGGCATGCCCCGGCCTCCGGCGTGGCGCTTGCGGGTGTTTCCGGACGAAGGGTTGCGGCGGGCATGGCGCTGGCGCTGCTTCTGGGGGCCTGCCTTGTGACGCCCTGGTATTGGATGGTTGCCGCCAGGACGGCCGCCACCACCAGCAGCCAGGTGTCGAACGAGATGACACGCCTGCTGACGGACTCCTCTCACGACGGCCCCTTGGTCTTCTATTTCTACACCCTGCCTGTTCGGATGGGAGTCTGGGGGCTGGCGGTGCCCGTGGCTGTTTTTGCCGCATGGAAAAGGCTGAGGCATCATCGCGGCGCACGCTGGCTTCTTTGCTGGCTGGGGTCGTCCTTCCTGATTCTCAGCTCCCTGAGCAGCAAGCAAAACCATTACGCGCTGCTGCTGTTCGTGCCGGCCGCATTGCTCACCGGCTGGCTGCTTTCTTGTGCCGGCAGACGCAGGGCGCATGGGCTGTCGCCGACGGGACCGACTCAGCGGACAAGGCTGGCGGTGTTTTGCGCCACCTTCGCCAGACGCTACCTGAGGATGCTTCTTGGTCTCCTCGGGCTGGCGGCCTGCGCGGGCTTTGTGGCCTGGCTGGCGGGTTTTCCCCAGAAGATGCCGGTGATCCTGGCGGTGGTGTCCGTGCCTGTGACCACTTCCATCATCGTCATGCTGCGTCGGCAGAAGGCGCTGATTTCACCGTTGTTCCATGCCAGTGCCGTGGCCCTGGCACTTGCCCTTGGTGGTTTCTGTTACCACTTCGGCCTGCAGAAGATGTTCGATGGTGACTCGGCGGTGCCGGCCCTGATCCAGGCGCATCAGCAGGTCATCCAGGGAGCGGGACGCATCCTGGTCAGTGGCGATCATCGTGCGCCGGTGGAATGGTACACGCGTCGCTCCTGCGTGTTTGCTCCGCCTCTGGCTGTCGGCGCCCTGGACCAGCTCAAGCCCGGGGAGGTTCTCATCGCCAGCAAAAAGGAGGCTCCGCTGAAGCCGCGTGCGACGGACCCGGCTCCGCTTGAAAAAAGGCAGCTCGGCGATGTCGAGGTGGCGATCTATGTTCGCTGAACGGCAGCCGGCTGCCAGTCCGCTCAGGCGGCCAGCGGCAGGCCATAGGGCAGCTCTTCGGGCAGCTTGACGAATTCGGAGATTTTGTTCCAGAGGGCGCTGTAGTCCTTGTTCACATCGCCCGACAGGCAGTCGGTCAGCTCCGCCCCGGCTTCGGGATGCTTCATGACCACATCCTTGAAGGAGAAGTTCGGGTCGTAGAAGGCATAGACCAGCTTGCGCATGTTCTCGACGCCGATGCGCATCTGCCGGCCGTATTCGGCAAACCGATCCGGGGAGACATCATTCACCGCCAGGGCCTCGTGAATGGCGTCGCCGGCGAGGACGCCGCTTTTCAGGGCCAGCATCACACCGCTGCTGAACACCGGGTCAAGGAAGGCATAGGCGTCCCCGACCAGCAGCAGGCCCTGGCAGGCGCCGAACTTGGAATGCTTCGAATACTCGCTGGTGATCCAGTACTCGCCGGTGCTGTGGCCGGCGGAGAGGTGGTCCTTGATCCACTGGTTCTCCTCGATCTCACGCTCAAACATGACCTTGGGATCACGCACGCCGTCGCGGCTCAGGTACTTGCCTTCGGCCACCACGCCGACGCTGACCAGATCGTCATGCATCGGGATGTGCCAGAACCAGCCCTTGTGGGGGATGAAGGCGATGGTCGTGCCGCCTTCATCAATGCCCTCGGCACGTTTGGAGCCCTTGTAATAGGTCCAGACGGCGACCTTGTTGAGGTAGGGATCCCCGACCCGCCAGCCGAGGCGCGTGGAGGCAAAGGCCTCCTTGCCGGTGGCGTCCACGACAAGCTTGGCCAGCAAAGTTTCGCGGCTGCCGTCCTTGGACTGGGCCTCGACGCCGATGACATGGCCGCTGTCGTTGCGGACCAGGGAGGTGACCGTGGTTTCCTCACGCACCTCGGCACCCTTTTCACGGGCGTTGTTGAGCAGCATCAGGTCGAACTCGGAACGCATCACCTGCCAGGTCTGGGCAACGGTCTCGCGGTCGTAGCGGGTGTAGAAATAGAACGGCTGGGAACGTCGTCCGTCCGGCTGGACGAAGTTGACGCTGTATTTCTTCACAAAGTGCGAGCCGCGCATGCGATCGATCATGCCGAGGCGTTCCAGCGGTCCAAAGGTGAAGGGGATGAGCGACTCGCCAATGTGGTAGCGTGGGAATTTTTCACGCTCGAGGATCAGTACGCGGTGCCCTTTTTCGGCCAGGATCGTGGCTGTGGCGGCACCGGCAGGGCCGCCGCCGATGATGATGACGTCGTGGGAGGAATTCATGGCTGGGGAAAGAATCATCGTTAAAACGACCCCGGCAAGCCGGGTGGAGCAACCAATCTGGGCATGGCCTTAATGCCGGTCCGGCATCATTCACGCCTTGCGTGAACCCACGATGAGATAATTGTTGAACGGGGTGCCTCCCCACATGGGCTCAATGCGCACTTCCAGACCCGCCGCTGTCAGTACACGACGAAACTGTTCGGCGTCCGGATAACGAGTGGGGCCCGCCTTCATCCAGAAGGTCAGCCTGGCCAGGTAGTCGCCCAGGACCGTGAGACGAAAACGCCAGGTGTCATCCTGCAGCCCGGAGCGGATGATCAGCTTGCAACCCCTGGCCACACGGGCGGCGGCATCGCTGAGCAAACGGTCCTGCTCGGCCTCGGTGAAGAACTGCAGGATGTCGAGGATGACGACATGGCCGGAGAATGCCGGCAGGCCGTGGCGTGCGTCGCCTGCGGTGAATTTCAGTTCGGGGCGTCCTGCCTTGGCGGCCATGGCCTGGGCCGAGACGATCTTGCGTTCGTCGTAGTCAAAGCCTGTGAAAGGCGCCGCATGACCGCAGGCGTGCAGGTAATGGGACAGCAGGCCGATGCCGCAGCCGATGTCGAGCAGCGGGGCCTCGGTGCCGGCGATCTCGCGCATCACGGCGGCGTAGACCGGGTCGCTGCGCAGCTTCGCCCGGGTGTAGTAGTGATCCCAGTTTTCGTCACACAACCTGGCGATGTCATCCAGGTCGGCACGGGTTGGTGTGACCGGCTTCATGGCTTCAGGGGGTTGCGGGCGCGCAGCAGCAGGACGGGCAGGCGCAGGACGAAGCCGAGGAGCAGCCGGATGTGCATCCAGGTCAGAACCGAGTTGTCACGGAAGTAGCGGAACTGGGAGACGCCACCCTCCTCGGCGCTCAGGTAGCGCACCCGGGTCGGCACGGCGAGCATGGGCACGCCCTGCCAGGCGAGGCGGACGGCGATTTCCGTGTCATAGTCAAAGCGGCGCGCCCAGAAAGTCCCGCGGAAGGCCTTCAGCAGGGCGGGCGCCGGATAGAGCCTCATGCCGAACAAAGAGTCTGGAATGCCCCAGTTCAGGGTTTCCAGGTTGGCCCAGCCGTTGGAGATCTTGCGGCCCTGCACGCGGACGGCGGGCGCCTCCGGTCCAAAAACCGGGCAGCCCATGATGGCGGCCTCCGGATGTTCTTCGGCCATCGACAGGAACCTGGGGATGTCCTCCGCAGGATGCTGGCCGTCGGCGTCCAGCGTCAGCACATGGGTGAACCCCGCTTGTTCGGCCTGCCGGGTGCCGTGCAGAACGGCGCTGCCTTTGCCGCTGTTCTTTTCAAGCCGCAGCACCTTCAGTCCGGGATGCTCCTTCTGAAGCGGCTCCAGCAGGGCCTCGCTGCCATCTGTGCTGCCATCCATCACCACCCAGACGTCCGGCCAGCGGGCAAGGGCATCCGCCACGGTCCGGGGCAGGATTCGGCCGGTGTTGTAGCTGGGGATGAGGACGAGGGGCTTCAAGGGCGGTTTTGTCAGGGACAAAGGACGCGCATGGTGGGGAGAAATCCCCGCCTGTCCATCGTTGGCCGTGACTACTTCCCGATGCGGTAAAGAGCCTTGTCCGTGCGTAGGAAAAGTGCGCCGTCCACAGCGACCGGACTGGCCATCAGGGAACCTTCGAGGCTGTTTTGAGCGAGGATCTTGAACTCCTTGGAGGCGGGCAGCGTGGTGACGACGCCTTCGCGGCTGGCAAAATAGACTTTGCCATCGGCCAGGATGGGGGAGGCGCTGAACTTGCCGCCAATGCGCTCCCGGTAATGCGCTTCACCGGTCTTGGGATCGACGCAGCTGACGATGCCGCCGTCGTCGACGTAAAAAAGCAGTCCGCCCGCCAGCACAGGCGAGCACATCTTGGGGGCGTTCTTGTTGTTCCGCCAGGCGATCTCAGGCGTGTCGCGGCCAGCATAATGGAGGGCGATGACCTGGGATTTGCCAAAGCTGGTGCTGAAATAAACGCGCTCGTCATCGGCCACGGGGCGCACGCTCATCGAGAAGCCGAGTTCGCCATAAGGGATCTTCCAGAGCTCCCTGCCGCTGGCGGGTTCGTAGCCGTAGATCCAGTCGGCGGCCGGGCTCACCACCACGGGGGCGCCGTTCATGGTGACCACCAGGGGCGTGCCATAGGCCTTCTTCTGCTGGGGCCGCGGGTCCATCTCGCCGCTGCGGGCCGTCTTCCAGGCCACCTTGCCGGTCGCGCTGTCAAAGGCGGCGATGAACTGCTGGTCGCTTCCGTCAAAGTGAACGATGAGCCTGTCCTGCCAGAGCACGGGTGTGGAGCCTGGGCCGTTCTCATGCATCACGTGCAGCTCCTCGTTTTTCCAGACGACCTGGAGCGTGCTTGTGTCCAGGCAGGCGGTGCCAAAGCTGCCGTGGCTGGAGTAGAGCCGCCCTTCGCTCAAGATGGGCGACGGAGAGGCGTAGCTGTTGAGCTGATGCACCCACTGCGGCTCCTTGACATTCAGCAGCTCGATGTCGTGCAGCAGCCTGCCGGTGGCCTTGTCGAGGCACAGGGCGCGGATGCTGACGCTGTCCATGACGGTGACAGGCTGATCGCCAGTGTTGGTCTTGAGCTTCTCTTTCGCAACGGCCTCGCTCGCCGGTTTTTCGAGGGCGGTGGTGACCCAGATTCGGTCGCCGGCGATGACGGGAGTCGAGTGGCCTCGTCCGGGAAGCTCGGCGCGCCAGGTGACGGCGCTCGTTTCACTCCAGGTTTCGGGCAGGTTCCGGGCGTTGCTGGCACCCTGGCCGCCCTGGCCGCGCCACTCAGGCCAGTCTTCGGCCGACAAAGGGTTGAGGAGGACGAGGGCGGACAGCGGGATCAGCAGGAGGCGCGGCATGACAGAGGATTCTGGGGAAGGGTGCATGACTTATTTCGTCAATGCGGCACGCTTCTGTCGATAATCCTCACGAAGCTTTTTCAGGGCGGGGGGCAGGCCTGGGTCATCGGTGGCGGGCAGTGGCTCGTTGTTTTGAAGACGCTGCAGTTCCTGCTGCAGGGCGGGCAGGTCGTTGAGCCGGACTTTGTCGAGGGCGGCGGTGGCCTCCGCCTGCACGGCGGCCTTGTAATCGGCCTCCAGGGCGGCCAGGGCCGAGTCGTTGGGCGACGAGGCGGCCGGAGCCGGCGTCATGGGCGTCGGCAGGGTGATCGGAGCGGACATCGGTGTCACGGGAGCCTGGGGCAGCACGGGGGCCTCTGGCAGCCTGCCCAGCACCTCTCCTGGCAGGGCGGCCTCGGCGGGCTTGTCCTTCTCCGCGTCCGGGTTCAGCACGATCTTGTCCTTCATGACGTGGAAGACGAGGAGGACGCTGGCGGTGACGAAAAAGATGGTTAGGTGCATGCCGGCCTTGAGGCAGGACCAGAGGAAGTCGTCGAGCTTGCGCAGGAACGAGGGCTGGGCGCGCACCACGGGAGCCGGCGGCCGGCCTGGGGCGTAGCGCGGGGGGGCGTAAACGGGCTGTGCGGGCGCCTGGACAGCGGGCGCCGCCGCAGGAGCCGCGGCCTGCGCAGGCGGCTGGGAGGCCGGTGTTCTGTTCTCGGCGGGTGCAGCTGAACGGGAGGTGGCCGGCGGCGCAGTGGCGGCCTTGGCCGTCGCGCCCTGCTGCTGGGTGCGGAGCGCCAGGACCAGGGCGGCCTTGACCTCCTCGGCGCTGGCAAACCGGCGCGCCGGATCGGGATGGACGCAGCGCCGGATGACCGCGCCAAAGGCAGGAGGCAGGTTGCGCGAGACCTTGCCGTCTTCCGGAAGGGGCTCGCGTCCGAACATTTCATGCAGCACGAGGCCCAGCGCATAAAGATCCTCCTCCTGGGAGGCCGTGCCTTCGTGCAGCCAGGAGATTTCGCCGCTTGGAGTGACGCACATGCCGATGCCGGTGACCTTGATCTGTCCCTCCTGGTCGACCAGCAGGGTGCGGGTGCAGAGCGCACCATGCGTGCTGCCCTGCCCGTGCAGCAGCGTCAGCACATCGCACAGCTGCAGGGCCAGGGTGAAGGCGAGCTTCGGCGGCACCTGCCTCTCCTGGATCAGCTCGTTGAGCATGCCGCCGTCCACGTGCTCGGTCACCAGGTAAAGGCTGCCCGTGATCGTGCGGCCAAAATCATAAACCGCCACAACGCGTGGATGCACCAGGCGCGCCCTGGCCCGGAGCCGTTCCATGAGCCGGGCGGCGGCCTCGGCCGTGGGCTCGGCCATCACGCGGATCATCACCGCCCTTTCCAGGGCGGGCTGCCTGGCGCGATAGATGGCGCTCTCCTCGCCGATGCTGAGGCGCTCCTCGACATCATACTGGGGAAGTGCCGCACCGAGTTCCTCGGCGGTTGGAAAAGGGGCGGCGTGAGTCGTGTCCGGCATGGCTTGAAAGCACGTTTTGAGGGCAAAACACGCTCATGGCAAGCTCGAAGGATGCCATCCGGGCGCGCCTTTTCCGGTGACGGCATTCAAGGTTAGACCTCGAACTCGTCAGCGGGGTCGAAGGGAGGCATGGGCACGTTGATGATCTTCAGCCTGCCGACGGCGCGGTGCACGCAGCCGGGGCGGATCATCACGGTCGTCATCGGTTTCAGCGGGATGATCTTGCCATCGGCCTCCAGATGGCCCTCGCCCTCCAGCACGATGTAGATCTCCGTCATCTTCTCATGGTAGTGCGCCCGGCTGTCCGCGTGGATGTCCGTGAGGTGCACGGTGGCCAGCGTGTTCCAGGGCTCCTTGAAGGCCCTCCGCGCCTGGCCGCAGGGGCAGGGCGTGGGCGGGATCTCATCCAGCTGGGCGACGGCAAAGCGCGGGGAGGACATGAGCGTCTCTGTTTTGGATTAGATCGCGGCCAGTGCCTCGGCCGCCACCTCGGCCGTGCGCTCCATGTCGGCCCTGGCGTGGGCCATGCTGATGAAGCCGGTCTCGAACTGGCTGGGGGCGAAGTAGACGCCGTGGTCGAGGCAGTGGTGGAAGAACTTCCGGAACGCCGCGAGGTCGGAGGTCTTGGCGTCCTGGAGGTTGTGCACCTCCTTCTCCGTGAAGAAGAGGCAGAACATGCTGCCCTTCCGATACCAGCGGTAGTTCAGGCCCTTCTTCCTCAGCACCTCAAGCACGGCCTGCTCCATGACCTGGCCGATCTCCTCCAGGTAGGCGTAACCTTTCTGACGGTCGATCTCACGCAGCTGGGCCAGGCCGGCGGCCAGCGCGACCGGATTGCCGCTGAGCGTTCCCGCCTGATACACCGGCCCCAGCGGAGCGAGATGGTCCATGATGTCGGCGCGTCCGCCGAAGGCGCCCACCGGCAGTCCGCCGCCGATGACCTTGCCCAGGCAGGTGAGGTCGGGCGTGATGCCTTCCAGCTCCTGCACGCCACCCTTGGCGAGGCGGAAGCCGGTCATCACCTCGTCAAAAATGAGCACCGCGCCGTGCTTCGCGGTGATGTCCCGCAGCTTCTGCAGGAAACCGGGCCGCGGCAGGATGAGGCCGGCGTTGGCAGGATAGGGCTCAACAATCAGGGCGGCGATCTCATGGCCCTTTTTCTCAAACAGCTCCTCAAGCGCGGCCTCGTCATTGAAGGGCAGCACGGTGGTCAGCTCGGCGAAGGCGGGCGGCACGCCGGCGCTGTCCGGATTGCCATGGGTCAGGGCGCCGCTGCCGGCGGCAACCAAAAGGCTGTCACTGTGGCCGTGGTAGCAGCCGTCAAACTTCACCAGGCGATGCCGCCCTGTGAAGCCGCGGGCGAGGCGGATGGCGCTCATCGTCGCCTCGGTGCCGCTGCTCACCATGCGCACCTTTTGAATCGAGGGCACCCATTCGCAGATGGTCTGCGCCATCTTCACCTCATAGGGGTTCGGAATGCCGAAGCTCACGCCCTCCTTGGCCGCCGTGTGGATGGCCTCGATCACCGGCACCGGCGCATGACCCAGGATCGCCGGACCCCAGGTGCCGACAAAGTCGATCATCTCACGGCCGTCGACATCCCAGATGCGGCAGCCCTTGGCGCGCTGAACAAAGAAGGGGTCGCCGCCGACGTTGCGGAAGGCGCGCACGGGCGAGTTGACGCCGCCGGGGATGACCTGCTTGGCAAGGTCGAAGAGCTTGGTGGAAATGGGACCGTTGGGCATGGTTTCGGAAGGGCGTGAAGGATTGCCAGGAATGGCGGGATGAACAGGAAAAAGGCGCGGTTTTCCAGAGCCGCCGCCGCGGTCTGCCAAGATTCTGTTAGGCCAGCCTCGCCTGGGCCGCCGCGACGATCTCCTCCACGGGCGCCAGCCTTCCGACGCCTTCATAACCACAGGCCAGCAAGCCTTCCGCAGGCTCCACAAAGCTCACGCCCCAGCCCTTCAGGGTCTCGACATTTCTCACGGTGGCCGTGTGCTGCCACATCTTGCCGTTCATCGCCGGCGCGATCAGAACCGGCGCCCGGGTGGCGAGCGCGATGGCGGTGAGGGCGTCATTGGCAAACCCGTGCGCCAGGGCGGCGAGCACGTTGGCCGTGGCCGGGGCGATCAGCAGCAGGTCGGCCTCGTCGGCGAGCTGGATGTGCCCGGGCTGCCAGCCTTCCTTTTCAGCAAAAAGATCGGACACCACCGGACGGCGCGACAGCGTGGCCAGTGTCAGCGGCGTCACAAACTCCAGCGCCTCGCGCGTCAGCACGCAGGTCACCTGATGGCCGGCCTTGGTGAGCTGGCTGGCGATGTCCGCCGCCTTGTAGGCCGCGATGGAGCCGGTGATGCCGAGGACGATGTTAGCCATGGGTGAAGCCGCACTGAATGCGGGAAGCGCGGCTTGGAAACGGAAAAGATGGCGCGCCGCGTGCCTACCAGCGCGACTTCATCCAGGAGTAAAAGCTGGCGCCGACCTGGGCGTAGCCCGCCGGGTTGGGATGGACGCCGTTGTTGACGGGATAACCGTCGACGGGATCCAGGTTCAATTCCGTCGGCACCAGGTGGATGCCCTCCTTCTCGCGGCCGGAGAGGCGCTCCAGCATGCGCTGCACCAGCCGGTGCTGGATGCGCTTCCAGCCCCAGCGCGGGTAGCGCTCCTTGTAGTTGGCGGTGAAGGCCTCCTGCCGGGCGTTCGGCGGCGTGGTCAGGCCGACCGCCAGCAGCGCGTCCGGGGCGGCCTTGTGAAACGCGGCCAGCAGCAGGTCCGCCTTGTCGAGCACCTCGTTGATCTTCTCGTCCGGCTTGTCCGGGTTCGCGCCGAAGCAGTCGTTGATGCCTAACAAAAAGGTGACCACGTCCGGCGGGCGGTCCTCGGCGTGCTCCTTGAAATAGCGCGCCAGGTCAAACACGCCCGTCTTGCCGTCCCCGGAGGGGAAGATGAAGGGGCTGGTGGCCTTGCGGGCCAGCGGGCCGGCGGTCACCTCCGGTGGCTTCGGGTCAAAGCGGGTGAGGAAGTCGGTCCACCTCCAGCCTCCATAGCCTTCATGGCTGACCTTCGGCAGCGCCGCCACGGGATGATGCGTGCCGATCATCCGCCACGCCGGATTGCCCGGGCGCGACAGCAGGCTGGCGATTTCATTCGGGTAGATGCTGGCGTGCGTGAGGCTGTCCCCGACGATCAGCAGCCGCAGTGACCCGCCTTCGCCCGCCTTGCGCGGCGAGACATGCAGGACGGTGCGCCCGCTTTCCAGCACTGCGCCGCCGGCATCCCTGACCCGCACCTCGAGCGGATGGTCGCCGACATCGGCGTCCGCCGGTTTCACGGTCCATCGACGCGCCTCGTTTTTGCCGACGTCGCATTTGAACTCGAAGCGGTACTTCTCCGGCGTCTGGGTGAGCACCAGGTTGTCATGATACAGGCTCATCTGCACGTCCGGCGTCGCATAGACCACGGGCGGCAGGGTGAGCTGAAGTTCGCTGGCGCGCGTCAGGGCGGCGGTGAGGAGCAGGAGCAGCAGGGGCTTCATGGCGCGGTGGTCAGATCGTCCAGGGGCCGCGCATCGGGCGGGTGAGCAGGGCGTTGGCGGCCTCGCTGCCTTCGAAACGCTCGGCCTTCGGGTCAAACTTCAGCGGCTGCCCCAGCCGGGCGGCGATGGAGCCCATGTGGCAGATGATGGCGGCACGCTGCGCGATCTCGGCGGGCGCGGCGGTGCGGCCGCGCTCCAGCACGGCGTCGATGAAGTTGCGGTGATGATGCTTCGACACGTACAGCCGCGTGTCGCCCTCCTTCATCTTGATGCGCAGGATGTCCATGGAGCTGGCCTTGAGCTGCTCGGACTCGCTGAAGACCCAGCCCTCGCTGCCGATGAAGCGCGTGCCATAGGTGGCCTTGTCCGTGGTGCTGAACATCGTCATCTTCACGCCGTTGGAATATCGGTATTCAAGCCGGAACTGCTCCGGCGCGTCGTAGAGACCCTTGTCACGGCGTTTGACCTCGGTGGCGCTGACCTCGACTGGCGTGGTGTCGTCCATGCCCGCGCCCCACTGGGCGACATCGACAAAGTGCGCACCCCAGTCGGTGATGTAACCGGGAGCGTATTCGTCGATCCAGCGGAAGTTGAAATGACAGCGCGCCGCCGTGTAGGGGCGTTCGGGGGCGCTGCCCAGCCACAGGTTGTAATCGAGATGGGCGGGCACGGGTTCGGGGCCTTCCAGGCCGGTGAAGCCGCCGCGGATGGCAAAGGTGCCGGGCACGCCGACTTCGATCTCCTTGAGCTCGCCGATGTAGCCGTTGCGGACGAGCTCGCAGGCCATGCGCACCTTCAGGCCGGAACGCCGCCAGGTGCCGCATTGCAGCACGCGCTGATGCTGCTTCACCGCGTCGCAGATGGCCCGGCCTTCGCCGATGCTCGCACCCAGCGGCTTTTCCGAATACAGGTCCTTGCCGGCCTTCGCCGCCGCCACGGCGATGTGGGCGTGCCAGTGGTCCGGCGTGGCGTTCATGATGGCGTCCACATCGCTGCGGGCCAGCACTTCACGGAAGTCATTGTAGCAGTCGGCCTTGGTCAGCTTGGCCAGCTCCATGGCGCGGTCGCGATGCTGCCCGTCGACGTCACAGATCGCCACGACCTGCACGCGCTCGTCGGCCAGGAAGGCGCGCAGGTTGCTCGTGCCCTGGCCGCCGACTCCGATGCAGGCCAGGCGCACCTTGCCATTGGGTGAAACAGCCCCCGCGCGGCCCAGCGTGGCGGCGGGCAGGATCAGAGGGGCGGCGGACTTGAGGAACTGGCGGCGGGAGGTGTTCATGATGGCTGCAAACCAACGCTGGCAAGCTGCGCGATTCTTCAGGCCGGCGTGTTTCGTTGGCGCGTTCCCGGCGGCGACAGATACGCTTGCGCGACCAAATGATTGATTTGTGCCTTAAAGGCCGGACAGTACGCGGCCCCCGATTGAAAACGCCTCCGCAGAAACACTCATCCCCAGCCCGCAGCCAGGCCTTCAGCGTGGTGGAAATGCTCATTGTCATCGCGGTGATGAGCATGATGGCCGCCTCGGTGATCGCCTTTTACGGCCGCTATCACCGGGATGTCCTGCTCAAGGTGCGCAACCAGCGCAACGCCCAGGAGATCACCGCCCTGACGATGGGCGCCTCGGCGGCGGGGGCCACGGTCATCGAGCCCGGCGACATGGAGGGGACCATCCGCAATCTGATTCAAGGTCGAAACGGCACCCTCGGCACCTTCAAGGGCCGCGTTTTCCGGATCAGCCAGCTCTCTGACGAGGAGATCGAGGGGGCGATGCAGCACCTGAACTGGCGTGATGGGTTTCCCGCCTACACGCCCGACCCGGATTGACCTCAGACGGCGGCAAAGCGGTTGACCGGAGAACTTCCGGGCGTCAAAGGTCGCGCCCCCAGCGTTCTATCTCCCCCTACACACCCCTATGGACTCATGCAACCTCACCGCCTCCGTCGGCGCCGTCGTGCCCGACTTTGAAATGGAAACCTACGAGCCCACGCATGGCGACTTCAGCAAGGTGTCCCTCGCGGACATCAAGAAGGCCGGCAAGTGGACGATCCTCGTGTTCTACCCGGCGGACTTCACCTTCGTCTGCCCCACCGAACTGGCCGACCTGGCCGACCAGCAGGAGCGCCTGGCCGCTCTTGGCGCCCATGTGATCGCGGTTTCCACCGACACCAAGTTTGCGCACATGGTCTGGCGCAACACCGAAGGCCTGATGAAGAATGTGAAGTACACGCTCGCCGCCGACCCCACCGGCACCGTCAGCCGTCTCTTCGGCGTCTATGACAACGGCACCGGCCTGGCCCTGCGCGGCACCTTCATCATCAATCCCGAAGGCAAGCTGGTCTCCTCCGAGGTCAACTTCTACAACGTCGGCCGCAACGCCGAGGAGCTCGTCCGCAAGATGGAGGCCAACGTCCATCTCATGGCCAACCCGAGCGAGGCCTGCCCCGCCAAGTGGACCCCCGGAGCCAAGACCCTCAAGCCCGGCAAGGACATCGTCGGCAACGTCGCCTCCGTGCTGAACTGAGGACGTCCCTCATCCGTCACCTTCAAGGCCATGCAGGACCTGTTCCTGCATGGCTTTTTTGTTGGCCGGCCCGGTCTCCGGCCGCCCCTGGTGCTGGAGCAGGCGGTGTGCTAAAGACCTGGCACTTTTTCCCTCGTGTTCTGTCATGATGCCGATTTCTCCGAGCCGGAGTCTCGAAAGAGACAAGCCGGTGGTGAAGCGAGGCTTGGCGAGCGAGAACCACCGGGCCCCAACGCCCACCCACGATCCACCTTCACCGCGTCCTGGAAGGACGCGAGAAGGCAGAGGCTGGGACATGGCGGTTGCACAGGATTGGCGATGGCCTCGATCCTCAACCATGCGCTGCGCCGTGTCGCTTTGCCTTGTTTCCAATTCCGGGGCGTTCAGACTCTTCTATGAGCGACCAGCACCGCCCAACATCGTGCACTTTTCCGAGGGGTCTTTTTAGTCATGAGCTTCAGCTCGTGAACGTGTGGGAGGCCTTCGATGCAGTTGGGCTCGAACGGGGATTGTTAAAAGATGCCCGGCACTCAGTAGAATGACAGCCCTCCAAAACTCTGCCATGGAGCCTGAGCCTTGTGAACGATCTTCTGAGCTGGCTGAAGCGAACAGACACGCATCTACTCATCGCGAGCTGTGTGTTTCACTATGAGCTGGAGTTCATCCACCCTTTTGCTGATGGCAACAGTCGTATGGGGCGGCTCTGGCAGACGCTGATCCTGAGCCGCTGGAAGCCGCTGCTGGCCTGGCGGCCGGTCGAGGCGGTGATTCGTGAGCGGCAGGAGGAATACGATGCCGCGCTGGCGACCTGCGACAGGGCGGGGCAGTCCACGGCCTTCATTGAATTTCTGCTCTCCGCCCTGCTGCAAGCTCTGCATGAAGCCGCTGCCACCGACCAAGTGAGCGACCAAGTCAAGGCCTTGCTCAAGTGCCTGGGCAAGCAGCCGCTGACCGCCCTGGCCTGCATGAAAAAGCTGGGGCTGAAGCACCGCCCCACTTTCTGCAAGAACTGCCTGCGACCGGCCCTGGAGGCAGGTCTGATCGAACGCACGCTGCCTGACAAACCCAGCAGCAGCCTGCAACAATACCGGCTCCGCGAAAGGCGCTATGAATCCAGTTGAAGCCCGATCTGTGATTCTTTGGCGCCGCAGTCCAAGGAGGACATTTTCTCGCGGCTTTTGCTGGCGCGTCCGGATTGCAATGTTTGTTTGGCTGGCATGAAGCGACGCCAGTTTATCCCCTGTTTGGCCGCCACCCTGAGTTCGGCGGCGGAAATCATGCCGCCCAAGGGGCTGCATGTGGCCACGAACTCCTATCCCTGGGGCACCTTTGCCAAACGTGAAAACCAGGCCTTCAAGCTGTTCTCGGACGAGGCGCTGGCGGCGGCCGGCTCGGCGGGTGTCCAGGGTTATGAAGGCATCTTCAGCAGCCCGGAGGACTTTGCGGGCCTGGGAGAAAGGCTCAAGGCGCACGGTCTGGAGATGAGATCGCTTTATGTGAACAGCACGCTGCACGATGAGGGGCAGGGGCCTGAATGCCTGGTGCAGGTGATGAAGATCGCGAGTCAGGCCTTGGAGCTGGGCTGCCGGATCGTGGTGACCAACCCCTCGCCCATCCGCTGGGGTGGCACCCAGGACAAGTCGGACGAGCAGCTCCGCTTCCAGGCCATCCAGCTCAATGATTTAGGGGCCAGGCTGAAGAAGATCGGCCTGACGCTGGCCTACCACAATCATGATGCCGAACTGCGCGCCGGGGCCCGTGAGTTCCATCACATGCTGACGGCCACGGATCCTGCGAACGTGAAGCTCTGTCTCGACGCGCACTGGATCTACCGGGGCTGCGGCAACTCCCAGGTGGCGCTGTTTGACGCGGTGAAGCACTACGGCGACCGCATCGTCGAGCTGCACCTGCGCCAGTCCAGCGGCGGTGTCTGGAACGAGGTCTTCACGGCGGAGGGTGACATCGACTACGCCAGGCTGTCGATGTGGCTGAAGGAGCGTGGCATCCGTCCCCACCTGGTGCTGGAGCAGGCGGTGGAGGAAGGATCGCCGCATACGCTGGATGCCGTCACAGCCCACCGGCAGGGGCAGGAAAACGTGCGTCGGCTGTTTGCCTGGATGCAGCCCTGAGGCGCCCGTTCATCTGCCGTGAGGTTCAAGGTCGACGTGTTCGCAGCCGGGCTTGGGTCATGTCTTGTTGTCAGAAGACAGTGGACGCAGTGCCTGAGATCAGGGTAGGTGCTGACATGGTCGGCCGAAGTGTTTAGAGTGTTTCGAGTGAAGTGGATGTCGAGCCGAATTGAGGCATTCGTGCGTTGGTGATCAGCTGCTTAGCGCGCTTGATTCGAAAAAGAGCCTGAGCCGGGAGATCGCATCTGGTTTGGCCGCGCCGGCTCGAAGTGTCCAGAGGTCCGTTCATCTCAAGGCTTGACCTGCCTGTCGCTGTTTTTGATGATCAGAGCATGCACTTTCACGTAACACTTCGGAATTTCGTTACATGTATGGCATTAGCATGCGGTGGCATGGTCTATGGTGCCGTTCCCGGCACGCCTTCGCTCTCCTCCCCGGGAGATGCGAATGAACCAGGCGATCTAATCACCGACTTTACCCCAACATTCAGATGGTCCGCCGTTTCCGGCGCCACAGGTTACGGCCTTTACATCCGAGACCTGACCAGCGGTTCGCTCATTTATGACAATGATTCCGTCCCCAAGGGCACATCTTTCACACTGCCTTCAGGAAAATTGACCGAAGGACACCGCTACCGGTGGAACATGCGCGCCACCAACGCCTCCGGCTGGAGTGGTTTCAGTGGATATCTTTTCTTTCAGATGGCCGGGCCGGAACCCTATCTCTCCAGTGTCACACCTTCCAGCATGCCTGCGTCCACGAGCAGTCAGACGCTGACCCTGAATGGCAGTGATTTCGTTCGCGGCGCAACCCTGGTGTTTTCTCCGCCCACGGGCTCTGAGATCAACAGCACCGCCTCGAAACTGACCTTTGTCTCCAGCGCCAAAATCACCTACCAGCTCAACAATGGCGGTGACGGAGGAACATGGTCTGTACGCGTCATCAATCCGGACGGCCAGGAGTCCAACTCCCGCAGTTTCACGGTCACTGTGGGGCCGCGTCCGGCGATTTCCACAGTTTCTCCGGCCTCGATGGCGGCTTCCGGAAGCACCCAGGCTCTTACCATCAATGGCAGCAACTTTGTCAGCGGCGCAACTCTGGTTTTTGACCCTCCGACCGGTTTGAACATTCCCAGCACTGCATCAAAGCTTGCCTTCGTCTCCAGCTCCAAGAT
>CAZXPU010000007.1:0-21325 GCA_964642905.1 uncultured Prosthecobacter sp.
GGGGTAGGAGGCACCCGTTGGAGATTTCCAGCCCCTGCCGGGAACGAGTGTAAAATCGGCACTCGATAGCGGCAGCACGCTTCCGTCCGGCCTGATCCAGGTCCCCGCATTCGATCCGGGCGCCGCCCCTCGCAGCTGAAACAGCATCAGTTCACTGCCATCACTCAGCTGGACGCTGAACCAGTCCCAGCCCTGCGTGCCCTTTTCCAGAAAGCTCGTGCCAAACTCATGATCCATCCAGCTATCGCCGCTGACAGCGAACTCCTTCCCGCCCAGGACGATCTTTCCCCGGGTGGGCATTCGCACCAAGGAATAGTAGTGGCTCGCATTGCCCGCGCTTTCCCCCTTCTGACTGATGCCATCACGCCCATGCACCACGGCGGCTCCCCCGGGCTGCAGCGCCAGATCGATTGAGAATTCTCGGTCGGAGGCCTGAAGCCGCATGGCGCCATCGGCTGCCATTGTCACCTGCCAGTCCTCGTTCCAGACGCGCGCCTGGGTGGCTCCAGCCAAGCCCGGGCCGGCACGATTCAGGCGGTCGGCGTGAAGATACAAGCCGTCACCCGCGTCACTGACCGCGAAGTGAGCCATCCAGACATCACGCAGGGCCCAGGGCGAGGCATTGGCAGGGCGTGAAGCCGCGCCTATGCGGAAGAAGGTGAGCTGATAGCCGAACCGTCGCTGCGAGGCATCCGTCAGATTGCCGGTGAAATACCACCACTCGATCTTGTGCTCCGGGTGTGACCCGTGATCCCGGGGAAATTCATAGCGATAGCCCGGCAGCGCAGGCTTCCAATCGTCCTCGGCCACGGCAGCAGGCAGCCACGCGAAGGTGAGCAGCGCCGCCGCCACCAGCACCTGCCGACGCGTCACCCTCCACGCCGGCCAGAGGCCCGCCAGCATGGTCGAAGCCAGGGTGAGGATCGTGGAGCCGATGAGAAACCACCAGGGTGCATGAAATCGGATGCTCCAGCCAAAGCTCTGCGGGTTGATCACCCAGATGAGAACCAGCGAGAGAAGCACGCCCACCGCAAGACCAAGCACCTGGCTGACGAGGCCAAGCAGCCCCGACTCGATGACAATCGTACGCCTGACCTGGCCCGCATCCGCCCCGGCGATGCGCAGCAGACGGATTTCATCCTGACGTTCGAGGACCAGGGTCAGCATCGTTGCCGCGACACCTGCCATGGCGACCAGCACTGCAATGATCTCCAGCGCCCAGGTGATGGCGAAGGTGCTGTCAAAGATCCTCAGGATCTCCGCACGCAGTCCGCTGTTGGTGAACAAGGAGACCAGGCTCCTGCCTTCGAGCATCCGCAGCATTTCCACCCGTGTCTTCTCGGGATCAAAACCCGGCTTCAGATGCACGGCCAGATGGGTCGGCCGGCTGCTGCCGAACCACTTTTCAAACTCACTCCGGTCCATCATGACCGTTCCGCCATCACTGGAATAGTCATAGAATTGCGCGGCGATGCCAAACTCACGCGGACCACGGGGTGTTGTGATCTTCAACACACCGGCCTCCCGGACCCCGAAGCGGAGCGCGAAACTTTCCGAAACCAGCACCCGCCCCTTGTCACGGGCCGTTTGCAGAATCTTTGCCACATCGCCCGCCGTCTTGAAAGCCATCCTGGCGTCACGCATCCGCTGATTGAAATCAACGGTCACCAGCTTCACCAGGCGGCCTTCATGCGGCAGGTCCAGCGAGCTGTGGCCGTCCAGCGAAAGCACCGCCGGATGCGAGCGCAGAATGTCCAGGGTCTCCTCTGAAAACGTCGGTGCGTTCCTGCTGCGGGGCGGTGTTCCTGGCCTGGCGTAAAGGTCCGCGCCCATCGTCTCATCGACCCAGGTGACCACGGTCTGACGAAAGCTGCCCACCATGACCGCGATGGCCGCCGTCAGCGCCAGCGCCACCGTGAGCGCCGCGACGGAGACCGACAGGCGGCCCGTGGAAGCCCGGATCTGGGACGCCGCCAGACGCCCCTCGATGCCAAGCCACCGGCCTAACCAAGGGCGCAGCAAGGCGGACGTATGACGCAGCGCCGCAGGCACCGCCAGGGCGGCGGCCAGAATGGCGCAGAGGGAGGAGAAATGCCCCCACAACGGCAGGCCGTTCACGGGAGGCTGCAGGGCGGCAAGCCAGCCTGCGGCCAGACAGGCCAGGGATGCCATCAGCAGCTTCCATGCTTTTCCAGCGCCAGAGGTTCCTGATCCCATGGGTTCCCGAACCTGCCCACGAATCGCCTCCACCGGCGAAACCCGCGCCGCCTCGGCCGCAGGCAGCGCGGCTGCTCCCAGCGAAAGCGGCACGGCGATGCCCAGCGCCGCCAGCCAGTGCCAGAGAGCGAGCGGCGGCACGGTTGCGGCGGTGGCGACATACAGCGTGTCCACCGTGGCCGAAGTCAGCGCAATGGCTCCCTCGGCCAGCATCCTGGCCACAGGCACTCCCAGCAGCGCGCCCAAAACCCCGAGCAGGAACGCCTCTCCCATGAACAGCATCAACACCTGCCGACGCGTCAACCCCAGGGTGCGCATCATGCCGATCTCCGAACGGCGGGTCATGACGGAAACCGAAATCGTGTTGTAGATCAGGAAAAGTCCGACCACGAGGGCAATGCCTGAAAGCATGGCCAGGTTGAAGTGAAAGGCGGCAAGCATCTTCTCCACGGCTGAAGTCCGGCGCTGCGGCCTCTGCACGCTCAAACCATCCGGCAGACGACCGCGCACCGCCGCCTCCGCAGCCTCCACCGACACTCCATCATGCAAACGCAGCTCCAGGCGGTCGATCCTTCCGGCACGATCCAAAAGCATCTGGGCGTGGGCGATGTCCATCACCGCAAGCGACTGGCGAGCAAGCGCCCTGGCATCCTCCTTGGCGGCCCCAAGCACGGCGGCAACCTTCACCCGCCGGCGTCGATCTCCGACAAGGACCTCGAAACCGTCCCCCTCCTTCAACCCGTTTCTATCCGCCAGCGCCTGGGTGATGATCATCGCGCCTGGCTCACCCAGGAATTTCATCAGATCGAGACCGGACGACATGGTCGCCTCATTCGTCAGGGCATAGTCCCTCAAAGCCGGATCACGCAGCGCATCAATGCCGATGAGCCTCAGCGTCTCCTGTCCGGCCGGACTCAGCGCCACCACATCCGCCTCCATCAAGGGCGCCGCGATGCCGTATTCGCGCAGCCAGGCCAGCGAGGGAAGCAGCTTCTCATCGATGCCCAGCGGCGCACATTCGATTTCCAACGCCGCCTTGCCCGAGACCGCGTCCAAAGCGGCGCTGAAACCGCGAATCGCTCCCTGGTTGGCAAGCTGGATCGCCAGCATGACCGCAATGCCCAGCGTCACTCCAAGCATCGTGACCAGGGCGCGCAGACGCTGCTTGAGCATGGGGCGGAGGATGAGTCGGCGGAAAAGCATGACCATCAGGCAGGTTCCACCATTCGTCCGTCCTTCATGACCAGGATTTTCCCCGCGGCCGAGGCCACTCCGGCATCATGGGTGGCCATGAGAACCGCCACGCCAAGCTCCCGGTTCAGTTCCTGAAGCAGTTCAAGCACGCGCCTGCCGTTGCTGCTGTCCAGGCTGCCCGTGGGCTCATCCGCAATCAGCAGTCCCGGCTTGTGAATCACCGCCCGGGCCAGGGCCGCCCGCTGCGCCTCCCCTCCCGAAATCTGCCCGGGCAGATGATCCAGACGGTGGGCGATGCCAACGCGCTCCGCCAGGTGCGCCGCACGCTCAAAAGCCTCGGGCTCAGGCACCCTCGCAAGCAGCAGGGGCATGGCGATGTTTTCGCGTACGCTCAGGGTCGGCAGCAGGTTGAAGAACTGAAAGACAAAGCCGATCTTCTCGCGCCGCAGCCGCGTCAGGGCGGCATCATTCATCGATCGCACCTCCATGCCGTCCAGGCGCAGTTCACCGCCGTCAGCACGATCCATGGCGCCGCAGATCTGCAGCAGTGTCGACTTCCCGCATCCTGAAGGCCCAGTCAGCGCAATGAAGTCAGCACGCTCCACCTTCAGGCTCACGCCCCGCAAGGCCGCCACTGGAGCAGCGTCGAGTTGATAATTGCGGGTGAGATCGGAAGCTTCGAGCAAGGGCACGCCCAACTATACGGCAACCGAAGTGACACGGAAGCATTGAGTCGAGAAAGCCGGACGGACTTCGCCTCAGGCCAGGCCCAGAAAACGATCCCTGCCCCGCGCCAGAGCCTCGATCTTGCGGTCGGCGACGCTGCGCTTCAGCATCCAGAAACCGCAGTCCGGATGAATGAACTTCACCCTGCCCGCACCCAGCACCAGCTCGGCCGTTTCAATGCGGCGGGCGATCTCATCCGCCGTCTCAACGTGGTTCACCTTGATGTCCACCACGCCGATGCCCGCGCCGATCCTGGGATCCAGGTCCTTCAAAGCGTCCAGGTCCGCCGCCGGCCGGTGGGCAAGCTCAAGCACCAGATGATCGGCATGCAGGCTGTTCAGAAACTCCACCAGCACCGACCACTCGCCACGTTGAATGGTCTGCCCGCCATAATTGCCAAAGCAGAAATGCACAGCCTTCGTCCCCTTCACGGCATCCAGCACGAGGTTGATCGCACGCGCGGCCAGCGGGGCGTCCGCCGGATTGCCTGGAATGTTCGCCTCATCCACCTGAACGCAGGCGCAGTCCAGACAGGCCGCCTGTGCCGCCAGAGCGTCGGCCACGGCCAGGGTCAGCGCTTCAAAATCATGATAGTGCTCATCCAGCAGCGTGCGGGCCAGCATGTATGGGCTGGTGAGAGTGAACTTGAAATCGCCCCCCGCCACCTTGGCCGCTCGCGCACAGTCCTCGGGCAGGTTGAGCACGCCTTCCGTCACAGCCCCCCTCACCACGGCGGCAGGCTTCGCGCGGAAGCCCATTTCCTGACGGGCCCGAAAACGGGCCGTGTCCGCCCGACCGACCCTGGCGTCACATCCGCCCAGCTTGTGGACGAAGTATTCAATCATGCCGTTGGTGTCCGGGTGATTGACATCAAAACGGTAAAGCTCGCCATCCGTGGGCAGGTCAACGCCCGCCTGCCGCTGAGTGGAAAAAATCATGCGCGTGGCATCCACCACCGCCTGCTCGCTCGGCAGGGCGGCAAGCCAGTCAGGGACGGGATAGGAGCCAACCGTGGTGGTGAGGATGCTGGGCTTGGACATGCCTCTTGTTAAACCATTGCCGCATTCCATGGCGAGCCTGTGCGCCGATTTTCCAAAACCGCGGCGGCTTGCTGCAAGCAGCCTGGAAGGACGGCCTTGAACCCTTCAGACCTTCTTGACTGCGGGAAGCAGGATGATGGGCTGCCTGACTTGCTCAATCAGCCTGGGAACCTGGGCTCGGAGGATGGAAAAAACCCGCCTCGACTCCTCATCTTCAGCGGTAAAGATGGAGCCGGTCGTCCTGTCCTTCACCACCAGGAGGCCGCGGCACCTGAAGTTTTTCAGCGTATCCAGGAACTCCGGCTTGTCCGAATTGATGTTCAGGGTCGGCGAATAGAAGTACCCCAGCAGCATCTTATGCGTCTCGGACTCCGCCCCCGCAAGGGAGGGCACGGCCCTGACAAGGGCGCTGAGCGCAACAGGGGCGCACTCCTCAGGCGTCATGACCCGCCCGCCATGCTGGATGAAGGGCACCTGCAGGAGTTCATACTCATGCCCGCCCTGAAGCCTGACCGTGCGCGTCACATGACCGTCCATGATCAGATTGCCGGAAACAGTCGTCAGCCCGGGCTTCACAGCCATCTGCTTGTAACCATTCCATGTGCCAAGGTTGACGGCGTCATATCCATTGATGCGCAGGAGATGGAACTGATGGTTCTGCCGGCGGAACAGATCATGCTCGCCCTTGACCCCCCAGTCGATCAGCGCCGCCTGGCCTGCCGGGAGCAGCGGCCTGTCAGGATAGGCGATCAGGACGTTGTCCTTCACGGTGCCGCAGCCGCACAGAAAGGCGGCCGCGGCCATGATCAGGCATGTGTTGGAGGAGAGGCCGGCTTTCATGGCATGGATTAACTAAATGTATTTCTAACCAGGCGGCGCCGGGGCGGGCAAGCCTTCATTTTGAACGCATCCGCGCGAATGCAATGCCAGGCGGACGCTGAGCCACACCTTTGACATCATCCTCCAGCCCTCCAACCTGGGATCATGTCCGACGCCACCGCCCCCCTTCTTCGCACACCTCTTCACGAATCCCATCTCACCCTCGGCGCCCGCATTGTGCCATTCGCCGGCTGGGAGATGCCGGTGCAGTATTCGGGAATCGTCCAGGAGCACCAGGCGGTGCGCAAGGCGGCAGGCGTCTTCGACATCTCGCACATGGGGCAGTTCATCGTCAGCGGCCAGGGCGCTGCGGCTTTTCTCAACCGCGCCCTGACCAATGATGTGACCCGGCTCGAGGTCGGCCAGGGCCAGTACTCCCTGATGCTCAACGACGAAGGCGGGGTCATCGACGACCTGATCCTTTACCGCACCAGCTCACGGGAGTATTTCCTTGTCGTCAATGCCTCCATGATCCACGCGGACTGGTCGCACCTGAAGGGCCTGCTTTCCCCGGACGATGATGTGCAGATGGCCGACCTGAGCTCCCGGACTGCCGGACTGGCCATCCAGGGGCCGCGCAGCCGCGCCGTTTTCACAAAGGTCTTCGGCCCTGACGCCCCCTTCCCGCCCCACAACAGCATCCTGGTCTCCGCCGACACCGACGGGTTCATGTGGCTCTGCGGCACCGGTTACACGGGCGAAGAGGGCTTCGAGCTCTTCGTGCCCAACGCAAAGGCCGCGGCCTACTTCGAACAGTTTGTGGCCGCCGTTCGTGAAGAGGGAGGCAACGTCTGCGGGCTTGGCGCCCGCGACACCCTGCGACTGGAGATGGGCTACCCGCTGAACGGCAACGATCTCGCCCCCGACAAGACTCCGCTGCAAGCCGGACTGGGCTTCTTCGTGGCCATGGACAAGCCGGCCTTTGTCGGCAAGGCCGTGCTCGAGGCCCAGAAGGCCTCCGGCCTGCCAAGCAGGCTCGCCGGGTTCAAGATGACAGGCACAACCCCTCCTCCACGTCCACACTACCCGGTGCTCTTCAACGGCACCGTCGTCAGCGAAGTCGCCAGCGGCACCCAGTCACCCAGCCTCGGCCTTGGCATCGGCATGGCCTACGTCCCCACGGAAGCCTGCAAACCCGGCAGCCAGCTGGAAATCGAAATCCGTGGCCGTCGCTTCCCGGCAGAGGTCGTGAAGAAACCCTTCTACCACCACGAAGCCTGAACCCTTTCCCTCAGGCCTGAGTCAGCCACCAGCCCCATCTCAGTCATCTCAGCCATCTGCGGATCTGTCATGTCACCTCCCCTTTCATTCCTGCTGCTTCTGACACTTCTCGTTGGAACCGCTGCCGCCGAACCCGAGTTTCCGCTCACCGCCGACTCCCTGCCGCAGACCGAAATTCCCAAGGGCGCGTTGATCAAGGGCAGCCACAAGTCGGCGCAGGACAGCGTCTTTCCGGGCACGGAAAGAGAGTACCAGATCTATGTCCCCCAGGGGCATGACAAGACGAAGCCCGCCGCCTTCATGGTCTTCCAGGATGGTGTGATCTACCAGGCCCCCGTCGTCTTTGACAACCTCATCGCCAGGCAGGACATCCCGCCTCTTGTCGGCATCTTCATCAAGCCGGGTGTGGTACCGGCAGACGGTGACAACGCCCTGCCAAGGTTCAATCGCAGCCATGAGTACGACAGCATCACCCCCACCTACTCTGGTTTCCTGATCGACGAGTTCCTTCCTGCCATCGAGGCCAGGCATGGCCTGCGGTTGAGCAAGGATCCCAACCAGGCCGCCATCGCCGGCAACAGCAGCGGCGGCATCTGCGCCTTCATGACCGCCTGGCACCGGCCCGACCGCTTTCGCCGGGTCTTCACCGGCGTCGGCACCTACGTCGGCATCCATGGCGCGGACCGCCTGCCCGTGCTTGTGCGCAAAATGGAGCCGAAGCCTCTGCGCATCTTCCTCCAGAGCGGCACCGGCGACAACAACCTCTACTGCGGTGACTGGTGGATGGCGAACCAGATGATGGAACGCAGCCTCGCCTGGGCCGGCTATGACGTGAACCATGCCTGGGGCGAGGGCGGGCATAACCAAAAGCATGCTTCACAGATCTTCCCGGAAGTCATGCGCTGGCTCTGGCGGGACTGGCGGACCACGATGGAGGTGAGGGCAAATCCACAGGGAGCCTCGAAGTGGCGGGGATATGAAGTGCTGGGCGAAGGCGGGTGGGAAACGGTGCTGCACGAGCCGGTCACCCCTGACCTTGGCACCAGCCCCCTGATGAATCGAATGGCCGCCTGCGCCGATGGCACGCTGTTCATCGAAAAGCATTCGACGGAAAAGGACATCGTGTTGTTTGCCCGGATCAACGCCTCGGGAGCAAGCCAGGAGGTCAAAGTGAAGGCTCAAGGCATGCTCAACGGCTTTCGGGCCGGACCGGGCGGCGGTCTGCGCCTCTTTTTCAGCGCGTTGCCCTCCCAAAAGGAGGCCCGGATTTTGAATGTCACACCAGACGGCCAGGTCGTGGATGAAATCCGCTTTGGCGACAAGAGCGGCAGGTACGACTCCCCTTTTTCCAACCATGCCTGCCTAAGCTGCGACAGCCTGGGCCGGCTCTACTTTGCCGGGTGCAATGATGCGTTGATCGGCAGGGTGGATCCTGCGGGCAACTATGAGTTCCGGCATGGTGAAAGCCTCCAGTCTGAAGTCCTGGTCACTTCCGGAGGCAGTCTCTGCCTGTCGCCGGACCAGACACTGCTCTACATCAGCGCCCCAGGTGGCTGGATTGACAGTGTGCAGCTCCGTTCCTCCCCTCCCCTGTTTCAGCATGCCCAGCCTTTTTTTCAAAGGGAACCATCCTGGGAGCCAAGGCAGGAACAGTCGCTTCGTGCAGCGATGTGTGTGGACAGCCAAGGCTGGCTCTATGTCGCCAGCAGCCTCGGCATTCAGGTCTGCGACCAGGCAGGCCGGGTCAATTTCATCATCCCCACCCCAAAGCCGGCCGAAGACCTGTGCTTTGCAGGCAAGGATCTCAGTGAACTCTACATTTCATGCGGAGACACCCTCTACAAGCGGCGGACAAAGGCCAGAGGGATTGTCAGCGGACAGCAGCCCCCTGTCAAACCAACGCCGCCCAAGCTGTAAGGCGGTCGCCATCCTGAATAGAACGGTTGAACTCACGGCTTTTCACCAGCCGCAGCCCATGCCATGTCTTGCGCGTGGCCTCCCCGTTTTTCACCTTCGACCAGCTTCACGACTTCCCCGCGCTCAGCCCTCCCGCACGACTGGCGGTGATTGGCGATCCGATCGCCCACTCCAAGTCACCTCAGATGCACAATCCCGCCCTGATGGCGAGGGGCATTGAAGCGCAGTATGTCAGGGTCCAGGTGCCCGTGGGTCAGGTGAAGGAGGCCTTCGGTCTCTTCGCCCGGCAGGGATTCCTTGGGGTCAACATCACCATCCCTCACAAGTTCGAAGCTCTCGATGCCGTCGATGTCGTCGATCCCCTGGCAGCCCGACTCGGAGCTGTCAACACTTTGGCGATCCGCGACGGCCGCCTCTGGGGATACAACACCGACGGCCCCGGCTTCCTTCGCAGCGTCAGGGAAGCCTTCGGGACGGAGGTCAAGGATCTTCGAGTGTTGATCCTTGGAGCGGGAGGAGGTGCGGGACGGGCCGTGGCGGTGCAGTGCGTTCTTGCAGGCTGCCGCCATCTGCTGCTGGCCAATCGCACCGAATCCAAGCTGGCCCCCCTGCTGACTGAACTCCGGTCACTCACCTCCGAAGCGGTCGTGCTGGACACCTGCAGCCTGGACCACGAGCCACTGGCTTCACGTCTCGCCGACGTCGATCTTCTGGTCAACTCCACCTCGGTCGGCATGAAGGCCGGAGATGCCCCCCTGCTTCCAGCGGACTGCCTCCAAAGCCGCCACCTTGTCCATGACATGGTCTATCGTTCAGACGGACCGACTGACCTCATCCAGCAGGCGACCCGGGCAGGCGCGAGGCACGCCGACGGCATGAGCCTGCTGCTGCACCAGGGTGCCATTTCATTTGAACACTGGTTCGGTGGAGATGCCCCCCTGGAAGTCATGCGGACCGGTCTGATGAACGCTCAAGCAGCCATTTCCTGAGCTGCGAGAAAAGTGTTCAAAGGAACAAAACCAGGCAACCAAGGTTCCTTAACCGGACCGCTAAAGCCTTAGATAAACGTCTGAATTTCAGCTTGCCTAATCAATCACGCGTTTTATTGTCTGAACTTCCTTTCCCGGGCTTTGTTTGTTTTATCGTGAGAGTGGGGTGCGCCCCGCTCTCTTTTTGTCTGGGGATGGAGCGATTTTTATGACCTCGGAACTTAAAGCACTATTCGACTACTACGAGAGGGAGAAGGGCATTGACCGCGACCGCATGGTCGAGGTGCTCTCCCAGGCCCTCCTCGCGGCCTCGAAGAAAAGCATCGGCCCCGCGCGCGAGCTGCGCATCGACATCGATCCTGACAAGGGCACCATCCGCGCCTTTGCCAAGCTGATCGCCGTCGAGAAGGTGACCAATCCCTTCGAGGAAATCCCCCTGGACAAGGCGCTGAAGCGCAAGAAGGACGCCCAGCTCGGCGACGAGATCGAGCTTGAGGTGACGCCTCAGAACATGGGCCGCATCGCCGCCCAGACCGCCAAGCAGACCATGATGCAGCGCGTGCGCATGGCGGAGAAGGAAAACCTTTACGACGAGTTCAAGGATCGCACCGGCGACATCGTCAACGGCACCATCCGCCGCTTCGACAAGAGCGACGTCGTCGTGGACCTCGGCAAGTTCGAGGGCGTGATGCCTAACAAAGAGCGTGTCTCCACCGAGGAGTACACCATCGGCGACCGCATGCGGTTCTACGTCAAGGCGGTGGAAAAGGAAGGCGCCCGCGGACCGGAAATCGTCCTCAGCCGCGCTCACGTGAACTTCGTGCGCCGCCTGTTTGAGTTTGAGGTGGCCGAGATCGGCGACCGGACTGTGGAAATCTCCAGCATCGCCCGTGAACCCGGCTACCGGACCAAGGTTGCCGTGCACAGCGCCGACAGCAAGGTCGACCCTGTGGGCGCCTGCGTGGGCCTGAAGGGCAACCGCGTCAAAAACATCGTCCGCGAGCTGAACAACGAGAAGGTGGACATCATCCGCTGGTATGCGGACCCCGTCGAATTCATCAAGGAGGCCCTGAAGCCCGTCAAGGTGCTCAGCATCCAGCTCTCCCCGGACAAGAAGGCCGCACGTCTCACCGTGCGTGAGGACGAGCTTTCCAAGGCCATCGGTCGCCGTGGCCAGAATGCCCGCCTGACCTCACGCCTTGTCGGCATGGAGCTCCAGATTGAGCGTGACGAGCACGCCGAGGAAGTCTTTGAAGGCCAGATGGATCACGCCGCGCAGGATCTTGTGAAGACCCTTGGCCTCAACCTCGAAACCGCCCGCAAGCTTGTCATGGGCGGCATGGGAGACCTTCAGGTCCTCCGTCAGGTCGATGTTGAGGACGTCATTGACGCCCTCGCCGGTGATGATCAGCTGGCCCGCCAGGTCTTCGAACGCATCCAGTCTTACACCCCCACCTCAGGAGAGTAGCCATGAGCCTCTCCTCAAACAGTCTCCACCCCGCCTTTACGCCAGCCCCTTCAGCAGCTCGCACGACGCTTCCTTATCCTCATGCCTCCTCGTTCCTCCTCATCAAAAACCAGCAAAGCCAGCCCCGACAGCGAGACCGCTGAAGTGGAAGAGCTTGAGAGCACCCCCCTGGCCAAGAAACCGGCCAAGAAAAAGGAGGTGCTTTCGCTGATTGATGAGGAGAAGCCCAAGGCCAAGACTGCCACGAGAAAGACGGCCAGCGCCCTGCCCGCCCTCGGAGCCAAGCCCGCCCCCGCCCCGGTTGCGGCACCTGAGCCCCAAAGTCCCGAGTCCGAATCCTCGGAACCCGCCAAAAAGACGGTCGATGACCAGAAGAAGGAGGCTCTGAACCTGTTCGAAGAAGACGAGAAGCCCAAGGTCAGGCGCGCGAGACCTGTTGAAGCCGCCACCACCACGGCCCTTCCGCCCATCTCACGCCTGAAGGAGGCCGGACCGGTCACGGGCCCTGTTGCCGCGCCCGTTGTTGCTCCAGTCGCCCCCAAACCCGCCGCCCCCGTGGAGGCAGCCCCGCCCGAGTACGAGACCAACGAGGCCGGCGAGAAGATCATCCATCTCAAGCCCCCGATCATCGTCAAGGACCTGGCCGAGAAGATGGGCCTGCGCCCCTTCAAGGTCATCGCCGACCTCATCAACCTGAAGGTTTTCGTCGCCAACGCCGACAAGGCCATCGAGCTCGACGTGGCGGAAAAGGTCTGCGAGAAACACGGCTTCCACCTTGAACGTGAGAAGCGTGAAAAGGGCGCCGGCGTCCACAAGGTCGAGGAAGTCATTGTCGAGCCCCCCGCCCAGGTGGTCGAGGAGATCGCCGAGGAGAAGCTTGAGCTGCGTGCCCCGATCATCACGTTCATGGGACACGTCGACCACGGCAAGACCTCCCTTCTTGATGCCATCCGAAAGACCCAGGTCACCCAGGCCGAGGCCGGCGGCATCACCCAGCACATCGGCGCCTACTCCGTCTTCCATGAGGGCAAGCCGATCACCTTCATCGACACCCCCGGTCACGCCGCCTTCTCGGGCATGCGTGCCCGCGGCGCCAATGTCACCGACATCGTCGTCCTCATCATCGCCGCCGACGACGGCATCATGCCGCAGACACGCGAGGCCCTGAATCACGCCAAGGCCGCCGACGTGCAGCTCATGATCGCCATCAACAAATGCGACCTGCCTGCGGCGAACGTGATGCGCGTGAAGTCCCAGCTTCAGGATATCGGCCTCATGCCGGTGGAATGGGGTGGTGACATCGAGTGCATGGAAGTCTCCGCCAAGACCGGCCAGGGCATCGACAACCTTCTCGAAACCATGGCCCTGCAGGCCGAGGTGCTGGAACTCAAGGCGGATCCGAAGGCTCCGCCCCGCGCCACGGTCATCGAGGCCAGCATGGTGCCCGGCAAGGGCCCCGTGGCCACCGTCATCGTCCGACAGGGCACCCTCAAGGTCGGACAGCCCTTCATCTGCGGCCCGCATTGGGGCAAGACCAAGGCTCTCATGAACGACCGAGGCCAGCCGATCAAGGAGGTGCGCCCAGGCATGCCCGTCGAGGTCGTCGGCTTCAGCGACATGCCCCGCGTGGGCGACGAAGTCGTCGTCATGGACAGCGAACGCGCCGTCAAGAAACTCAGCGAGGAGCGTCTTGAAGAAGCTCGTCAGGCCAAGCTGGTCACCCGCCGCCGGGCCACCATGGAGGACCTCTTCGCCAACATCGAGGAGGGCCAGAAGAAGGTCTTCAAGGTCGTGCTCAAGACCGACGTGCACGGCTCGCTGGAGGCCATCACCAAGTGCCTCACCGACATCGAGAGCGCGAAGATCAACCTGCGCATCCTGCACAGCGACGTCGGCCCCATCACCGAATCCGACGTGCTCCTGGCCTCCGGCTCGGACGCTGTGATCATCGGCTTCAACACCAAGGTCGAGAACAAGGCCCTCAGCACCGCACGGCGAGAAGGCGTCCAGATCAAGCTCTACTCCATCATCTACGAACTCATCGACCAGGTGAAGGAGGCCATGACCGGCATGCTCGACCCGCTGACGCGCGAGAAGATCCTCGGCCACGCCAAGGTCAAGCAGGTCTTCAAGGTGCAGAAGGGCTGGGTGGGTGGATCCCAGGTCATCGACGGCCGCATCGACCGCAAGCAGCGCGCCCGCGTGCTGCGTGACGGCCAGGCGGTCTATGACGGCAGCATCGAGACGCTGCGCCGCTTCCACGACGAGGTGCCCGAGGTCCGCAACGGCCTCGAATGCGGCATCAAGCTCCAGGGCTTCAGCGACTACGAGGAAAACGACATCATCGAGTGCTACGAGCTCGAGAAGATCCCGCAGGCCCTCTGACCTGCGGACTCGGGCCATTCAACATCATCCCCCCCTTCCCTGCGATGTCCCAGCGCCTCGACCGAGTGAACGAACTCATGAAACGCGAGCTCAGCACCGTGCTGGAGCGCGGCTACCGTTTTGAAGGCGTCGTCCTTACCATTCATGAGGTGGTCACCGCCCCGGACCTGCGTCAGGCCAGCGTCTGGGTCGGCGTCCTGGGCAGGGCGCATGACGAGGCCGCCATGATTGAAAAGCTCAACAAGGAGAAGGGCAACATCCAGCGCGAGCTCTACAAACGCGTGAAGCTGAAGCACAGCCCCCAGCTTCTGTTCCGGCTCGACAAGAGCATCGAGCGAGCCGTCAGCCTGATCAACACTCTCGACAACCTGCCGCCTCCGCTGCCGGATGAAGAACCGCCGTCTTCGGAGCCCGGCTGACCTCCGCAAGCCAGGGCCTCCAGGCTTGAATCCCGCCCATGCCGGGCCAGACTAAAAAAACCATGGTGCGCAAGCTAGGCAGCCTCACGCTTTCCCTCATCCGGGGAACGGGTGACTTCGCGGTGTTCACCCTCACCTCGTTCCGCAGCGCCTTCTCCACGCGCAGACTGTTTCACCGTGTGCTCAGGGCCATGTTTGAACAAGGCGTGCGTTGTCTGCCGGTCATCCTGATCGTCGGCATGTTCACAGGTCTCGTGCTTGGCCTTCAGGGCTACCATGTGCTCAACCGCTTCGGTTCCGAGAGCCTCCTGGGTGCGCTGGTCTCGCTCAGCCTGGTCCGTGAGCTCGGCCCCGTGCTTGCCGCCCTCATGCTGGTCGGCCAGGCGGGTTCAGCCCTTGCCGCCGAACTGGGCATTCAGCGCAACTCCGAGCAGATCGCCGCCCTCGAGACCATGGGCGTCAGCACCCACGGATATCTCGTCACGCCCCGTCTTCTTGGGGCGCTTTTGATCTTCCCCATTCAGACGGCTTTGTTCGTCAGCGTCGGCCTTTGGGGCGGCTGGCTTTCAGGTTCAATGATGCTGGGTCTTGAGCCCGGTGTCTACTGGTCATCGGTGGAACGGGCGGTCGAGCCCGACGATGTCCAGGAATGCTTCACGAAGGCCGCCGTCTTCGGACTGCTGACCGTGGCGCTCTGCTGCTACTACGGCTTTAACGCCCACCGCTGCAGTTCGGCCACCGGAGCCCGGGCTGTCAGCGCTTCCACCACCCGCGCCGTCGTGCTGTCCTGCATCACCGTGCTGGCCGCCGACTATGTAATCACGTCCTACCTGCTGTGAGTGACGCCCGCCCATCTCTGCTGCTTGATGTCCGCGGCGTGAAAAAGCGCTTCGGAAACCACGAGGTGCTCAAGGGCGCCAGCCTGGAGGTTCCCCGCGCCAGCGTGGTCACCGTTCTCGGACGCAGCGGCACCGGCAAGTCCGTCTTCCTCAAATGCCTGGCGGGTATCGAACGCCCGGACGAGGGTGTCATCGCCTTTGACGGCACCCCCCTGGATGCCGACCTCCCTTCGGCACGCGCCGAGTTCCGCCGGCGCTGCAGCTTTCTTTTTCAAAGCAACGCACTTTTTGATTCACTCACCGCCCTGGAAAACGTGATCCTGCCCCTCGAGCAGACCACCACGCTCAGCAATGCCGTGATCCGTCAACGCAGCCTCGAAGCTCTGCAGCAGCTTGAGCTGGATGCCTTCGCCGACAAATACCCCAGCCAGCTCTCCGGAGGCATGCAGAAGAGGCTCGCACTGGCCCGCGCCATCGTCACCCGGCCGGAGCTGGTGCTCTTTGACGAACCCACGGCAGGCCTCGACCCGCTCAGGCGCAACGCCGTCTTTGCCATGATCGTCAAATACCAGCGCCAGTTCGGCTTCACGGCGGTCATCGTCACCCATGACGTCGCCGAAGTCCTGGTGATCAGTGACCATGTGGCCCTGCTGGACTCCGGTGCCATGCGGTTTGCAGGCAGCCCGGCCGCCTTTTCCTCCTCCACGGATCCTGTCGTTTGCGATTTCCGCGACAGCACGACAGCCCTGCACAAGGCCATCGACGCCCTTCGCACGGGACCCCCCCCTTCCTTCTCAGAACCATGAATGCCTCCAGACTGGAATTTTTCGTCGGCCTTTTCGTCCTGCTCGGCCTGAGCGCCGTGGCCTGGCTTACCGCCAAAGTGGGGGCCGGGTCGCTGATCAGCGGCCCCACCTACCTGGTGGAGGCTCGTTTCTCGAACGCTGGCGGACTGAACACTGGCAGCAGCGTACTGGTCGCCGGCGTCACCGTCGGCCGCGTTGAATCCATCCGCATCGATTCCACGGATTACAGTGCCATCGCCACCCTGCGAGTCATGGAAGGTCTCAAGCTGCCCACGGACACAATGGCCTCCATCAAGACCACCGGCCTGATCGGTGACAAATATGTAGCCCTGGCCCCCGGTGCGGATGAAACCTGCCTTAAGCCCGGCGCTCAGATCACCATGACAGAATCCTCGGTTGATCTTGAATCCTTGATTGGCAAAATGGCTTTTGGCAGTGTAAGCAACAATCCTGACAATTCAGCGAACGAGTCCGGAAAGTCCCCCGCTCCATGAAACGCCGTTCCATTCTCCCCCTTTTCCTAGCCTTCCCTGCCGCAGGATTTTGCGCTTCTTCCACCAGCGCCGCTGAAACAAGACTGCGCTCAGCCATTGGTGAAGTTCTGGCGGTCGCTGACCGCGTCACCAGTCGCAGCGCCCTGGCGACCACCGCCCGGTCAATCCTTCAGCGGCATGTCAGCTTTGAAACCATGACCCGCCGGGCCGTTGGCGTCGGCTGGCGCCAGTTCAATACCGACCAGCAAAAGCGTGCGACCGAACTTTTCACCACCCTGGTGATCCGCACCTACAGCGACAAGTTCACCCCCGGAGAACACCCGGTCATCAACTACAAGAGCGCCATCGCCCCCGCCCCCGGTCGAGTCGATGTGCCCACGACGCTGGTTTACAAAGGCAGTCATTATGCCGTCACCTACCGGATGGAGGAGATTGGAGGCTGGAAGATCGCCGACGTGATCATTGAAGGCGTCAGCCTCATCGCCAACTATCGCTCCCAGCTCGACTCGACCTTCAAACAAGGCGGAGCTGCCGCCGTCATTCGTTCCCTCGAACAATCCGTCGCCCGCCCTTCATGAAAATCGCTTTCCTCGTCATCTTCACGGCGCTGCTGATCCCATCCTGTGCCACCCAACACACCACCCCCGCCCAGGAGGGCCAGGCGGCCGCAGCCACGGATGCTTTGGATGATTACGAGGGCGCAGCCGATGTTTCTGACCCCATCGAACCTTTGAACCGGGCCACGTTTGTCTTCAATGACAAGCTTTACAGCTGGGTCTTCACGCCCATTTCCAAGACCTACACCACCGTGCTCCCATCGCCGGTGAGACAGGGCATCGACAATGTTTACGAGAACATCAAATTCCCTGTCAGATTCGTCAACAGCGGCCTCCAGGGCAACTTCAAGCGAGCCGGCCAGGAGCTTCAAAAGTTTGGAGTGAACACCTTCGCGGGTTTCGGGGGCCTCATCAAGCAGTCCGACCGCATTCCCTCCTTGAAGGACGTCCCGCTTGAAGACTCAGGCCAGACTCTGGCCACCTGGGGCATGGGACATGGCCCTTACATCGTGCTGCCCATTCTCGGCCCTTGCACCGCCCGTGAAACGCTCGGCCTGGTCGGCGATTATGCCTTGAACCCCGTGAACTGGACCTTCGCCCTTGGCGAAAATGCCGAAAAGTGGGCCTGGATCCCCTCAGCGGGCAACACCGTCCGCAGCCTGCCCGACCAGCTCTCCAAATACAACGATTCCAAAGCCAATGCCATTGACCCCTACACGGCGGTTAAAAGCACCTACATTCAGAACCGAAACAACGCGGCCAAACAGTAGCGCAAGCCTCTCCGGGCCCAGCAGGCTGCTGAGGATCACCCAATCTCTGGAACTTGAATTGACCTTCTGCCGTCAGGCAGGCGGGTTATTCACAAAAAGTTAAGGATTGTGAATTAATGGCTTGTCGGTCGCTCCAGTTCTTGTCAGGCTTTCGAAGAACCGTGAGCTATTCACAAAAATTAGAACGTGGAAAAGCACACTTGGCACGCTACCAGCGCCAGGAGAGGACAGTGCCCCTCAAGCCACGGATCAACGCTTTTCCACGGCAAGGCATCCAACCCTGACAACCATGGACCGCGACGACCAAACCGCCACAGCACCGACGATCATCAACCCCCTCGAACTTGGCAGCCCGGTCTCCTCCAGCTTTCGCCCCAAGTCCCCTTCCCCTCGAAAGCGCAAATCAGTGACCCGCCATCGACACTCCCCCGCCTCGGTCGGCGCCAAGACGTTCATTCTCGACACCAACGTCCTCCTGCATGACCCGGGCTGCATCAACAAGTTTGCCGAGCATCACGTCAGCATCCCCGTCGACGTGCTGAGCGAACTGGACCGTTTCAAAAACGAAATGACGGAAAGGGGTGCCAATGCCCGTGAAGTCCACCGGGCGCTCATGAAGGTGTTTTCCAGCCCCGATGCCTCCATCATGGAAGGCGTCAGGACTCCGGGAGGCGGACTTCTGAAACTCGTCACCTATGACCCCGAAGCCGCCCGCCAGATCCCCAGCGTCCGTGCCTTTGAGCGCATCTTTCCCGGCAGCGAAAAGACCGACCACCGCATCATCGCCTGTGTTCTTCAGCAGCGTGAAATCCTTCAGCCTCCGGTCATCCTGGTCAGCAAGGACATCAACATGCAGCTCAAGGCCCGCGCCGTCGGCATCGAGTGCGAGGATTACCTGAATGACAAGGTGGAGCCCCGGGAGGTCTCCAATTTCGAAATCGCCCGGATCGAGGTCAGCGGCCATGAACTTCAGCGATTCGCCAGCAGCGGCCGCCTGAACCTCTCCTCCACGAGGCTCGGCGATCTGATGACCAATGACTACGTGCTTCTCATCGCCGGTGACAAGGCCTCCATGCCTGCCAAGATGAACGCCCAGGGCGAACTCGTACGGCTCCTTCACACCCCGGAATCCATCAAGGTCGGCCAGGGACGTGCCGTGAAACCCATGAACCTCGGCCAGACCTGCCTGCTCGACGCCCTCCTGGATCCGGAAATCAGCCTGGTCACCTGCTATGGCCAGGCGGGCACCGGCAAGACCCTGCTGGCCGTGGCCGCCGGCCTGTCCCAGGTGTTTGGCCGCACCTACAACGGCCTCACCGTCAGCCGCCCCATCGTGGCCATGGGCCAGACGGTCGGCTTCCTGCCGGGCTCCCTTCAGGAAAAAATGCGCCCCTGGCTGCAACCCGTCTATGACGCCCTCGATCTGCTCATGCGGCCGGTGGACAACAACCAGGGCCCGCAACGCAAAAAAAACCGCTTCCTGCCCGACGCCCCGGCTTCCGCCGAAGTTGCCGCCCCCTACGACCCGCTCATTCAGCAGGGGGTGATCGAAATCGAAGCCCTGTGCTACATCCGCGGTCGCAGCATCCCGGATCGCTTTTTTGTGCTGGATGAAGCCCAGCAACTCACCCCCCTGGAGGCCAAGACCGTCGTCACCCGCATGTCACGCGGCTCCAAGCTGGTGCTTGTCGGTGACCCGGCGCAGATCGACAATCCTTATGTCGACAGCCGCAGCAACGGCCTGGTTTACACCCGCCAGCGCATGCGTGGCCAGCCTTTTGCCGCTCACGTCCCCCTCAACAAGGGCGAGCGCAGTCCGCTTGCGGAGGCTGCCGCCAGGTTGCTGTAAAAAGCGAAAGCGCGGCGGTCAAAAAACCGCCGCGCCTGCAAAAGTCGCGTTGCTGAAAACTCCTGAGGACTATTCCTCAGCGGTGATGGTCAGCACCTGACGGCCCTTGTAATAGCCGCAGGAAGGACAGGCCACATGACCCGGAACGGACGTGCCGCACTCAGGGCAGGTCTTCAGGACAGGAGCACGCCAGCGGTTGGCTCCCTGGCGGAGACGTTGACGAGCTTTGGATTGACGGCGTTTCGGGTTGGCCATGTTGGGAAGGGGGGATTAGTTCTTCAATTGATCAAGGGCATCCCAAACTCCCTTGTCAGCGCCAGGCGCTTCATCAGCTGCAGCAGGACTGTCAGCTTCGAAACGACCTTCGGCGGGACAATCGCGCAGATCAACGTTACCATCTTCACAGCGCGGAAAGTTCGGAAGGGCCAGGAGGATGTCCTCCCTGACTACCTCTGTCAAGTCGATCGTGCCCTCCTTTTCAATGGGAATCTCCTCGGCAAACGGGTCCAAAACCACCCTCTGACGGAATCTTTCCAGACAGCGCCCGCATTCCAGGCTGAACTCCGCCTCCAAATGGCCGGTCAGAACCAGATCTTCGCCGTCCCGCAAGACCACAAGTTCATACTTCAGAGGGGATTCGGGTCGCACCGGATCATCCTCAGCCAAGGCAAAGAAGGTCGGCGGCAGAACGCCCGAAAGCTGCCTGCCCTCCGGCGGGAGGTGTCGAGGATCAATTTGGAAGGGATTCATGGCTGACGGACAGGAAGCACGTTCATGGGCGCACGGCAACCCCGGTCATTGGTCCCAGGCTCCCGTCTCCCAGTTCAGCACCTCCAGACCCTGGAACTGCTTTTTGTAGTCGTATGCGCTTGGCTCACGAGTGGCATAACCTGGATAATAAAAGGCGCAGCCACGCCTTCTGCTGAACTCAATCTCCAGCAGCATCGTGTAGATCCCCAGGCTGCGCCTCGAATGCGCCGGCTCAAACATGCCGTAAACCGAGGAAGTCGCCTGCTCCCCAAGATCCAGGTAGCTCAACGCCACCAGATCCGAGCCGTCAAACACCCGGCATTCCAGACATTCACAGGGAACGGTGCCCGGCCTCGCGGAAAGAAAGGTCTCCAGTTCATCCGGCACATTCTCCTTAAACCGACCCTTGTGACGATGAAACATGGCACAAGCCTCGTGGCTGATCGAGGCAGGCACAAATTCATGCCGGAGATCCCTGTTGCGGTTCAGCACGCGCCGCTGGCTTTTGCTGGGACGAAAGTCTTCCAGATTCAGGCGTAGCGGTGTGATCTGTTTCACGCCTTCTTCGTCCATGCTGACGTTGTAACGGAAGAAGGACTCGCCAAAATGCCTCCAGCCCGCCGCCCAAAGCCGGTCCATCATCTCCGGCGGCACGGATTCACAGGAAAAGGCCTGGTTCAATAGGGCGGTCATCATGCACGGGCCGCAGCTTGCCACCGCGAACAACTCCCATGTATAAGCAGCCACGCTTTTGTGCGCCGCCGGGGCCCGGCCAGACCACCGCCGCCCCCGCCAAAACCGCCGG